>JALHRW010000200.1 GCA_022841245.1 Planctomycetota bacterium
CGCTGGCCGCTGGCCGCTGGCCGCTGGCCGCTGGCCGCTGGCCGCTGGCCGCTGGCCTACTACCTTCCCAAACCATGGATCCCCTCCTTAGCGTGCGCAGCCTGGTCAAGCACTTCCCCATCCGGAAGGGGCTGCTGGGCAAGCAGGTGGGGGCGGTCCGCGCGGTCGACGGGGTCGATCTCGACCTTGCCCCGGGCGAGGCCCTCGGTCTGGTCGGCGAGAGCGGCTGCGGCAAGACCACTCTCGGCCGCTGCGTGCTGCGCCTGCTCGAGGCCGATTCCGGCAGCGTGCGCATCCTCGGCCAGGACATGCTGAAGCTGGAGGGGGGCGAGCTGCGGCGCTTCCGCCGCCACGCCCAGATGATCTTCCAGGACCCGTATGGCAGCCTCAACCCGCGCCTGCAGGTGGGCGAGGCGATCGCCGAGCCGATCCGCGTGCACGGCCTGGCCGATGCCGCCGGAGCACGTGAACGGGCCGGGTCGCTGCTCGAACGCGTCGGCCTGGCCAAGTCCGACCTGACGCGCTGGCCGCACCAGTTCAGCGGCGGCCAACGCCAGCGCATCGGCATCGCCCGCGCCCTGGCGCTCGAACCGCGCCTGATCGTCTGCGACGAGCCGGTCTCGGCCCTCGACGTGTCGGTGCAGGCGCAGGTGCTCAACCTGCTGTCGGACCTCAAGCGCGAGCTGGGCGTCGGCTACCTGTTCATCAGCCACGACCTGGCGGTGGTCTCGCACCTGTGCGAGCGCGTGGCGGTGATGTACCTTGGCGAGATCGTCGAGCTCGGCCCGGTCGACGCGGTGCTGGCGACCCCGCTGCACCCGTACACCCAGGCGCTGATGAGCGCGGTGCCGGGCAGCGGCAAGACCCGCATCATCCTCAGCGGCGACCCGCCCAGCCCGCTGCAGCCGAGCTCGGCCGAGCGCTTCGTGAAGCGCTTCCCCGGCCACGCTGCCGCCTTCGAGGGCGGCGCGATCAGCCTGCAGGAGGCCGGCCCCGGCCACTGGGTGCGCTGCGCCCGGCTTGATGTGCTGCGTGACCTGGCGGCGCAGCCCGCGTGAAAATACGCGTTCCGGGCGTATTGGTCCATTACCTCGCCTACGGCTGGACGTCGACCTGGCGCATCACCCGGCTGAACGAGGACCGCGCCGAGCGCGCCCAGCGCCTCGCTCCGGGTGGGGCGGTGGTCGGCATCTTCTGGCATCAGAGCCTGCTCATGGCGGCGGCTTGCCATCACCACCGTCACGTCGCCGCGCTGACCAGCCGCAGCCAGGACGGCGGCATCATGTCGGCGCACCTCAACCGCATCGGCATCCGCACCGTGCGCGGCAGCAGCCGGCGCGGCGCCACCGAGGCGGCGAAGGAGCTGATGCGCGCGATCGAGGACGGCTGGATGATCGCCACCGCCTGCGACGGCCCGACCGGCCCGATCTATCGGCCCAAGGCCGGCCCGCTGGAGATCGCCCGCCGTCACCAGGTGCCGCTGGTGCCGATGGGCTTCGGCGCTCTCGGCCACTGGGACATCACCCCGGCCTGGGACCGCTTCCGCATGCCCTGGCCCGGCACGCGTATCGCGGTGAATTACGGCGAGCCGATCATGTTCCCGCCGGGGGAGCCGGATGACGCGGAGATGGAGCGACGGATCGCGGACGTCACCGCCCGGCTGTGGGAACTGGAACGCGAGGCGATGGCCGCTATCGGTAGCCGGTAGCCGGTAGCCGGTAGCCGGTAGCCGGTAGCCGGTAGCCGCTGGCCGCTGGCCGCTTCTGGAGGCATCGCATGTCGATCCTGGAGATTGCGTGTGGTTGGCGGCGGAGGCGCAGGCTTGGCCGTCGCCGAGCACGCCTCTACTGACGCCGTTCCCGCAATCGCCGAACGTCAGTGAGGCGTGTCTGGCGGGGGATCCGGGGGCAGCCGCCTCCGGCGGGGGTTCGGGGGCAGCGCCCCCGGGCTAGAACAGCCGATTGAGGCCGTTGAGGGCAGCCACCCGGTACGCCTCGGCCATGGTCGGGTAGTTGAAGGTGTTGCTGACGAACCACTTCACCGTGTTGTTGGGCGCCGGCTGGGCCATCACCGCCTGGCCGATGTGGATGATCTCGGTGGCCTGGTAGCCGAAGCAGTGGATGCCGAGGATCGCCAGGGTTTCGCGGTGGAACAGGATCTTGAGCATGCCGACGGTCTGGCCGACGATCTGGGCGCGGGCCAGGCTGCGGAACAGCGAGTGGCCGACCTCGTAGGGCACCTTGGCCTCGGTCAGTTCGCGCTCGGTCTTGCCGATCGAGCTGATCTCGGGGCTGGTGAAGATGCCGGTGGGCACGTCGCGGCCGAGGCGGCGGTCGCAGGCCTCGCTGCCGTCGAGGTGGCAGATCGCGGCGCGGCCCTGGTCGTAAGCGGCGCTGGCCAGACTCGGCGCGCCGATGATATCACCGACCGCGAGGATCGACGGGACGCTGGTGCGGAAGTGGTCGTCGACCTCGAGCTGGCCGCGGCTGTTGGCTTTCAGCCCGACGTTGTCGAGCCCCAGGCCCTCGATGTTGCCGGAGCGCCCGTTGGCCCACAGCAGCATGTCGGTCATCAGCTTCTTGCCGCTCTTGAGATGCAGCACGACGCAGTCGTCGAGCGGTTCGACCCGGTCGGCCTCCTCGTTGTGGCGCACCAGGCAGCCCTGGTCGCGCAGGTGGTAGGCGAGCGCATCGACGATCTCGTCGTCGAGGAAGGACAGCAGCCGGTCGCGCGTATTGACCAGGTTGACCTTGATGCCGAGGTTGCGGAACATCGAGGCGTATTCGCAGCCGATCACGCCGGCGCCGTAGATGGTCAGCGACTTCGGCGTCCGCTGGGTCGACAGGATGGTGTCGCTGTCGCAGATGCGCGGGTGGGTGAAGTCGATGCTGGCCGGGCGGTAGGGCCGGCTGCCGCTGGCGATGACGATGGACTTGGCGGCGTAGCGTTCGCGGCCGCCATGCTGATCCTTCACCTCGACCGTGTGCGGATCGATGATGGTTGCGTCGCCGCGCAGCACCTCGACGTGGTTGCGCTCGTAGAAGTCGGCGCGCATCGAGACCTGCTTGCGGATCACCCCGTCGGCGGCCTTGAGCAGGTCGGGGATCGAGACCTCGCCGCCACCGCCCATCGACCGGGTCAGCGGGTTGGCGCGCATCCCAGCCCACTGGAAGATCGCCTGGCGCAGGGCCTTGCTCGGGATGGTGCCCCAATGGGTGCAGCCACCGCCGACCGCGTTGTAGCGCTCGGCCACCGCAACGCTCAGGCCGCTCTTGGCCGCCTGCATCGCGGCGCCTTCGCCGCCAGGACCGGAACCGATGACGAGAAGATCAAGCTCGGGCATGCTGCAAAGCTACGGCGGGCGTGGCGCCAGGGCAATGGCGGCTAGGCGGAACTTGTGTGGCCTGGGCTTAGCTCAGCCGCGCCGGCAGCACCACCACCACCCGTCCGGCCAGCTGCAGGCGGCGCAGCAGGGCGAGGGCGGCGTCGTTGTGCAGCCAGCGGTGGTACCAGGTCTCGTTGCGGAACACGACCTTGCCAGCGAAGAAGGTGGTGCGGGGGAAGTCCTTGGCCACCTGCAGGCAGAGGGCCTCGGCCTCGTCGACGATGTCGGTGCCCATGGCCGAGGCCGAGGTCGCGGGCAAACCCTGCGAGCGGGCCAGCTGGACGTAGCGTGCGAGGTCGCCGTCGACCTTGCGGTGCAGCTCGTCGACCGCGTCCTCGCCCTTGAACGAGCCGGAATCGATCACGCCGACCGAGAGGAAGACCACGCCGTGGAAATGGCCCGGAAAGGAGCGCATCGCGTTGAGCACGGTATGGATGCCGATGCCGTTGTAGCCGCTGACCAGGATGGCGGCGACCGGCAGCTTGGGGTCGACCGGGCCGGGATCGGTGGTGGTGGCCACCGGGATGTCCTCGAGCTGGCGGTAGAGCTTGAGCAGGCTCATGGTCACGCCGCGGTAGTGGCCGTTGATGAGGATGCCGCCGACCACGATGACCAGGATGGCGCCGCCGGCGATCAGCGCGCCATGGTGGTGGTTGACGCAGGCATGGGCGAGGACCAGGCCGCAGACGAAGGCGGCGGTGGCGAACAGGGCGATGCGCCGCCGGCGCTTCGGGCTGCCGCGCTTCATCCGCACCCAGAAGCGCAGCATGCCGAGCATCGAGAGGAAGAAGGTGAGGAACACCGAGATGGCGTAGACCACCACCAGCTGCTCGATGCCGCCGCCGGTGACGATGATCGCGAGGACCGCACCGTAGGCCATGATCAGCACGGCATTGCCGGTGGTGAGCCGTTCGGACAGCGCGGCGTACTTGCGCGGCATCCAGCCGTCGACCGCCATGTTGGCGACCACGCGCGGGCCGCCGACGAAGCCGGCCTGGGCGGCGGCGATGAGCAGGGCCGCGGCCGAGATCATGGCGCACCACACCAGGGCGGTGCCGCCCGGCCAGCCGGCGAACACCGCCATCGCCAGCGAGGCGTTCATGGTGCGGCCATCCTGCGGGCGGATGTCCCACAGCAGGTAGCAGATGATCAGGCCGGCCGCCACCGTGGCCAGGCTGACCGAGATGTAGAGCAGGGTGCGCTTGGCGTTGGCGACGCGCGGCTCGCGCAGCAGGGGCAGGCCGTTGCTCACCGCCTCGATCCCGGTGTAGGTGCCGCCGCCGATGACGAAGGCGCCGATGAACAGGGTCAGCATGCCGAGCGCGCCGAGGCCCTGCCAGCCGTCGACGAAGCCGCTGCCGAGGTCGCGGGCGACCTCGGGCGCATGCGGCACTTGCAGCACGATGCCGGCCCCGATGAGCAGGGCGTGCACCACCAGGAACACGGCGAAGGCCGGGGCCAGGACGTAGATCGGCTCGCGCACGCCGCGCAGGTTGAGGATGGTCAGCAGCGCGATGCCGCCCCCCGCGGACCACGGCACCATCCAGGCGAGGTCCTTGGGCAGCAGGCTGAAGAACGCGGCGGCGGCGGCGGCGAGCGAGATGGCGATGGTGAAGACGTAGTCGAGGATCAGGGCCGAGCCGGCGACCAGGCCGGTGTGGCGGCCGAGCATGCGCGTGGCGACGCCGTAGCCGCCGCCGGTGGGGAAGCTCTCGATCAGGGCGCTGTAGGCCGCGGCCAGCAGGCAGACGGTCAGGGCGGTGGCGACGGCCAGCGGCAGGGCGAGGTACTCGTTGCCGTGCAGGAACTTGAACGCCTCCTCGGGGCCGTAGGCGCAGCTCGACAAGGCGTCCGAGCCCAGGCCGATCCACGCCAGCAGCGGGACCAGGGCGAGCTTGTGGAAGATCGAGCGGTCTTCGACGTCACGCGGCGCGCCGATCAGCAGGCGGCGCAGGCGGGCGAGGAGGCCGTGGGGGCTGGGCATGCGGGGGGCGGATGCTAGCCGGCCGGTTCGGTTTGGTAGGGAGATAGGGGCGGTGGGACAGGGCTTCCTCCTTGCCCCATCCAGGCCCTCCGCCACGTTTCCTCCGTGCTTCTAGCCGACCGCATCACCCTGGCCCGCCTGTTCATCGCCCCGGCGGCGGTGGCGGCGTACCTGCTCCTGCCGGTCGATGGTCAGGCCTGCTTCTGGGCCGCCGGCTGGATCTGCGGCCTCGCCGAGATGACCGACTGGCTCGACGGCAAGGTGGCGCGAGCACGCAACGAGGTGAGCGACTTCGGCAAGCTCGCCGACCCCTTCTGCGACGTGTTCTACCGCATGCTCGCCTATCTCGCCCTGCTCCTGCCGGCGGGCGGGGTCGGCTACGCGGTCAGCGCCGCCGGGGCCGCCGGGCTGCAGCAGTCGGTCTACCTGGTCGGCACCGCGGCCGACGGTTCGGCCATCCTCGGCGCCGGGCTGATGCCGTGGCTGCCGGTCGTGCTCATGGTCATGCGCGAGATCGTCCAGGGGGCGGTGCGGGCGATGTGCGCCGCCCGCGGCCTGGTCCTGGCGGCGCGCACCAGCGGCAAGGTCAAGGCGTGGGTCCAGGGCGCGGTGCTGATCATCGCCATCGGCTTGCCGGCGGTGTGCTTCGGACGCCAGGAGTGGATGCTGCATGCCGCCGCCTGGGGCTGCTGGGCGGCCGCCGTGCTCAGCCTGGGTTCGCTCGCCGAGTACCTCTGGGTCAACCGCGGGGTGCTTGCCGCGCTCGCCCGCCGTTCCCCCTGAGCGTCCTTGATGTCACGGTGGTTACGACATACACCATGGTCGTGAGCCCCCGCATCCTCTGCCTGTGCTTCTGTCTGGCCGCCCTAGCCGCCGGCGAGGCCGCCAGCGCCAACCCGCTCGACCAGGCCGAGGTCATCCTGCGCGTCCGCGACGGGCGCTGGGTCGATCGCGAAGCGACGCGCTTCGCCGCCGCCTACGGCGGCGATCTCGCGGCGGTGCGCGGCGAACTCGCCCGCGTGCTCTACCGCGCCAGCAGCTTCGACGGCATCGATCTCGGCCGGCCGGCGCTGCTGGCGTGGCGTCCGGGCAAGGCCCCGCTGCTCGCCGCCATCCCGGTGACCGATCGCGGCAAGTTCCTCGGCGCCTTCGGCATGGTCGAGCGCGACGAACCCCCGATGGTGCGCACCGGCGAGCGCGATGGCACGGTGATCTACCGCCAGAACCAGCCCGGGGGCGAGTGGGAGTACCGTCTGCTGGTCGCCGGCAACATCGCCTTCCTCGCCCGTACCGCCGAGGAGTGCCGCCGGCTCGCCGTCGCTGTCGGCACGCCAGCGGTCGACCCCTTCGCGCCGCCGGTCGAGTTGTCGCTGCGTGGCGATGGGGTGAAGGCGCCCCGGCTGCCCGGGGCGGACTGGTTCGCCGCCCTGCCGTCCGCGCCGCTGGTCGCCGACGAATTCACCACCGTCCCCGGCCTGTTGCCCGGAGCCTGGGCCGCCATCGCCGGGCAGGTCGCCGCGCTCAGCCTGACGGCGCAGAGCGATGCCCAGGGCCGCATGGTGCTGGGGGCCCGCCTCGCTGCCAAGCCCGACAGCGTGCTCGCCGCATGGATCGGCGCGCAGCGTCCCGGCACCGAGCGCCTCGCCGGCCAGCTGCGCCGCCCCGGCACCGCCGTCCTGGTCACCGGCCGCCTCGCCTTCCAGGGTCAGCTCGAACGCTGGGCCTTCGACCAGGCCGAGATGCTGCGCGCTGCCGCCGGGGTGCGCTGGACCGACGCCGCCGACGGCGCCTTCCGCAGCCTGTGCACCCTGATCGAGCGCACCGGCGCCTTCGCCGTCGCACTCGAGCGCAGCGGCCCGGGCACGCTGCAGCAGTGGGTGGTCGAGCACCCTCGCGCCATCGAGGTGGTGCAGTCGGTGGCGGTCCTGGCCGGCGCGTTGCGCGGCGAGGATCCCCAGATCGTCAAGCTGGGTGAGCGCTCGGCCTTCAGCCTGGTCAATGGCGGCAGCTTCTGCATCGCCGGCGACCGCCACGCCGTCCGCGTCGATGACCTCGGGACCAAGCGCGGCGCCGCTGCTGCCGCCGAGGTACTGGCCCGGCTCGACGAGCCCGGCAGCCTCGACGCCGCCCCGTCGCTGCTCGCGCTGTGGGTCGACGTGACCCAGGCGTGGAACGTCCCGCCGCCGGCCGATGGCGTGGCGGCCGAGCCGGTCTTCGTCTTCGGCGTGCTGCGCCAGTCCGGTCCCGGCCAGCTGATGTGCACCGCCGAGGTGCCGCTGGCCGCGCTGGGCAAGCTGCTCGGGCGGCTGAACAAGACCACACGTAATGACTGAGGGCGTGCTGCTCGCCGCCTTCGGCGGCCCGCAGCCGGGCTGCTGCGGACGACGCACGGACTGCGCGCGCGGCCCGGGCTGCGAAGCGCCGTGCTTCGTCTCCGGCATCCTCGGCGACGATCCGGCGCAGGCCGGACGGGTCGCCGAGGTGGTGTCGCACTATCGTCATTTCGGTGGCTACAGCCCGTACAACCGCCTGGCTGCGGCGCAGGCCGACGCGTTGCGCGGTGAACTCGCCCGGCGCGGCCGGCGGGTCCAGCTCGAACTCGGCTTCCGCCACTGGACGCCATGGATCGGCGAGGCCTGCCAGCGTCTGGCCGATTGCGAGCGCGTGGTCGGCGTGGTCCTGGCGCCGCACGCCGCAGCGCGTTCAACCGACCTCTATCGCACCGCCGCGCCGCGCGCCGACATCCGCTGGGCCGGCTCGTTCCATCTCCACCCGGGTCTGGCCCAGGCGACCGCCGACCGCCTGCGGCAGGCGACCCTGGGTTGGAGCGCCGGACGTCTCAACCGCGCCGCCCTGCTGTTCACCGCCCACGCCATTCCGCAGCCGGCCGAAGCGGCGAGCGGCTATCGCGGACTGGTGGCGGCCAGCGCCGCGCTGGCCGCCACCGCCTTCGGCAAGCCGGAGCACGGCATCGCCTACCAGAGCGCGCCGGCGACCAGCCGGGTGCCGTGGTCGACGCCGGCGGTGTCGGATGCGCTCGCCGCACTGCGCGATGCCGGCCACGAGGATGTGCTGCTGCAGCCGCTCGGCTTCCTCGTCGACCACATCGAGGTGATCTACGACCTCGACGTCGAGGCGCAGCATACCGCCGCGCGCCTCGGCCTGCGCCTGACCCGTGCCGCCACCGTCGGCGACCATCCGGCGTTCATCGGCGCGCTCGCCGACACGGTCGAGAGCGCACTGTCAGCCTAGCCGAGCAGCGCGTCGCACGCCGCCTGCTCGTCGCTGCCAGCCTCGCCGGCGGCGCGCAGCCGGTCGGTGATGGCGCGGCGCAGCAGGGCGCGGCCGATGGCGATGCGGCGG
>JALHRW010000201.1 GCA_022841245.1 Planctomycetota bacterium
GCTGCGCTATCTGCGCCAGGCCCGACTGCGCCTGGCGGCTGAGCGCCTCGCTGCTGGCGCGACCCTGGCCCAGGCGGCCGAGGCCGCCGGCTACGGCAGCGCCGTCGCCTTGGCGCACGCCCGGGCCGCACTCAGGCGTAGGTCAGTACCCGCCCGTCGTACGGCTTCCCGTCGACCGTGATGTCATAACCGGCGCCATTGCGAACGATCACGATGTCGTAGCGGTGGCCGCGCAGGTCGCGCTGTACCCGCACGCGGTTCCACGCCGTCGGCAGGCAAGGCTCGATGCGCAGGCCGCGGTAGCCCGGCTTGATGCCGCAGACGTACTCGACGATCGAGCGGAACATCCAGCCGGCGGTGCCGGTGATCCAGCCGCTGATCGAGTCGCCGGCGCGGCCGTTGTCGGGGCCGAGGTACTGGTTGGTGAAGGCGTAGGGTTCGCAGCCGCTCAGCGATGAGGGATGCGCGGCGCTGTCCGGCATGACCTTGCGCCAACTCGCCAGGGCCTGGTCGGGGCGGCCCGCGCACAGATCAGCGACGATCTTGAACGAGGTGCCGTGGCAGTACGGCGTGCCGTTCTCGTACATGCCGGGCAGCAGCATGGTGACGCGGCCGACGTTCTGGTCGGCGCCGGTGTACGACGGCGTCAGGGTGAGCGAACCGTGCTTCGCCTCGAGCATCGTGTCGATCGCCTTCAGGCACGCGGTCTTCCGCTCGCCCTGCGCCAGCCCGGTCATCACCGCCCAGGTCTGGCTGTTGAGGAAGATGCGGCCCTCGCGGTTCTTCGCCGAGCCGACCGGCTCGCCGAAGTCGCTCCAGCCGGCCAGGTACCACGCGCCGTCCCAGCCGTATTGCTGGATCGCCGCATCGATCTTCGTCTTCCGCTCGCGCATCTCGCGCTCCAGCCCGGGATCGCGCAGCACCTCGCGCGCCAGTTCGCCGAGGATGTCGAGGCTGTAGGACAGCGCCATCGAGGTCCACACGCTCTCGCCCTTGCCACCCTTGCCCATCCAGTTGAGCGAGTCGTTCCAGTCGCCCTCGTGCGCCAGCACCAAGCCGTGCACGCCGAGATCGTCGCTGAGGTGGCGCACGCCGGTCAGCATATGGCCGAGCACGGTGTCCTGACCCTGATCGAGGTAGGGCACGACCTGCTGCAGGAAGGCGTAGTCGCCGGTCTCCTTCAGGCAGGCGGCGACGGTCGGCGTGATCCACGCCGGACCGTCGGAGTAGTGGTGCGGCTGGATCGGCAGCCAGCCGCGGATGGCGTGGCCGTCGCTCGCCTGGTGCGCCAGGGTCTCCTTGATCTTGGCCTGCGCGAGCGGCGCGTTGAACGGCAGGATGCCCCAGGCGTCCTGCAGGGTGTCGCGGAAGCCGCGCGCGCCGTCGCGTCCGAACTCGACGCATAGCTGGATCTGCTGCTTGGCCCAGGTGTTGACCAGGCGATCGATCTGCGGCTCGGGCGTCTCGACCTGGACGCGGCTGAGCATCAGGTCCTTCTCGGCCTGCAACCTGGTCCACGCCGCCGCGCGGTAGGCGGCGGGCATGACCTTGTCGATCAAACGGTCCTTTTCCCCGATCGTGTCGAAGGAGCCGAGCAGCACGGTGACGCTCCTCTCCTCGCCGGGCTGCAGCTCGACCGCGATGGCCAGCGCGCCGGCCAGTTCCTCGCACCACGCTTCGGTGCCGGACAGCTTGCCGTCGAGCAGGCTCTGCGGCGCAGTCGGGCTGCCGAAGGGGCCGAGGAAGTCGCGCCGGCCGCCGCACCAGCCCTCGACCGCGCCGTCGGTGGCGACGAAGGCGTTGTAACGGCCGTGCGGACGCTCGTCCGAGGTGTTGAACGACAGCACCGCCTTGCGCGACGCGTCGAAGGTCGAGCGCAGGTACGAGTACGGGCTGCTGAACGTGCCGTAGCCGCCGAGCAGCCATTCGACGTACGGCGCCAGCCATAGGCTGCGCGCCCGGCCGCTGGCGTTGCGGATGCGGTATTCCCAGATCTCGACCGGCTCGTCCGGGGCGAGCATGACGCGGCTCTCGATGACGATGCCGGCGTGCTCGGTGGTGAACACCGAATAGCCGAGGCCGACCCGCGTGGTCAGCTGCGCTCCCGGCGTGTTGATCGGAAAGACGCCGCTGTTCCACACCTGGCCGTCGGCGCGGTCGCGCACGTAGCAGTAGCGCCGGCCGTCGCGCACCAGGCGCACGCGGCCTTTCTCGTGGTTGTACATCAGCGTCTGGTTGTTGAACACCCCGTCGCCGCTGCCGAACTGGTTGAGGCCGGAGATCAGCGTGTCGTTCCACAGGAAATTGATCTGCGCCCGCGGCGGCGCGAACGGCGCGGTGATGACGTACTCGCGGCCGTCGGCGCTGAAGTGGCCGAAGGGCTTGGCGGCGGGGAGGGGCTTGCTGTGCATGGCGGGTTCCGTTTCAGCGCTTCTGGCCATCGTGGGCGCGGACGTAGGCGACCAGTTCATCCATCTGGCAGAAGGCCAGGGCGCAGAAGGTGTCGGCGGCGCCGTAGTAGATGGCGATGCGGCCGCTCGGCGCGTCGCACAGCGCGGCGACCGGGAAGACCACGTTGGGCACCAGGCCGGTGGTCTCGTAGGGCGCCTCGGGCAGCAGGATCGCGCGGTCGCAGCGGTGCTTGACGATCCACGGCTTTTCCAGATCGAGCAGCGCGGCGCCGAACTGGTAGGCGAAGCCGTTGCAGGTCGAGCACACGCCGTGGTAGATCATCAGCCAGCCCTCGCTGGTCTCGATCGGGGCGGGGCCAGCGCCGATCTTCACGCCTTCCCACCAGTTGCCGCCCTTGCTCATGACGTGGCGATGGCGGCCCCAGAATTCCAGATCGGGGCTCTGGCTGATGAAGATGTCGCCGAAGGGCGTGTGGCCGGTGTCGGAGGGCCGGCTGAGCATGACGTACATGCCGCCGATCTTCCGCGGGAAGAGCACGCCGTTGCGGTTGTAGGGCAGGAAGGCGTTCTCAAGCTGCTCGAAGGCGACGAAATCCTTCGTCCGTGCCATGCCGATGGTCGGGCCGTGGTAGCCGTTGCACCACAGCACGTAGTACCACTCGCCCAGCTTCACCACGCGCGGATCGTAGCCGTACTCGAAGGCCGAGACGCCGTCGCCGCCGCCGAGCGCCAGCGGCTTCGGCTCGATGGTCCAGCGGATGCCGTCGGGCGAGCGGCCGACGTGCAGGTAGGGCATGCGAGTGACGTACTCGGTGCGGAAGACGCCGATGAAGCCGCCCTGCCACGGCACCACCGCGCTGTTGTAGATGCCGGTGACGTCGGGCAGCGGCCGGCGGCCGATCACCGGATTGCCCGAGAAGCGCCACACCACATCCGGATTGCCGGCTGGCTTGGCCTCCCACGGCAAGTTGGGGATGGCATCACCGACGATGCGAAGGCGTGCGGCAGGGGCGGGCTGGGCCATGGGTGCTCCGGTCTTGCCCTGTTGTATAATCTTTCTGAAATCTTTCAACGATAGACGCAAAATATCTCTCTGAAATGACTTGTGGGCCCGTTCGCCTGAGCCGTCCCAGGTGATCGGGACGATGCGCGAAGGCGTTGAAACCGCTGCACGCACGCCATCACTTCCAGATGGCGCGCGGCGGCCGGTTGGCGCAGGGGACGCAGGCGGCAGGGTCGAAACGGACGTCGTCGCGACTGGCGAGATGCGCCGCGAGGCGGTGGCGGAACGGTGCCAGGCGTGCGCTGTCGGTCGAACGGTCCTGGCATTCGCAGGGATCCTCGACCAGGTCGAACAGCTGCTCCTCGCCGGTCGAGCGGAACCACAGGTACTTCCACCCACCCTCGACGATGTAGTGGTACGGACCGCACTCGCCATGCAGACGCTCACGCACCGGCGCACCAGCTCCACGCAGCCGCGGCACGAGGCTGCAGCCGTCGAGGCCGCTGCCGAGCGGAGCGGGCAGCGCGAGACCGCAGCGATCGAGGACGGTGGCTGCGACGTCCTCCAGGCAGACCAGGTCGTCGCAGACGCCGGGACGCAGGTCGGGCAGGTTGCGGCCGGTGATGATGAAGGGGATGTGGGCCGAGCCCTCGTAGGGCAGCGATTTGCGCCACAGATGGTGGTCGCCGAGCAGCTCGCCATGGTCGCTGGTGAAGATGATCAGGGTCGGCTCGTGCGCGCGCGGCGAGCCGTATTCGAAGAGTCGGGTGAGCACATGGCGGATGCGGTCGTCGATGTGGTGGATCGAGCCGAAGTAGCCGGACATGGCATCCTGGATCTCGCGCAGGGCGAACGGCCCGGTCGCCGCATCGTCCGGCCGGCCGCGCAGCGCCGGACCGATCGGAGCCCAGGCCCCGATCACCGGCCGCGCGTCATGGCGGCGGAAGTAGCGGTCCCAGTAGGCCTGCGGCGGGGTCAGCGGCGGATGCGGCGCGACGAAGGACAGGTGGAGGAAGAACGGGCAGGTCGGGTCGCGGCGGCGGGTGAAGAATTCGACCGCCTCGTCGGCCAGCCAGCTGGTCAGGTGGGTGTGCTCGGGCTTGTCCCACGGCCGCGAACTGCGGCCATTGCCATTGATGCCGATGTCGTTGGGGTGGTCGTAGCCCTGACGACGCATCCAGTCGATCCAGTCGTTGGTCGGCTGCAGCGGCGTGTCCCAGCGGTCGTTCGAGCTCTCGACCCGGACCATGTGGTCGAAGCCGTAGCGCTTGCGCTGCGGATGCAGGTGCAGCTTGCCCACCAGCTCGGTCTGGTAACCAGCCGCGCCGAGCAGGCCCGGCAGCGAGATCGGGGCGTCCCACTCGAGCCCATCGCGGTATTCGCGCAAACCATGGGTCTGCGGATGCAACCCCGACAGCAGGCTGCGCCGGGCCGGGATGCACACCGGACTGGTCGAATAGGCACGACGGAAGTGCACGCCGCCGGAAGCCAGCGCATCAAGGGTCGGCGTCTCCAACGGGCCGTCCGGCCGCATCAGCCCCAGGGCGTCGAAGCGCTGCTGGTCGGTGGTGATCAGCAGGACGTTGGGACGTGCGACGGTGGCGGTCATGGCGCCGATCCTGTCACGACGGAAGCGCGCCGCCTACCGCAAGATCATGTCGGATCCTCGCCACCCCATGCGGATCCGCCTGGATGACGACGGCCGCCCGAACGCCATCCTGCGATCATGCCCAGAGACGGCACCGCCTCGCCTTTCGCCCATCCCGGTTTCCGCTGGTTCGCCGTCAGCCTCGTGGCGGCCACCCTGGCAATCCAGATCCGCTCCACCGTGGTGGCGTGGCAGATCTACGACCTCACCGGCAGCGTGCTCGCCCTCGGCCTGATCGGGGTGGCCGAGATCATCCCCTTCCTCGCCTGCATCCTGCCCGCCGGCGCGCTGGCCGACCGGCGCGACCGCGTCGGCGTCATGCGCTGGGCTCTCGCCATCCATCTGCTGTGCGCGCTCGGCCTCGCCGCCGTGGCGCTGCTGCCCGGCCTGCCCGGCCAGATGTGGTCGATCATCGCCGCCGTCGCCCTCGGCGGCCTGGCTCGCGCCGTGCTGATGCCGGCGCGCACCGCGCTGAGCAGCGAGGTCGCCCCGCGCGAACTGGCCGAGCGCGTGGCGCGCTGGCGCAGCGGTCTCTTCCAGGTTGCACTGGTCGCTGGCCCGGCGCTGGGCGGCCTGATCTACGCGTACGGTGGCGCGGCGATCGCCTACGCCTGCGACGCCGTGCTCATCGTGGTGGCGGCGGTGGCGCTGTTCGGCATCGGCCGCAACCGTCCGGGAGCGGTGCAGCCGCCGGCCGGTGGGGCGGGCGGTATCGGCGAGGGCGTACGCTTCCTGCTCGGCCAGCGCGTGCTGCTCGGCGCCTCGGCCCTCGACATGTTCGCCGTGCTGTTCGGCGGTGCGGTGGCGATGCTGCCCGCTTTCGCCAAAGAGGTGCTGCAGGTCGGTCCGGAGGGCCTCGGCGCCTTGCGCGCCGCCCCGGTGGTCGGCGCGGCCTGCACCGCCGCCATCCTCGCCTGGCGTCCGCCCTTCGCGCGCGCCGGCCGCACCATGCTGCTCGCCGTCGTCCTGTTCGGCCTGTGCATGATCGGCTTCGCCCTGAGTACCGCGCTGTGGCTATCGCTGGTGCTGCTCGCGCTCAGCGGAGCGGCCGACCAGATCAGCGTGGTGGTGCGACAGACCCTGCTGCAGGTATTGACTCCGCCGCACCTGCTCGGCCGGGTCTCGTCGGTCAACGCCATCTTCATCGGCTCGTCCAACGAGGTCGGCGCGCTGGAGTCCGGCGTCGCCGCCAAGCTGCTCGGACTGGTGCCGTCGGTCATCGTCGGCGGGTCGCTGACCATCGCGGTCACCGCCGTCACCGCCTGGCTGGTCCCGGACCTGCGCCGGCTGGGGCGGATCAGACCGCCGGAAGGCCCGCGATAGCAGGCCCGCCGGCCCTTCCTCTTGGGCCTTCCGCGCCTTTGCCACATAGGTGTCATGGCGCTACCGCCTGCCCCGGGAGGTTGCCAGATGGGACCAAGCACCGATCTCGCCCTGCTCACCCGCTGGAAGACTGGCGACGAGGCCGCCTTCAGCGCCGTGGTCGAACGGCACCGCCCGATGGTCGAAGCGGTGGCACGCCGGGTGCTCGGGGACCACCATGCCGCCGAGGATGTGGCGCAGGCGACCTTCCTGGTGCTGGCGCGCAAGGTGGACGCCCTCGCCGGCGGTGATCCGGACATCGGCGGCTGGCTGCACCGGGTGGCCCGCGACCTCGCCCGGGATCGGCGCAGTGCCGAGGCCGCCCGCCGCCGCCACGAAGGAGCGGCGATGCCCGCAACCGCCACCGCTGCCGATCCCGTCGCCCATGCCGCCCTGCGCAGCGAGTTCCTCCGTCAGATCGACGATGCCCTCGCCGCCTTGCCAGAGCGCCAACGAGCCTGCCTGGTGCTGCACCATCTGGAGGGCCTGCCGGTGAACCAGGTGGCGGTGCGCCTTGGTTCACCCGAGGGCAGCGTCTGCCAATGGCTCAGCCGCGGCCGCGAGCGCCTCCGTCGCATTTTGGAGCGGCGCGGGGTGGCGGTCAGCGCCGCGCTGCTGCTCACCCTGCTCAGCGACGATGCCCTGGCCGCCACCGGATCCGTCGCGCCCTGGGCTGCCACCAACGCCACTGCCCATGCTCTCGCCGATAGCCATCTGCGTCATCAGGCCCTGCACACGCTGGCCTGGACCAGCGCCAGTCTGGCCGCCGCCGGGTTAGTCGCTGCCGGACTGCTCGTCGGCTTCAGCGCGACACCTCTCCCCGTTCCCGTCAGCGTCGCCACTCCGGTAACGCCCCAACCTCAGAAGGTTTCCGACATGCCCTCCCGTCCCATCCTCGCCGCCTCCCTCGCCGCCGCCCTCGCGGCCACCGCCCCGACTGTGGCCGCCGGTGATGCGGCCCCGACGACTCCGGCTCCCACCCCGGCCGGCGCCACCACGGGTCCGAACGCCAATGCGCCCAATGCCCCCGCGCTCGTCGTGATCACCAAGGACGAGGCCGCCACCCTGGGCGCTGCCGCGAAGGTGCTGAGCAAGGGCACCCTGCAGGTGCGAGTGGCCGACGCGCTGGAGAACCTCCCCATCGTCTTTCCGGCGGACGGCCGCTTCAGCGGAACCGCGCTCGCGGTGGTACGGCAGCTCGCCATGTCGCATGGCACGCAGCCGCAGGTGACGGTGACGCAAACCACCTCTGACCGGGGGGTCAGCATCCTGGTGCTCCTCGCCGCCAGCGGCGGCGTTGGCAATGGCGCCCCAGGCGGCGTCACGACGCCACGACGGCAGTCGGACGCCACGACTCCGGCTCCCGGCGGCCAGGGATTCTGATCGCCACCTCCGCAGCGTCTGAAGCACCAGACGCTGCGGAACATGCGGCTAGCCTGCCTGCGTCGGGAACACCGCCACGTACGGATCATCCGCTCCGCCGGTGCCCGCCTGGCTGAGCGCGGTCAGACGCAGCGGTGTCTGGTCAGCGCGATCGCCAGCGATGGTGAACACCGTCTGACTGTCCACGATCTCGACCGTGCACGTCGCACCGGGCATGGCCGCCAGCGCCAAGCGGTCTGGTCCAAGCTCCTGGTTGAGGCGCCGGGGTGCGGCGAGGATGAGCGGCCCGCGCTCGATCAGGACCTGGCCTTCGGACGCGGACACATATGAATATAATTCGTGCATATTTCGCCTAACATAGAGGTAGTGTGGGTGCGTGACCCGGACCATCCGAATCACCGCAAATAGTTTCAGTGGCAACACTTATGACTAAGCGGAGCGTCAAGAACTGAGCGGCGGTGGCGACCCTATCCGCTAAGTAGTCCTGGCCGCCGCGAATTCTTGACCGCAGCGGCACCCACTTGCCTGGAACGTGGTAGCGACCCTAAGGGGAGAACCAGGGCTGCCTGAGCCATAACCACATGTCACGCGCTCCCCGTACCGATTTGTTAGACGACATCCTATTCTGTAAGGATGGTTATAGCATTCTTTATGCAGTCAGGACCGGCTGAGGCTGGATCAAGCAGATACGTTTTCAGTGATTCGCAATCAAGCAGAACAGGTACCCCATGTTCATCCGAGCCAATTACGGCAGCTTGTTTAATACCACATTCACTTAACACTTTTGCGTTTTTAGGATCAGAGTTCAACTTATCCAGTTTAGCAATTGGTGGAATCGCCAGCTTAACCACCGCCCCATATTTGTCCTTATAGTGGAGACTC
>JALHRW010000202.1 GCA_022841245.1 Planctomycetota bacterium
CCGGGCTGGGCGAGCACGCGGTGCGCGCCCTCGCCGTGCTCGGCGACGCCGAGGCCGGCGCATTGGCTCAGGCGGTGGTCGACGGCGACCGCTTCTGCGACCGCTTCGAGTTGCAGCGGATCAAGAAGGCGGTGGCTGACGGCCGCGACCGCGAAGCGGTGAAGCAGTTCTCCGCCGAGTGGTCGGTGGTCTTTGCCGACCACCTGTATGTCGAGCCGGCCAAGCCGGCAGAAAAGCCGGCCGAGCAGCCCGCCAAAGCGCCGGCCAAGCAGCCGGTACCTGTAAGCGACGCTCCGCCGTCCTACGATCTCGGCGCTGGTCCCGGCGAGGCCGAGGCCCCACCCGAAGAGGGCGAGCCGCCCGCTGGCGGTGGCGCACCGGTCGATTGGAAGGCCTTCCTCGCCAGCCCCGAAGCGGCCGCACTGCAGCCGCAGGTCAAGCAGATGGCCGGGCAGCTCGGCCAGCTGCTGGAAAAGCTGGCGCAGCAAGCCGTCGGCGCCCAGCTCACCGACCTGTCGCGCGACGAGTTCGCCGCCCTGCTCACCCAGGTGCTGCCGCAGGCCCTGCCGCCGCAGCACGTGCAGGCGGCGCTGTCGCCACATGCACTCAACGCCTACCAGGCGCTGGCCAAGTTCCTGCACCGCACCGGCGCCGCCGTCCAGGGCGACGGCATCCTCCAGGGCGTCAAGCTGGTGCGTCAGCTGATGACCGAGCAGATGCGCCGCAGCGGCATCCTCGGCGGGCCGGACTATTCCGATCCCGACGAGAAGCCGGTCATCAAGAAGTAGGCGCCAGTGACCAGCGACCAGCGGCCAGCGGCCAGCGGCCAGCAGCCGGCAGCCAGATCATGACCCTCTTCCGTCCCTGCATCGACCTGCACGACGGCGTGGTCAAGCAGATCGTCGGCGGGACGCTGGCCGAGGGGGCCCAGCCGAAGACCAACTTCGTCGCCAGCCAGCCGCCGGAGCATTTCGCCGGCATGTACCGGCGCGATGGGCTGACCGGTGGACACGTCATCAAATTGGGCAAGGGCAACGATGACGCCGCCCGCGCTGCGCTGGCGGCGTGGCCCGACGGTCTGCACCTCGGCGGCGGCATCGACGCGACCAACGCCCAGGCCTGGATCGCAGCCGGAGCCGAGAAGGTCATCATCACCTCGTGGCTGTTCCCCGACGCCCGCTTCGCCGCCGAGCGCCTGGCCGCGCTGGTCGCGGCGATCGGCCGCGAGCGCCTGGTCATCGATCTGTCGTGCCGGCGCAAGGCCGGCGGCTGGATGGTGGCGATCGACCGCTGGCAGCGCGTCACCGGCTTCGCCGTCGACGAGTGCAACCTCGCCCGCCTGGCCGGTTCGTGCAGCGAATTCCTCATCCATGCCGCTGACGTCGAAGGTCTGTGCAATGGCGTCGACGACGAGCTGGTCGGCCGCCTCGGGCGCTGGTCGCCGATCCCGGTGACCTATGCCGGCGGCGCCCGCTCGCTCGCCGACCTCGAACTGGTCGAGCGCGAATCGAACGGGCGCGTCGATGTGACCATCGGCAGCGCCCTCGACATCTTCGGCGGCAGCAGCGTCACCTACGCCGACTGCGTGCAGTGGAACAGGACCAGGACCGCGGGCTGAAGCCCACGGTCCCCCGACTCACTCGACCGTCAGCTGGCCGACGAAATCCGACAGCGCCTTGCGCTTGGCGGTGATGTCGGCAGCGAGCTGCTCGTCGATGACGCGCAGCTGATCGAGCTTGGTCTCCTGCTCGTTGAGCTTGGTCAGCAGGCGCTTGGCGTAGTCGCTGCCCTGGTTGATCGAGCCGAGGTTGCGGCGGATGCGCTCCTGATCCTCGGTGATGGCGCGGATCTGCTGCTGCCCCTCCTCGCGCGAGCGCTGCGCGGCGCGCCAGGCCTCGACGAAGACGCGGGTCTTGAGCAGGGCTTCCTTGAGCGCCGGCTTCAGCTCGCCGCCTCCGCCGAGGAACAGGCCGACACGGTCCTCGTCGCCGTCGAGCAGGGCGATCGCCTCGCCCCACTGCATGCGTTCGGTGACAGCCAGCTCCGCCTTGCCCTTGGCCGGGACATCGACCTTGAAGCGGTAGAGCTGGTCGGTGGTCTCGAGCGCGGCCGGCGTCTCGTGCAGCTTCCACTCGCCGCCGGCACGCGGGTGCTCGACGATCAGCTGCTTGGCCACGTCGCCCTGGTTCTCCGCCTTGTAGGTGCGGCCCTGCAGGCTGACGATCTGCAACTGCAGCACGCCCTTGACGATCTTGCCCAGGATCCGCGTCTGCTGGCTGCGCTCCTGCTCGCTGTCGATCAGCAGGCGCTGGTCGATGGCGAAGGAGATCAGGCGCACCTGGCCGGGCGGCAGAGCGGTCAGCTGGGCGTCGCCGGCATAGGTGCCGTCGTCGTACACCGTGACAGGGCCGGGGGTCAGGTGCAGGCCGGTGCTGTTGGTCAGACGGGCGCCAGCCAGCGGATTGCGCGGCAGCACCGCTCGGTTGTAGATCGACACGCGCTCGACCGGGATGTCCTTGCCGATGAACGGGATCATCGCGCTGCGCTGGCGCGGGATGGTGACCTTGCCCACGTCGTAGGTGAACAGCTCGCCGACGCCCTGCGCCGCCTGGGTGGCGACCTGCAGCGAGCCGACGGCATCGAAGGGCTTGTCGGCCATCATCGCGTTGGCGCCTCCGACCATCATGCCGTCGGCTTCGGCGGCGGCGGCCATCGCCATCGGTGCAGCGGGCATGGCTCGACCCTTCGCCATCGCATCCTTGCGCATGGCCACGCCGGGCCTGCCGGCGCCGGCTTCGGCGCGCTGCTCCGTGCTCTGCATGCCGCCGCCGTAGGCCACCGGCCTGAGCCCGGCCTGCAGCTCGGCTTCGACCACTGGACGGCTGGTGTATAGCGGCTGATAGAGGTTCTGGATGAACGAGATCGGCCGACCGCTGACCAGGGTCAGCTTGACGTCGTTCCAGTCGCTCTCGGTCGGATTCTCGACGATCGCCCAGGCGACGACCTGGGCCTTGTCCTTGTCCAGCTGCAGGCGGTAGCTGGCCTTCCACACCGGCGCCTCGGAGACGTAGCTGACGCGGACGCGGCGGGCGCCGGCTCCGTTGAAGCGCAGCGACACCGGCTTCTTGTCCTGGTCGCGGGCGGCGGACAAAGCAGCGAGGGCCTTGCCCAGCTCGGCGCGCAAGCCGGCGTCGGCCGGCTTGACCGAACGCAGGTCGGCGAGCGGCAGCGGGCGGATGGCGCCGTCAGCGACCAGGTTGAGGGTCCAGACGACCTCCTGCCCGCCGTTGTTGGGCAGCACGCGGGTGCGCTGCTCGCAGCCCAGCACCACGCCGTCGAGGGTGGCGTCGAGCACCTGCACCTGCACCAGTGCGCCGCGCAGCTGGTTGAGCAGGCCGGCGAGCGGCGGGTTGCCGCTGACGTCGACCTGGAAGCTCTTCAGCGTCTTCTCCAGCGGATCCTGCGAGGGGTAACCGACCGCGCCGATCTTCCCGCCGTCGAGGTCCTGCAGGACCAGCGACTTGAGCACGTCGTTGATCTGGTTGGTGCGGAAGCGCAGTTCGGCGGTCGCCTCGCCATCGACCTTGCCGCTGTGTTCGAAGCTGCCGACGCCGCTCGAGAACAGGGTTACGGACGACACTGGCAGATCGGCCTCGCCGGCAGGGCAGAGGGCGGCCAGGGCGAGGAGGGAGGCTGAGGCGAGGCGCATGGAGGTTCCTTTTCCCATCCTACGGACGGGTGCGGCGGAACTTAGTCCGCCGCCTGCGGATTGCCACGGCCGCGAGAACCCGTAGGAAGCCCCTCCCATGGCAAACCGGATAGAGAACGCGATCGAATACGGGGTATTCGCCAGCCGCTGGCTGCTGGCGCCCCTCTACCTGGGGCTGATCGTCGGTCAGATCTGCTTCAGCATCACCTTCTTCGAGGGCCTATGGCACCTCGTCCATGGCATCTCGATCGGCACGGGCGGGGTACGCTTCGACGAGCGCGCCGCGATCACGGCGGTGCTCACGCTGCTCGACATGATCATGGTCGCCAACCTGGTGATCATGGTCCTGATCGGCGGATACGCCACCTTCGTGTCGAAACTCGATCTCGATGCAGAGAAGGACCGCCCCGACTGGCTCGACCACATCGATCCGGGCACGCTCAAGACCAAGCTGGCCGGGGCGCTGGTATCGATCTCGGGCATCCACCTGCTGCAGACCTTCAACGACCTGACCAAGCCGGGCTACACCATGGACAACGCCAAGATCGCCTGGCAGGTCGGGATCCACGTCGCCTTCATCGCCACCACCCTCCTCCTCGCCTGGTCCGACCTCGTCTTCGAGCGCAAGCTGAAGATGGCGCACGAGAACGAGAAGGACCGCAACGCCCTCTGAAAGGCCAGCATGCTCAAGCACAACTCCTACCACGACGGCAAGGTCCAGTCCCTCGGCTACGAGCGGCACGGCCGCAAGCAGACTGTCGGCGTCATCGCCCCCGGCGAGTTCCAGTTCACCACCGACGGCGCCGAGCGCATGACCGTGGTCAACGGCGAACTGCAGGCGCGCATCGCCCCCGGTGCCTGGGTGGTCTACGCCGCCGGCACCGCGTTCGAAGTGCCGGCCAAGACCACGTTCGGGGTCAAGGCTACGGCGCCCTCGGCCTACTGGTGCGAATTCATCTAAGCCCCACGTAAGACGCTTGCCCGCCCGCGGCGGGCAGGCTCGCGTCAGGCGACGACTTCGAAACGCTTCTGCGCTGCGACCTGGCCCTGCTGCTGCTGCGCCTGCAGGCGCTCCGGCTGGCGCTTCTCGTCAGCGCGCTGCTGCTTCTGGCTGGCGTCGACCGGCTGCTCCTCGGCGGCGGCGAGCTGGCGGGCCTGGGGCGACACCTGGGCCTGATCGACTGGAGCAGGGCGCTTGGCAGCTGCGTCGGCGACGCGCTGCTCAGCCGCCGGCTTCTGCTCAGGCTCGGTACGCAGTGCAGAAGGCGCGGTGGCGGGCCGGTCGGTGGGAATGGTTTCGATCGGCATGGCAACCCCCTCTCGTATGGGCCCATCATAGCCAGTCTGCAGGTCGCAGGGAAGCACCATCCAGCACCCACCGCGCTCTATCTAACCTAATATAAGACAGCTATTTGGCGCTTTCAAGCGGCCATGAAAGGATGAATTCGGATCCCGCCGGTCCGGTTTCGCCCAGGCGGAGATCACCGCCTTGCCGCTGCTGGCAGCGCCGCGACACCGTCGCGCCGAGGCCGAGGCCGCGGGTCTTGCCGGTGACGAAGGGCTCGAACATCGACTCGCGCAAATGATCAGGAACACCACGGCCGGTATCGCGCACGACGATGCTGCCGTCAGCGACCTCGACCCGCACGACACCGCCTTTGCCACAGGCCTGGATCGCGTTGCGCACGACGTTGAGCAGGGCCTGCCGGCTGAGCTCGCTGTCGCCGCGCGCCACCCCGGCCCCCTGCCAGGTCAGCGTGACGACCGCCTGCTCGGCCTCGGGCTGCGACAACTCGGTGGTGGTGCGCGCCACCGCCGCGAGATCGAGGGGGCGCTGCTCGGCGGGGCGCTCGCGGCAGTAGTAGAGCAGATCGGTGACCAGATTGCCGAGGCGATGGACCTCTCCGAGGATGGTGTCGACCAATTCGACGTCGCGCGGGTCGCTCAACGCCTCGCGCAGCAGCTCGGCATTGGCGCTGATCCCGGCGAGCGGGTTGCGGATCTCATGCGTGACGGTGGCGGCCATGCGGCCGAGCTCGGCCATCGGCTTGAGCCGGGCGACCTCGCTGCGCAAGTGGTGGCGCTCAGTCGATGGCTGGTCGGGATCCGGGGCAGGATGCGGCCCGCTGTCGTCCATCATCCCACCGCCTCGGCGTCGACGCCGAGCTCCTTCAACTTGTTGTACAGAGTGGTGCGATTGATGCCCAGGCGCTCGGCCGCCTTCGACTTCTGCCCGCCGCTTTCGGCCAGAGCGGCGCGGATGAGCAGGCCTTCGACGGTGGCGAGATCGCGCATGTCCGGCGGCAGGACGATGCTGCCCGGCGGGAGCTGGGCTTCGGGCTTCGCGTTTCGCGTTTCGGGAACGGCATCGCGCAGAGCCGCAGCCTGATCGCGCACCGGCACGATGACCTGCTCGTCCATGGGCAGATCTTCCGGTGCGATAGCGTCGGATTCGGCGCAGATCACCGCGCGTTCGACCGCATTGGCCAGCTCGCGCACGTTGCCCGGCCAGTCATAGGCGCGCATCGCGGCGCGCGCGGCATCGGACAGCACCGCTTGCGGCCGGCCCAGTTCGGGCGCCAGGCGCGCGAGCAGGTGGTCGGCGAGCGGCAGGATGTCGTCGCGGCGTTCGCGCAGCGGCGGCACCGGGATGGGCACCACCTTCAGGCGGAAGTAGAGGTCCTGGCGGAAACGCCCGGCGGCGACCTCGGCGCGCAGGTCGCGGTTGGTGGCGGCGACCACGCGCACGTCGACTTCGACGTCCTGCAGGCCGCCGACGCGGCGGAAGCGGCGCTCCTGCAGGGCACGCAGCAGCTTGGTCTGCAGGGCGAGGGGCATCTCGCCGACCTCGTCGAGGAAGATGGTGCCGCCGCTGGCGACCTCGAAGAGGCCGGACTTGCCCTTGCTGTCGGCACCGGTGAAGGCGCCCTTCTCGTAGCCGAACAGTTCGGCTTCGAGCAGATGCTCGGACAGGGCCGCGCAATTGATCGCGACGAAGCCCTTGTCGGCGCGCGCGCTGCGCTCGTGGATGGCCTTGGCGACCAGTTCCTTGCCCACGCCGCTCTCGCCCTGGATCAGCACCGTGGTCGAAGGCACGCCGGCGACGCGCTTGATCAGCGCCTGGACGCGCTTCATCGCCGCACTCTGCGCGATCATCCTGCTGCGCCCGTCGGCTCTGCCGGACAGGCGCTTGACCTGACGGCCGAGGGCCTGCTTCTCCAGCAGATTGCGTACCGTGGTGCGCAGGCGTTCGAGCGGGAACGGCTTCTCGAGGAAATCGGCGACGCCGACCTTGAGCGCCTCGACCGCGAGGTCGACCGAGCCGTGCCCGGTCAGCAGCACCACCGGCAGGTCGGGATCGATGCCCTTCAGCTTGGCGACCAGGTCGATGCCCGAACCATCGGGCAGCTTCTGGTCGAGGATGCACAGGTCGGGATAGGCCTCGCGCGCGAGTTCCAGCGCCTGGGCGCAGGTCTCGGCCTCGCGCACCGTCAGGTCGGCGAAGGCGCGCACCACCGCGAGACGGATGGAGGGCTCATCATCGACGACCAGGATGGTGTCAGCCAAGGATCTTGCCCAGCTTTTCCTTGAAGCGCTCGGCCGTGAACGGCTTGGCCAGGTAGTTGCTCGCCCCGGCGAGGACGGCGTCCTTGACCTTGTCGGCCGAGCCCTCGGTGGTGATCATGATCACCGGCACCTTCTTCTCGGGATCGAGTTTGCGGATCTCCCGCACCATGGCCAGGCCGTCCATGTTGGGCATGTTCCAGTCGGACAGCACCAGGTCGATGCCGCCGGCAGCGAACTTGTCGAGTCCCTCCTTGCCGTCGCCGGCCTCGACCACGGTCACGTCGTAGCCGCAGTCCTTGAGATTCTTGATCACGATCTTGCGCATCATCGCGCTATCATCGACGACAAGTACGGTCTTGGGCATGCGATCCTCGCTGGTTGCTTGGTCTAGCCCGGGGGCGGGCGGGGTGCAAGGCTGGGTTCAGGGCGGCAGACGGGTCTGATCGGCACCGGGACCAGCCGGCAGCACGCCGGGCAGGCCGCGCGGCGGGGTGTCGAAGGCGAAACGCTCCCAGCGCCACGAGGCCTGGCGTTCGCCCTCCCAGGCGAGCGCCGGTCCGGAGCCGGTGATGGTCAGGCCACGCAGCTCGGCGAGGTCGCAGCCGCGCGCCTCCAGGCCGACGCCGCTGGCGGCGATGTGCAGGTCGACCGCGGTGCAGCGCGAGTGCTCGAGCGACACCGCCGGCGAGTCCGCCGCCTTGATGCGCACCGCATCGCAGGCGACCGAGCCGGAGCGCACCGCGAGCCGGCCGTTCAGCACGCTGCCAGACAGGCGCAGATCGGCGCGCTCGACCGTCACCGGCCCGCTGATGACCCCGGCGGCGCAGTCGAACATGCCGCGGTCGCCGACCTGGACGCGCCCGTTGATCTGCGTCCGGCGCGCGACCACCGAGCCGCCGCCGACCACCAGCCCGCCGTCGAGCCGGACATCAGCGAGATGCACCTCGCAGGCCCCCACCGTCTCCAGGGCGACGCCGGCACCGCGCAGCAGCACGCCATCGAGCCGCGCGTCGAGCAGTCCCGGCTCGCAGCGCACCGCCGGCGACAAACCCTGGCCGACGAGTTCGACGCCTGGACCGGCGGCGCGCAGGCGCAGCCCGCGGTGCGCAGCGCCGAGCCGGATCGTACCGTTATAGGTGCCGGGCAGCAGGGTGATGGTACGGCTGGCCTCGTCGCCCTGGCCGGCCACCGCGAGGGCGCCGGCGAGCCCGTCCGGCCCGACCGCCGCGGGCTGGCCGCGCGACAGCGCCCAGCCGACAGCGACCGCAACGAACAGGGCGATCACGGCGGCGGTGACCAGGACCATGCGGCCGAGGCCGGAGCGGTTGGCGATCGGCGGGGTTGGCGGTGCAGCGGGCGGAGCAGCTGGCGCAGGGGGGGCAGGGGGGGCAGGGGCAGCAACAGCAGCCG
>JALHRW010000203.1 GCA_022841245.1 Planctomycetota bacterium
GGCACCGCCACCGTCAACCTGAGCCGTCCGGCGCCGTTCCGCCTGCGCGACGAGGACGCCGAGCGCCTCACCGGCGGGCGCTGGCACGGCCAGCCGCGCGAAGTCACGGTGCGCGGCGCGGCCATCGACAGCCGCCGGGTGGCCCCCGGCTGCCTCTTCGCCTGCCTCCAGGGCGAGCGCGTCGACGGCCACGACTTCGCCGCCGCCGCAGTCGGCTCCGGCGCGGCGCTGATCCTCGCCACCCATCCGGTCAAGGTGCCGGCGCCGGTGCTGGTGGTGCGCGACGTGGCCGTCGCGCTGGCCGTGCTCGCCGGCGAGTTCCGCGCCCGCGCCCAGGGCTGCACCTGGATCGCGGTCGCCGGAGCCAACGGCAAGACCACGACCAAGGAGCTGATCGCCGCCGCCCTGCGCGCCGCCTGCCGCGAACCGCTGCTGGTCACCGCCGGCAACCTCAACAACCAGCTCGGCGTGCCGCTGACCGTGTTCAGCCTGCCGGAGCGCGCCCGCTTCGCCGTGGTCGAACTGGGCAGCAATCATCCGGGCGAACTGGCCCCGCTCGCCGCCATCGTCCGCCCGGACCACGGCTGCGTCGTCTCGATCGGGCCCGAGCACCTCGAGGGCTTCGGCGACCTCGCCGGGGTGGCGCGCGAGGAATGCGCCCTGTTCGCCGCCCTGCCCGCCGCCGGCACCGCCTTCTTCGGCGTGCATGGCCTGGCCGCCGAATGCCAGGCGAACGGCGCCGAGCCCGAAGCCATCCTCGCCATCGCCGCGGCCTCCGCCGGCAGCCGCCGGCTGGTGCGTTCCGCCCTGCCCGAGACCGAGCTGCAGCTGGGCCTGCTCGGCGATCACAATCGCGCCAACGCCTGGCTGGCCCTGCAGGTCGCGGTCGCCGCTGGAGCCGACGAGCGGCTCGCCCGCCAGGGTCTGGCAGCGGTACGTGCCACGCCCGGCCGTCTGCGCCCGCTCCAGGTCGCTGGCCACCTCGTGATCGATGACTGCTACAACGCCAACCCGGCGAGCATGCGTGCTGGGCTGGCCGTGCTTGCTGCCTCGACCGGTCGTCGCCTCGCCGTGCTCGGACATATGGGCGAGTTGGGATCCGCCAGCGCCGAGGGCCACGCCCAGGTCGGCCGCGCCGCCGCGAGCGCCGGCGTCGCGCTGATCGCCGTCGGCCCCCTCGCGCTGCCGATCATCGAGGCCTACCGCGCCGCCGGCGGCCGCGACGGCCAGCACGCCGCCGACCGCCAGGAGGCCATACCGCTCGCCACCACCTGGATGAAGTCGGGAGGTCCGGCCTCCATCCTGGTCAAGGGCAGCCGCTCGGCCCATCTCGAGGACACGCTGTCCGGCATCTGCGAAGCCTTCGCTACGCGCTTCCCCGGCGGAGTGCACTGATGCTCCCCTGGCTGGCCTCCTGGTTCCCCACCCTCGGCGGCGTGACCCCGCGCATCCTCGCCGCGGCGGTCATCGCCTTCGTCTCCATGCTCGCGGTGATGCCGCCGCTGATCCGCTGGCTGCGCGCCAAGAAGCTCGGCGAGAGCGGGGCCAAGGGCGACGGCGCCACGGTGGTCGATGCCATGCGCGAAGGCAAGAAGGGCACCCCGACCATGGGCGGCCTCGGCCTGGTCGGCTGCATCACGCTGGCGACCCTGCTGTGCTGCGATCTCAACGAAGCGCGGCCGTGGCTGCTGCTCGGCGGGCTGCTCGGCTTCGCCGCGCTCGGCTTCTTCGATGACCGGGTCAAGCTGTTCAAGGGTGCCCAAGGCATCAGCAGCACGACCAAGCTGATCGGGCAGATCGCGCTCGCGCTCGGCTGCGGCTACGGCCTGTGGATGGTCGGCCAGCACGACGCTGCCACCTTGCTGCCGGGCAATGCCCCGGCCGGCATGCCCGAGGGCTTCTACCGCAAGGACCTCGGCAACGTCGAATACACCGTGCGCCTGGCCATCGACCAGCTGACGTTCCCGCTGGTGCCGGTCGAATACGCCATCGGCCTGGGCTGGCTGCTGGTGCCGTGGGTCGCCTTCGTGACCATGTCGTGCGCCAACGGGGTCAACTTCACCGACGGCATGGACGGCCTGGCCGGCGGCACGGTGTTCATCGCCGCGCTCGCCTTCGTCATCATCGCCTACCTCGTCTCGCGCGTCGACACCGCCGACCACCTGCAGGCGCTGTACGTCTCCGGGGGCCAGGAGATCGCGGTATTCTGCGCCGCCATCGCCGGCGCCTGCCTCGGCTTCCTGTGGTTCAACTGCGCTCCGGCGGCGGTGTTCATGGGCGATACCGGCTCGCAGGCCCTTGGCGCCGCCCTCGGCCTGGTCGCGGTCGCGACCAAGCAGGAGTTCCTCATCATCCTGGTCGGCGCGGTGTTCGTCGCCGAGGCCGGCTCGGTGCTGATCCAGAAGCTGGTGTTCAAGGCGACCAAGCACCGCGCCAGCGGCGGCTACCGCGTCTTCCTCTGCGCCCCCCTGCACCACCACTTCCAGTACCTCGGCTGGCCGGAGTCGAAGATCGTCGTCCGCTTCTGGATCATCGCCGCCTGCTGCGCCCTCCTCGCCCTCGCCACCCTGAAGCTCCGCTGACATGCAGAACAACTCAGGTTCGTGGTTCGTGGTTCGTGGTTCGTGGTTCCGAAGCGACGGAACGCGCCTGACGTCCATGCGCAACCCCGAACCCCGAACCTCGAACCCCGAACCGGGGCAATGACCATGGACACCTCAACCCGCCTGCGCATCGCGCTCGCCGTGATCGTCGCCGCCCTGTGCGGCTTCGGCCTGGTGATGATCGCCTCGACCACGGTGATCGGCACCGCTGGCGGCCGCTCCGACGGCACCGTCACCTATGCCTTTCTGGTCAAGCAGGGCCTGGCGATGGCCGGCGGCCTGCTGCTGGCCCTGTTGATCAGCAAGGTCGGCGCTGCCCGTCTGCGCGACTGGCGCATGGTCGGCCTGGTCTTCGGTGCAGCCATCGCGTCTCTGCTCGCGGTGCTGGCGGTCGGCCGTTCGATCAACGGCGCCAAGCGCTGGATCGACCTCGGACCGGTCAATCTGCAGCCGGCGGAGATCGCCAAGTTCGCCATCGTCATCGCCGTCGCCTGGCTGCTCGGCCGCGCCGCCGAACGGGTGCGCACCTTCAAGCACGGCCTGCTGCTGCCGGTCGGCGCCTTCATCCTGCTCGCCGGCCTGGTCTACCTGACCAAGGACCTCGGCTCGGTGGTGGTGATGGGCGTCGTGCTGCTGGCGATGATGCTGATGGCCGGCGCGCCGTGGGGCCAGCTGTGCGCCATGGGCGCCGCCGCCCTGCCGCTGCTCGCCTACGTCGCGGTGTGGGAAGTCAGCTACCGGCGCGAGCGCTTCTTCGCCTTCCTCGACCCGTGGAACTCCGAAGGGCCGGCCGCCTACCACCTGCAGCAGAGCTTCATCGCCATCGGCAGCGGCGGCACCACCGGCGTCGGCCTGGGCGAGGGCGGAGCCAAGCTCGCCTTCCTGCCCGAACGCCACACCGACTTCATCTACGCGGTGATCTGCGAGGAATTCGGCATGGCCGGCGGGATCGGCGTCGCCGCCGCCTTCCTGGCCCTGGTCGTCGTCGGCCTGATGATCGCGCACCAGTCGCGCGATCTGCACCGCCGCCTGCTGGCGACCGGCGCGGTGATGATCCTCGGCACGCAGGCCTTCTGGAACATGCTGGTGGTCACCGGCTCGGCCCCGACCAAGGGCCTGACCCTGCCCTTCATCAGCTACGGCGGCTCGTCGGTGGCGGTGTGCATCGTGCTGATCGGGCTGCTCGATGCCTGCGCCCGGGCCAACGCCCGCGAGCTGGCTGACCGTCCGCTGACCAGCAAGCCGATCGGCGCGACCACGACCAGGCGCCTGACTCCGGTGCCGACGCGCCGCCCGACCACGGAAGGCGCGGCATGACCGCGGCCCGTGGAATCCTGTTCTGCGGCGGCGGCACCGGCGGCCACGTGCTGCCCGGCCTGGCGGTCGCGGCAGGGCTGCGCCGTCAAGGCGAGTCGGACCTGCGCTGGATCGGCGATCCCGAACGCATCGAAGCCCGTCTGGTTCCAGGCGCCGGCATCCCGCTGCTGCCGCTGGGCCTCAGCCGACCGCGCTTGGCCAGCCCACGCTGGATCCTCCACGCGCTGCGGACCGTATGGGGCTGCTGGCGCGAGTTGCACCGCAACCCGCCGCAGGCGGTGGTCGCGCTCGGCGGCTACGCCTCCCTGATCCCCGGCCTGCTCGCGCCGCTGACCGGTCGGCCGCTGATCGTGATGGAGCAGAATGCGCGCGCTGGCCGCACCAACCGCCTGCTCGGCCTGCTCGCCGCCCGCATCATCACCCAGTTCGACGAGGCGGCCGAGCGCCTGCCGGCGGCGCGGGTGCGCCGCATGGGCAATCCGGTGCGCGCCATCGAACGACTGCCGCGCGGCCGGCAGACGTCGTTCACCGTCCTGGTGGTCGGCGGCAGCCTGGCGGCGAAGAGCCTCAACGACCTGGTCGCGCTCGGCGCCAAGCAGCTGCGCAGCATCGCCGGGTTGAAACTGATCCACATCGCCGGCGAGCAGGACCGCGGGCGCATCGCCTCGATCTACGCTGACGCCGGCCTCGACGCCGAGGTGCTCGGCTTCGTCGACGACATGCCCGCGCTGTACCGCCGTGTCGACCTGGCGGTGACCCGGGCCGGTGCCACCACCGTCGCCGAACTGTGCGCCGGCGGCATCGCCGCGATCTACATCCCGCTGCCGTGGGCCGCTGACGATCACCAGACCGCCAACGCGCGCGCCGTGGCCGATGCCGGCGGAGCGTTGCTCATGGTGCAGGCGACGACCAGGCCGGAGGACGTGGTGGCGCAGATCGCGCGCCTCGCCGCCGACCGGAGCGAAACCGCCCGCCTCGGTGACGCCGCAGCGCGCCTGGCCCGGCCGCATGCCGCCGACCAGGTCGCCCGCCTGGTCCTCGCCCTTGGCCGACGGGCCAAGGCGAACGCCTCCCGGCGCAGCGCCGCCCGTTCCCGCTTCCGCGCCAGTCTCCAGCCCGCAGCCTCCTGCCTCCAGCCTGCACCATGATCACCACCCGCTTCCGTGGTCTGCATGTCCACCTCCTCGGCATCGGCGGAGCCGGCGTATCGGCGTTGGTGCCGCTGCTGCAGCGCGTCGGAGCCACGGTCAGCGGCTGCGATGCGCACGATGCGCCGATGCTCGACCGGCTGCGCAGCCGTGGCGTCGACTGCGCGGTGGGACATTCCACCAGCCACCTCGCCGGCGTCGATGTGGTGGTGCACAGCGCGGCGGTCCCTGTCGATCATCCCGAGCTGACCATGGCACGCAGCCGTGGGCTGCCGGTGCTGACCCGCGGCGAATGCCTGGTCCGCCTGATGGAAGGCAGCCGCACCCTCGCCGTCTCGGGCAGCCACGGCAAGACCAGCACGACGTGGATGGCGGCCCACCTGCTGACCGAGTCTGGCCTCGACCCGGTGGTCATGGTCGGCGGCGCGGTGCAGGCCCTCGATGGCGGCGGCGCCCGCGCCGGCACCGGCAACGTCTTCGTCGCCGAGACCGATGAGAGCGACGGCAGCTTCGCCGGGGTCGAACCCGAGATCGCCATCGTCACCAACCTCGACCACGAGCACCTGCGCCACTACGGCTCGTTCACCGCCCTGGAAGACGCCTTCCACGCCTGGCTGATGCGCATCCCCGCTGACGGCGCGGTGATCGTGCCCACCACCGGCCTGGCGCCGCGCATCACCGCCGGGCTGCGCTGCCGTGTGCTGCGCGTCGGCCTCGATGCCGGCGACTGGCATGCGGCGAAACTGGAACTCGGCCCCGACGGCAGCCGCATGCACGTCATCGCTGGTGGCACCGACCTCGGCGAGGTGCAGGTCGCCATCCCCGGCGCGCACATGGCGCACAACGCGCTCATGGCCTGCGCTGCCGCACGCCTCCTCGCTCCGGCCTGCGACCTCGCCGCGCTGGCCGCCTGCGAGCGCGTCCGCCGCCGCTTCACTGTGCATGGCCAGCCGGCCGGCATCCGCGTGGTCGAGGACTACGGCCACCACCCGACCGAGGTGCGCGCGACCATCGCCGCCGCCCGCCTCGGCGGCGGCCGCGTCCACGTCGTGTTCCAGCCGCACCGCTACACCCGCACCGCCGACTGCTTCGACGCCTTCACCCAGGCCTTCGATCAGGCGCATGGCGTCGCCATCCTGCCGGTCTACGCCGCCAGCGAGACGCCGATCCCCGGTGTCGACGCCGCCGATCTCGCTGCCGCCCTGCGCGCGCGTCGCGCCGGCCTGGGCGAGCAGACCGTCGCCTTCTGCGCCGACCCCGCCGCCGCCATCGCCCACCTCGGTGCCGTGGCCGCACCCGGCGACACCGTGCTGGTGCTGGGGGCCGGAGATGTCGGACGCCTGGCGCCGAGGCTGCTCGAGCATTTTACGCTCGCCCCGGCGCGTGAGTCGCCGGGGCTGGTCCCGGTGGTAAAGGCATGATCGTGATGGCAGCTTTCACCGACGGCTTCGCCACGCGCAATCGCGTCCAGACCCAGCGCCTGGCCGAACTGACCACGTTCCGCATCGGCGGTCCGGCGACGGTCGCCGTGCTCGACGCGCGCGAAGACCTCGCTGAGGCGCTGGAACGCGGCGCGCGCTGGCTGGGCAAGGGCGCCAACCTGCTGGTCGGCGACGAAGGCCTGCCCATGCCGGTAGTCCGCCTCGGTCGCGACTTCGACTTCATCCGCGAGGCCGGCGCGGGCGTGCTGGCGGTCGGCGCCGCGACCGACCTGGCCAAGCTGGTCAACCACTGCATCGCTCACGGCCTCGCCGGCCCGGAAGGTCTGGCCGGCGTCCCCGCGACGGTCGGCGGCGCGCTGCGCATGAACGCCGGCACGGTGCACTGCTGGACCCTCGACTTCGTCCGCCGCGTCGAGGTCGTGCTGCCCGGTCGCGACCAGCCTGAATGGATCGAGCGCTCCGCCATGCCGGCGGTCTACCGCAGCAGCGGCCTGCCCGCCGGAACGCTGTTCCTCGGCTGCGAACTGGCGCTGACGCCTGGCGACCCGCAGGCGCTCAAGGAGCGCGGAGGCAAATTGAAGAAGGCCAAGGCCGACAGTCAGCCGCTCGCCCTGCCCAGCGCCGGCTGCGTGTTCAAGAACCCGTCGAAGGAACTGCCCGCCGGCAAACTCATCGACCAGCTCGGACTCAAGGGTGCGCGGGTCGGCGGGGTCGAGGTCAGCCCGGTGCACGCCAACTTCATCGTCAATCCCGGACGCGACGCCCTCGCCCAGGATGTCGTCCGTCTGGTCCGCCGCATCCGTCGCACCGCCTTCAAGGAGCGTGGCGTGGTGCTGGAGATGGAGATCGAGGCGTGGGCTTGTCCCGATGAACTGCGCGCACATCCAGCGGAACTGAGCGATGAGCACCCCTAGAATTCGCAACAGCGTTCGTGGTTCGTGGTTCGTGGTTCGTGGTTCCGCAGTGACATGCGAGCATCGTCGCTCCATTGCCGGGGTCATTCCTGAAACATCAGGCATCCCGGGCAACCACGCCCACGCCTGCGTGCGGAACGACGAACCACGAACGACGAACCACGAACCGGGGCAATGGCCATGCTAGTCGATGTGATCATGGGTGGCCCCGGCCGCGAGGCCGCGGTGTCGCGCAAGAGCGGCGCCGCCATCGCCCGCGGCCTGCGCGCCGCCGGAGCCGACGTCGCCGAGCTCGATCTCGCCGGCGAACTCGACCCGTCGCGGCTGCGCCCCGGCGCCATCGCCTTCAACATCGTGCATGGCACCTATGGCGAGGACGGTGCGCTGCAGGCCGTGCTGGAACAGCACGGCATCGCCTACGTCGGCTCGGACAGCGCCGTCTCGCGCCTGTGCATGGACAAGAGCGCGACCAAGCGACGGCTGGAGCAGGCCGGCGTGCGCGTGCCGTGGGGCGTCGAGGTCGACCTCGGCAAGCCGTTCCGGCCCAGCGACCTCAAGCTGCCGCACCATGGCGGCCTGGTGCTGAAGCCGGCTGACGACGGCAGCTCGGTCGGTCTGAAGATGGTGCCCAATCCCGGCTGGGTGCTGCCGGCGGTCGAGGAGCTGCTGCGCGATGTCGGCCCGCGGCGCTACCTCATCGAGGAGCGCCTGCCCGGCCCCGAATACACCGTCGCCGTGATCGACGAGGACGGCGGGCCTCGCGCCCTGCCGCCGCTGGTCATCAGCACCGCCACCGGCGTGTTCGACTACGAGGCGAAGTACAACCGTTCCGACACCGTCGAAGTGCCGGTGGCCGACGCCGCCCTGGCCGCCCGCCTGGGTGCCATCGGGGTTGCCGCGCACCGCGCCTGCGCCTGCCGCGACATCTCGCGCGTCGACGTCATGGCCGCCGCCGACGGCGAGCTAGCCGTGCTCGAGATCAACACCCTGCCCGGCTTCACCGACGCCAGCCTGACGCCCAAGGCCGCCGCCGCCGCCGGCATCTCCTTCTCCGCACTCGTCCACCGCCTCGCCGAACGCGCTGCCCAGCGCGCCAAACTGCCATGAGCGATGATCGCCAGCCGTCCGATGACCTCCGCGCCGTCACACCAGAGCCGAGTGACAGCGGCGAGGCGTTGATCGCGGCCGCCGAGCGCAAGCGCGGCCGCGCCAAGCCGGCCGCAGCCGCCGACCCGGCCGCGC
>JALHRW010000204.1 GCA_022841245.1 Planctomycetota bacterium
GGTCGTCGCCGACGCGACGGTGGCGCGGCTGCACGGCGCCCGGCTGCTGGCTTCGCTGGCCGCCGCCGGCATCGATGCCGCGGTCGCGTCCTTCCCCGCCGGCGAGCCGTCCAAGACCCTGGCCACCGCCGAAGCGATGTGGGAAGCCTGCGCCCGCGAGCGCATCGACCGCAGCGGCTGCGTCATCGGCTTCGGCGGTGGCGTCTCCGGCGACCTCGCCGGCTTCACCGCCGCCTGCTGGATGCGCGGCGTGCGCTTCGTCCAGGTGCCGACCACGCTGCTGGCGATGGTCGACAGCGCGGTCGGCGGCAAGACCGGCGTCGATACGTCGTTCGGCAAGAACTTGGTCGGCGCGTTCTGCCAGCCGGTGTGCGTCGTCGCCGATCCCGCGCTGCTGACCACGATGGACCCGCGCGAATACCGCGCCGGTCTGGCCGAGGTGCTGAAATACGGCGTGATCCGCGATCCCGCCCTGCTCACCTGGCTGGAAGCCAACGCCGAGGCTGTGCGCGAGCGCGATCCCGCCGCCATCGCCCACGCCGTGCACGAAAGCTGCCGGCTCAAGGCCTGGTACGTGAAGGAGGACGAGTTCGAGCGCGGTGTGCGCGCCGAGCTGAACTACGGCCACACCTTCGGCCACGCCCTCGAGACCGAGGCCGGCTACGCCGCCTATCTGCACGGCGAGGGCGTCGGCATCGGCATGCGCATGGCCTGCGCCCTGGCGGCGAGACTCGGTGTGCTACGCGACCAAACCCTGCCGGCGCGCCAGGACGCGCTGCTGGCGCGGCTCGGCCTGCCGCTGGCGCACACGCCGCGCGACGCCGGCGAGATCGACCGCCTGGTCGCGCGCACCAGCCTGGACAAGAAGTCGGCCAAGGGCCGCGTGCGCTTCATCCTGCCGGTAGAAGCCGGGCGGATGGAGATCCGCGCGGTCGAAGACGTCGCCATGGTGGCCGAGGCGTTCCGCGCGGGCTGCCAGCGGCCAGCAGCCAGCGGCCAGCAGCCAGCACGGCCATGACCCCCGCCGACGCCCTCCTCCGCCTCGCTCTCGTTCCCGGAGTCGGGCCGATCCTGGCCGCGCGGCTGGAAGCGGCGTTCGGCGACCTCGGCGGGGTGTTCAGCCAGAACATGGACCGGCTGCAGGCGGTCGAGGGCATCGGCGCGGAGAAGGCGCGGCGCATCTGCGATCCGCGTGGCGCCGACCAGGTCGCCGACGAGCGCGCGCGCTGCGCCGCCGCCGGCGTGCGCATCCTCACCCGCCATGACGAGGGCTGGCCGAAGGACTTCGCCTCGCTGCCCGATCCGCCGCTGGCGCTATGGGTGCTGGGCGAACTGCAGCCGCGCGACCGCCTCGCCGTGGCGGTGGTCGGTCCGCGCCGCTCCAGCGCCTACGGCCACCGCACCGCGCAGCGCCTCTCGACCGGGCTGGCCCGGGTCGGCGCCACCATCATCTCCGGCCTCGCCCGCGGCATCGACACCGCCGCGCACGAGGCGGCGCTGACCGCCTCCGGCCGCACCATCGCGGTGCTCGGCAGCGGCATCGGCCGCTGCTATCCCGAGGAGAACCGTCCGCTGGCCGAGCGCATCGCCGCCGGCAACGGCGCGGTGCTGTCGGAGATGCCGTTCGACGCCCAGCCCACGCCCGGCACCTTTCCGCGGCGGAACCGCCTGGTCGCCGCGCTGTCGCTCGCCGTGCTGGTGATCGAGGCCGGCGAAACCAGCGGTGCGCTGATCACCGCGCGCCTCGGCGGCGAATTCGGCAAGCAGGTGCTGGTGGTGCCAGGACCGATCGACCGGCCCGAGCACGTCGGCTCGAACAAGCTGATCCGCGACGGTGCCGTGCTGGTGACCTCGCTCGATGACATCCTCGCCGAGGTCGGGCCGCTGGCGACCCTGGCCGGGGCCGGCAACACCGCCACCGAGCAGCCCGCTGCCGCCGCCAGCCTAAGCAGCCGCGAACGCCAGCTGTGGCAGCTGCTCGATGACGAACCGCGCGGCGTCGATGACCTGATGCGCACCACGCAGATCCCGCCGAGCGCACTCAGCGCCACGCTGCTGTCGCTGGAGCTCAAACGATTGGCCAAGAAAGCGCCCGGCGGCTACGTAAGGGCTGATTGACCTGGGAGGGTCGAGCACCAGCTCGACCGCGGGCAATGGTCGTCCTGCGTTGCACCGCCATTGCCCCCTGGTCGAGCTGGCGCTCGACCCTCCCGGCTAATTCAACCCCGGCATCTCGCCGCTGCAGCACTGCGAGCCTTCCAGCACGCGCAGGCGGCAGCAGGCCGATTCGGCTTCGAGGTAGCGTTGGCGCAGGTCGGGGTCGACCAGCGTCAGTGCAGCCAGGCGGTCGATGACCGACGCCGGACCATGGCGTTCCACGTCGAGCAGGGCCGAGATCTCCTCGGTGATCGCCGGGTGCTCGCCGATGATGCGGCGGACCGCGTTGGCCACCCGCGTGGTCAGGGTGGGGTCGAGCACCGGCTCGGGCATGCGCACGAGGTGGCCCAGGCGATAGGGCCGGTCGCCGGGCTGCTCGTCCAGATGCCAGCGGCCCTCACCGATCACGGCGATGTGGAAGCGCCCGTCGCCCAGTTCGCTGGCGGCGGCGAGGCGGGCGGCGGCGACGATCGGCACCAGCGGCGGTTCGCCGGCGGCAGCGGCCTCGAAGCCGGGAGCGATGCGCGGGATGGCCAGCCAGCGCTCAGCCGCCGGCTTGGCGAGCAGGTCGCGGACCAGGGCGCGGTAGCGCGGCTCGAAGATGTGGAATGGCACCGGCAGCCCGGGCAGCAGCACATGGCCGGGCAGGGGGAACAGCGGAACGGCGTCGAGCGCGAGCACAGCCCGGATCGTGGCGACATCCTCAGGGCGTCGATGGGGCATTCGGACAACCTCGCACATGGCTTGAGCCTCCGGGCGGACGGTGAGCATGCTGCCGTGCCCCGCCCACTGTGCATCTACCACAAGAACTGCCTCGACGGCAAGGCCGCCGCCGCGGTGGTGCTGCGCAAGGTGCCGGATGCCGAGCTGCTGCCGATGCAGTACCGCGAGACGCCGCCCAAGGTCGAGGGGCGCGAGGTCTACATGGTCGACTTCGGCCTGCCGATCGAGGGGATGCGGGCGTTGAAGGCGCAGGCCTCGGTGCTGACCTGGATCGACCACCACGCCTCCAGCCTGCCGGTCCACGCCCGCCTCGGCTGGGGCCACCTCGACGTCTCCACCTGCGGCGCGGTGCTGGCCTGGCGCGTGCTGTTCCCGGGCAAGGCGATGCCGGCGATCCTGCCCTACATCGAGGACAAGGACCTGTGGCGCTGGGCTTTGCCCGACAGCCGCGCGGTTTCGGCCGGCCTCGCCCGCGCCTTCGCCGGGGCCAAGGTCGAAGGCCTGCTCGAGGCCGATCCGGCGGCGATGGCCGAACTCGGACGCGGCGACCTGGTCAAGCAGGCCGAGCGCGTGCGCGAAGCGGTGCTCACCGGCGTGATGGTGGCCGACGCCTACGGCCAGCGCGGCGTGCGCATGCTCGCGGTGCAGATCAACTGCGACCAGAACGAGATCGCCGAACTGGCTTGCCAACCCGAGTCCGCCGGCGGCCGCGGCGCCGACCTGGCGGTGATGTACTACCGCAAGGGCACCGGCGACTGGGTGCATTCGCTGCGCTCGTCGGTGGTCGACTGCGCCGCCATCGCCGAGCGCTTCGGCGGAGGCGGGCATCCGCAGAGCGCCTGCTACCTGTCCCGCGAGCCGGTCGTGCCGGTGACGGTGGTGGCGGCCAAAGGCCCCGACGCGGGCTGAAGCCCGCGGTCCCTGGCGCCTGACACCGGACGCGTAGCTTCCCGCCGTGGCCCGCTTCCCCTTCCCCTTCCCGTCGCCCAACCGTCCGCGTCGCCGCTCGCCCCGTCGGGTCGGACTGATCGGGGCCATCGCCCTGCTCATCGCCGCGCTCGCTGGCGGCCTGCAGCAGTGCCAGGCTCCGGCAGGCCAGCAGCCAGCGACCAGCGGCCAGCGGCCAGCAGCCAGCAGCCAGCAGCCAGCAGCCAGCAGCCAGCGGCCAGCAGCCAGCGACCAGCCGCCAGCGCAGTGGCAGACCCTCGACGGGCCGCCCATCACCGAGCGCAGCGAGGTGGTCGGCATCTGGGACACCCTGCGCCGGGTCGCCAAGGGGCCGCCGTACCCGTACCGCCAGGACGGCGAGTCGTTCTCCAACCGCGAGGCGCGCCTGCCCAAGCGCGAGCGCGGCTGGTGGCACGAGTACACCGTCGAAACGCCGGGCTCGCCCGATCGCGGCGCGCGCCGCCTGCTCGTCGGCAAGGACGGCGAGATCTGGTACACCGCCGACCACTACCGCACCTTCGTACGCCTGCTCGTGCCATGACCACGATCGTCCTTCTCGTCCTCAGCAACCTGTTCATGACCTTCGCCTGGTACTGGCACCTCAAGGGCCAGGGCCCGGTATGGCCGCTGTGGGCGATCATCGGCACCTCGTGGCTCATCGCCCTGCCCGAATACTGCTTGGCGGTGCCGGCCAACCGCTTCGGCTCGCTGGCGCACGGCGGCCCGTTCACGCCCGCCCAGCTCAAGGTGATCCAGGAGGCGATCTCGATCACCGTCTTCCTCGGCTTCCTCCTGCTCTACCTCAAGCAGGTGCCGACCTGGCGCGAGATCACCGGCCTGGTCCTGGTGCTGGCCGGCGTGGCGGTGGCGATCAGCGGCAAGCGCTGGTAGCTGACCGGCTTTTCACAGGAGACGCAGAGGCTCGAGGAGGAAGGCAGGGCTCGACCTCCTGCGATCCTCTGCGCTCTGTGCCTCCTGTGAAAGGCCGCGTCAGGCCAGCGGCGTCAACAATGTCGAGTTGTACCCGCCGCTGCTGAAGCCGGCGAGGTCCAGCGCGACGAAGGCGTAGCCCGCCGCCTTCACGCCGCTGATCACCGCTTCGCGGTTGGCGACCACCGCGGCGAGGTCGGCGACCGGCACCTCGATGCGGCACAGCCAGGCCTTGCCGCCGCCGACCGCGTGGTGGCGGGCGCGGCAGGTGCGCAGGCCGAGGCGGCGCAGGTGCGCCTCGGCCGCCTCGATCATGCGCACGCCTTCCGGCGTCACCGTCTCGCCATAGGGCACGCGCGAGCTGAGGCAGGGCTCGGCCGGGCGGTCCCAGGTCGGCAGGTCCAGCGCCTTGGAGCGCTCGCGGATCATCGCCTTGGTCAGCCCGACCTCGGCCAGCGGGAAGGCCGCACCGCGTTCGCCGGCCGCCTTCATCCCCGGACGCCAGTCGGCGAGGTCGTCGGCGATGGCGCCGATCCACAGCTCGGTGCCGGCCTCGACCGGCAGGGCGCGCATCACGTCGAGCAGCTCGGCCTTGCAGTGGTAGCAGCGCTGGCCGTCGTTGGCGGCGTATTCGGGATTGGCGAACTCGTCGGTTGGGATGACGCGGTGGACGATGCCGCGCGCCGTGCAGAAGGACTTCGCCTCCGCCAACGAGGCGCGCGCCAGGCTCGGGCTGTCGGCGGTGACAGCGACGGCGCGCTCGCCCAGCTCAGCGTGGGCGACGGCCAGCAGGTAGGTGCTGTCGACGCCGGCCGAATACGCGACCAGCGCGCGCGGCACCCGGCGCAGGCGGTCGCGCAGCTGGGTCTCGCGGGCGAGGGCTTCAGACACGACATTGCCCCGGTTCGTGGTTCGTGGTTCGTGGTTCGTGGTTCCGCATGCCGTCTGACCGGGTGGGGCGTGGGGCGGCAACCCCACAACCACGAACCACGAACCACGAACCACGAACGGGAGGCAATGTCGTCATGCCTTCGGCGCGTCCGTCTGCTCGGCCTCGGCGCGCGGCGCCTTGACCGATACACCGCCCTGGCCGGGCATCGGAGCGATGCCGATGAAGCCCTGGAAGTGGTGGGTCGGCACGGCGCGGGCCGGGAAGCCGAACCATTCGAGCTGCTCGAGCGGCAGCACGACGATGCCCTCTTCGAGTTCGTCGTCGGCGTAGATCTCGATCGAGACCTGGAAGGTGTCGAGATCGATGCCGGTGATCTTCTTTACCCGGAAGTGCTGGCTGCCGACCGTGGTGGCATGGAGGAAGCACGCGCCGTCCGGGAAGGAGCCGCCTTCGAGCTGCTCCTGGATGTCCACGATCTTGTGGGCGCGCTGGAAGGCGACCCACTGCACCGGGTTGCGCTCCTGCAGCCGTTCATAGGCGAGCTGCTCGCGGAACTCCGCAAGGTGCTTCTCCTTCTGCTTCTCGTCGTCTTTCTTCCTGCTCATGCGCGCTCCGTGGGGAGGATGCTGGGCGACCCATGCATATCCGCAATGGGTGGTGTGGGGTGGCCTGTTCGGGGGTGGCAGCGGGCCGCTGGGCACTAGCGTGCCAGCCGGAGTCACCCATGCCCCGCGTCCATAACTTCTCCGCCGGTCCCGCCATGCTCCCCACCGAGGTGCTCGAAGCCTCGGCCAAAGCCCTTCTGGACTACCAGGGCAAGGGTTTCGGCATCGCCGAGTGCTCGCACCGCGGCAAGGAGTTCGACGGCGTGGTCGACGAGGCCATCGCCCGCTGCAAGTCGCTGCTGGGCATCGGCGACAGCCATGACGTGCTGTTCCTCCAGGGCGGCGCCACCCAGCTGTTCTCGACCATCGCCATGCAGTTCACCGGCGGCAAGACGGTCGACTACGTCACCACCGGCGAGTGGGGCAAGAAGGCGGCCGGCGCGGCCAAGGAGGTCGGCGCCAAGGTCAACATCGTCGCCACCAGCGAGGCGACCAACTTCGACCGCACCCCGGCGGTCGGCGAGTGGAAGCTGACGCCGGATGCCGGCTATCTGCACGTGTGCTCGAACGAGACGGTGCACGGCCACCGCCTGGTCGAGCTGCCCAAGCACGACAACCTCATCGTCGACGCATCAAGCGAGTTCATGAGCCGGCCGCACCCGATCGACCGCATCGCCCTGCTCTACGGCGGCGCGCAGAAGAACCTCGGCCCGTCCGGCCTGGTCCTGGCCGTGGTGCGCAAGGACCTCTACGCCCGCATCCCCGAGAAGGGCCTGCCCAAGCTGTTCTCGTTCAAGGCCCAGGCCGAGAACAAGAGCATGATCAACACCCCGCCGACCTTCTCGATCTACATCCTGCTGGAAGTCTTCCGCTGGCTGGAGAAGCAGGGCGGACTGGCCAAGATGGAGCAGGTCAACGCGGCCAAGGCCAAGCTGATCTACGACGCCATCGACGGCTCGGCCGGCTACTACGTCGGCACCATCTTCGACAAGGCGCAGCGCAGCCACATGAACGTGACGTTCAAGCTGCCGACCGAGGAGAAGACCGACCTGTTCGTGAAGGAGGCGGCCAAGCTCGGCATGGTCGCGCTGAAGGGCTACCGCAGCGTCGGCGGCATCCGCGCCTCGATCTACAACGCCATGCCGACCGAAGGCTGCGCCGCGCTGGCGAAGTTCATGAAGGACTTCCAGGCGAAGAACCCGTGATAATCCATCATGTTCGCTTCAACCTGAAGGAAGGCATCGACCTGCGTACCTTCCGCCGCGGGCTGAAGACCCTGCTGACCGTGCCGTCGGTGGCGGCAGGGTGGTTCGGCGAGCCGGCCAAGACGCCGGTGCGCGCGGTGACCGAGACCGACTGGGATCTCGTCCTGGTGCTGCACTTCCGCACCATCAAGGACCACGACGCCTACCAGGCTCATCCCATCCACGAGCAGTTCATCGCCGAATGCTCGCCGCTGTGGTCGCGGGTCCGGGTCGTCGACACGGCGTTGTAGGGCATTGGCCGGCGCAAAGGCCGTGCTAACCTGCCGGCGTGAGTCCTGCCGGCGGCACCATCCTGATCATCGATGACGATCCGGGAATTCGCGGCAACAACGCTGAACTGCTGGAGCTGTCGGGCTACACCTGCGCGGCCTTTGCCGACGGCGCCAGCGCCTTGATCTGGTGCCAAGCCCACCCCGGCCAGGCGGCCTGCGCGGTGGTCGACCTGTCGATGCCCGGGCTCAGCGGCACGCAGACCTTCCGCCGCATGCGCGAACTCGAGCCGGACCTGCCGGTGATCATCAGCAGCGGCAGCGCCGAGGACGATCAGCTCGATCAGCTGCGCACCCAGGGCCTGACCGCCGTGCTGCGCAAGCCGGCGCGCGGCGCCGAGTTGATAGCGGCGGTGGCCAAGGCCGTGGCAATACGATGACCCCGACCCCCGAGGACATCGCCCGTTCCCACCGCCTGCGCAGCCTGGCCGACATGGCCGGCGGACTGGCGCACGAATTCAACCAGCCGCTGACCGTGATCCGCGGCAGCGCCGAGAACCTGCTCATCGCCCGCCAACGCGGCTGGCAGCTGCCGCCGGAGCGCATCGAAGGCAAGCTCGCCACCATCGTCGCGCAGTGCGATCGCATCAGCGGCCTGATCGACGAGGTGCGGCGCTTCGCCCGCGGCGCCGAGGACCTCTCGCCGGAGGCCTTCGCTCCGGCCGACGCGGTCGAAGACGCGCTGCGCCTGTGCCGCGTGCAGCTGTCCGCCCGCGGCGTCGGTGCGGTGGTCGACGACC
>JALHRW010000205.1 GCA_022841245.1 Planctomycetota bacterium
CGGTCCGCGTCGCCGGTGCCTGTGGCCGGGGGGGGGCCCCAAGTTTGCCCGGGCGATCACCCCGCCGCGCCGCCCCGCGGGGCTGGCGAACAGGGCGCGGATGCGCACTGCTGGCAGGCTGCCGCGTTGGTGCGGCGCGGCGGCCGGCCGGCTGTCAGCCGTGGTGCGCTGCGGTTCCGGCTCGGGGGCGACAGCCACCGGCTCGGGGCGGCGGCGCGGCGGGATGTGCGGAGCGTGACTCGGCCGGGCGGCCTCGTCCTCCTCCCATTCCGCGCCGTCCTCGTCGGACTCGCGCTCCGGCCTGGACGCGGGACGCGGGCGGGGGGACGGTTTGCGTCCCTCCGCCTGCTGCTGCGCTTCTTCCAGCTGCTTGAGGATCTCGTCCAGCAGGCCCATATCAGGTCCCGAGCGGCTTCTCGCCCGGCTTGGGCTGCTGCGGGTGGGCGATCGACTGGCGCATCTCGGTGTCGGCCATGACGTTCTTCATCGAGTAGTAGTCCATCACGCCGAGCTGGCCCTTGCGAAAGGCCTCGGCCATGGCGAGCGGGATCTCGGCTTCGGCGAGCACGACCTTGGCGCGGTTCTCCTGCACCAGGGCGACCATCTCCTGCTCACGGGCGACGGCCATGGCGCGCTGGCGCTCGGCCTCGGCCTGGGCGACCTTCTTGTCGGCCTCGGCCTTGTCGGTGCGCAGACGGGCGCCGACGTTCTCGCCGACGTCGATGTCGGCGATGTCGATCGAGAGGATCGAGAAGGCGGTGCCGGCATCGAGGCCGCGGGCGAGCACGGTCTTGGAGATCTTGTCGGGATTCTCGAGCACCTCCATGTGCGACTTGGCCGAGCCGATGGTGGTGACGATGCCTTCGCCGACGCGCGCGATGATCGTCTCCTCCGTGGCGCCGCCGACCAGGCTGTCGATGTTGGTGCGCACGGTGACGCGCGCCTTGACCTTCAGCTGGATGCCGTCGCCGGCGATGCCGTCGATGGTCGAGCGGCCCTGCTTGCCGTCCGGCACGTCGATGACCTTCGGGTTGACCGAGGTCTGCACCGCGTCGAGCACGTCGCGGCCGGCGAGATCGATGGCGCAGCCGCGGTCGAAGGTCAGGGCGATGTTGGCCTTGTGCGCCGCGATCAGGGCGTTGATCACGCGCATGACGTGGCCGCCAGCCATGTAGTGGGCCTCGAGCTTGTCGGTGGTGACATCGATGCCGGCCTTCTTGGCGGTGATGCGCGCGGTGACGATGACCGTCGCGTTGACCTTGCGGAAGCGCATCATGAACAGCTGGAGCAGGCCGACCGGCGCGTTGCTGGTCAGGGCCTGGAACCACAGGCTGAACACCGAGCCGACGGCGAAGAGGATCGCCAGGACGATGACGCCGACGACGATGTATCCGAGATTGCCGATATTATCCATGTGAGGGTCCTTGGGGTTTGTTGGTGTTGGTATCGAGGAGACCGGAGACGGTGTCGCGGGCGGCACCGACGGAGATGACCGCCCCGTCGATCGACAGGACGACGACGCGTTCGCCTTTGGACAGCACGGCGCCCTGCACCTGCACGTCCAGCTCGACCGGGTTGCCGGTGCCGCCGAAGCGGGCGCGGCCGGTGGGGAAGGCGTTGGTCACCAGTTCGCCCAGGGTGCCCACCGCCACGCCGGCCTGCGTCGCCTGGTGGCGGATGCCGGCATCGGCGGTGATCTCGGTCGGCAGCACGGCGGCGGCATTGCGCCGCATCAGGCCGAAGCCGCTGCGGATGATGAACACGAAGAGCACCGGCACGATGACGACGAAGGTCCAGCCGGCCATGGGGTGGGCGTGGAAGGCCAGGGCGATGGCGGCGATCGAGCTGACCGCCGCGCCGACCAGCAGCATACCCCAGCTGACCACCAGGAACTCGACGATGGCGAGGCCGGCGGAGAGGATGAGCAGGGCGATGGCCCAGGCGATCGCGCTCTGCGGCGACATCGCGGTGGATTCGACGGCTGGCGCCGCGACCTGGGCGAGGAGGGTCCAGCTCATGCGCGGCTCTCCGACTCCACTGGCCGTACCAGCAGTTCGCCGAGGCTGGCGCTGACGATCTCCACCTCGCCGCCTTCGGCGACCATGACGCCGTGCTCGGCGATGGCCGCGACATCCCGCCCGTCGATCACGACGTAGCCGCTCGGCCGCAGCATGGTGCGGGCGCGCACCCGCCGGCCGACCAGGCTGGGCGCCGCCGTCTCCAGGGCCCCGGCGCTGGAGCCGTCGATCGCCGTCGCGCTCGCCAGCACCTTCATCGCCCGGGTCTTGGGCAGCGAGGCGATGGCGATGACGATGCCCACCGTCATCACGGTGAGCGCCAGCAGACTCTGCACCAGCGCGTCGCCGACCGCGGCGCCCCAGCGCACGTCGCCGGTCTCGAACTGGTAGTTGTCGGGCATGAACGAGAGGATCAGTCCGCCGCCGATCGCGACCAGGCCGGCGACGGCGAGCATGCCGCCGGTCGGCAGGAAGAAGACCTCCGCTATGACCGCGGCGATGCCCAGGCCGATGAGGATGACCTCCGGGGCTCCGGCGAGGTCGAGCCAGTACTGGCAGATGAGGAAGAGCCCGCCGCAGATCGCGGCCCCGATCAGGAACATGCCGCCGCTGGGCATCTTGAACTCGAGGATGAGGAAGAGCACAGCGAGGCCGGCGAGCAGCGGAGCCCAGCCGCCGAGCTTCTCGGCCACCATCTCGTTCTGGCTTGGAACGTGCTTCTGCACCGCCGACGGCTCGACGCCGAGCAGGCGGTAGACCTCGTCGATATCCTTGACCAGGGCGGTGGCCATGCCCTCGGCGACGGCCTCGCTGGCGGTGTAGGTCAGCAGGCGGTCCTTGCCCAGGATCTGCACGCCCTCCTCCTTCTTCAGCCCAGGGTGGGCGGCGAGGAAGGTCGGCAGGTCGTCCTCGATGACGAAGCTGCGCTTGCCGTCGATGTCGAAGCGCCACAGCTCCTGGTTCCGGGCCGTCATCTTCTGCAGGCGGGCCTGGTCCCAGCCGTTGTGCTGGCCGGCCTGGCGCAGCAGGGCGCGCACCGGGCTCTCCAGCTTCTCAGGCGCATACTTGATCGGCTCGGCCGGATCCTCGCTCATGAAGATCACGCCGATGTCGCCGATGTAGGCCTGGCTGGTCATGTAGATGCGCTTGTGGCCATAGGCGATCAGCGCCCCGGCGCTGTAGGCGCGGTTGTCGATGAAGGCGACCAGTTCGGTCTCTCCCGAACCGATCTTCAAGGCCTTCTCCAGCATCTGCATGGCCGAGCCGAGCGAGCCGCCGTCGGTGGCGACGCGGACGACGATGTAGCGCGGCTTGGACTTGAGCGCGTTCTCGATGGCGCGCTCGAACTGGCCGGCGCGGTGGTCGTCGATCACTCCGTCGACCGGCACGAAGGCGACGGTCGGTGCGGCGGCTGGTTGCGGACCGGCCTCGACCGGGGCCGGGGTGGGCACAGGGTCGGCGGCGGCAAGCAGGCAGGCGCACAGCGCCAAGGCGAGGAAGCGTGGCATGTCGGCGGGCATGCTAGGGTGGAATGGGGAGCGGCAAGGTTTCCCGCGGCGGACACGCGTGTCCGGTATCCGGACGCGCATGGCCGTAGTGCTCCTTGCCGGGTAGGGCTCAGCGCCTCCGCGACGGGGCGTCGCTGCGACGTTCGCCCCTCCCCGAAGACCCCACCCTTCTCCTTCGAACACGCATGCCCGTAGCACGAGGCGCCGGCCAGGGCCAGGATTACCGGGTCTGGCCTCCACGTGCCACGTCGGATCCGGCGCTGGATGGGCGTCGCGGCCACGATACGAAGCGGATCTCCCAGGAACCGTCCGCCCATGCCTACCGCCGTCATCAACCCGCGTATCCGCGGCTTCATCTGCACCACCGCCCATCCGGCCGGTTGCGCTGCAAACGTCCGGACGCTCATCGACCTGGCGCGCAAGGGCAGCCCAGGCAAGGGTCTGGGCACGGTGCTGGTGGTCGGCTCATCGGCCGGCTTCGGTCTCGCCTCGCTCGCCACCTCGCTGTTCGGCTATGGCGCCGATGCCGTGGGCGTGTGCTTCGAGCGCCCGGCCAGCGGCGACAAGCCCGCCACCGCCGGCTTCTACAACCTCGCCGAGATGCACCGCCAGGCCACGGCCGCCGGCCGCAAGCTGACCACGATCAACGGCGACGCCTTCAGCCATGCGGTCAAGCAGCAGGCCATCGCCGCGCTCAAGGCCCTGGGCAAGCCGGTCGACCTGGTGGTCTACTCGCTCGCCAGCCCGAAGCGCAAGGATCCCGATAGCGACACGTTGTGGGGCTCGGTGCTCAAGCCGCTCGGCGACGCCTACACCGCCAAGACCGTCGACCTCGACACCGACCAGGTCAAGGAGATCACCATCCCGACGGCAAGCGCCGAGGAGAAGGCCGGCACGATCAAGGTCATGGGCGGCGAGGACTGGAAGCTGTGGATCGAGGTGCTGTCGGCCGCCGGCGTACTCGCCCCGACCTGCCGCACCGTGGCCTACAGCTACATCGGACCCAAGGTCACCCACCCGATCTACCGCGCCGGCACCATCGGCGCGGCCAAGGACCACCTCGAGGCCACCGGCCGCGAGCTGAACGTGCGCATGGCCAAGACCGGCGGCGGCGCCTGGGTCAGCGTCAACAAGGCCCTGGTCACCCAGGCCAGTTCGGCCATTCCCATCGTCCCGCTCTACATCGCCCTGCTCTACAAGGTGATGAAGGAGAAGGGCACGCACGAGGAGACCGGCGAGCAGATCGTGCGCCTGTTCCGCGAGCAGCTCCAGCCGAGCAAGCAGCCGAAGCTCGACGAGCAGGGCCGCATCCGGGTCGACGACTGGGAGATGGACCCGGGCGTCCAGGCCGAGGTCCACCGCCGCTGGCTGGCGGTCGACAGCGCCAATCTGCGCGCCCTCGGCGACTATGACGGCTTCAGAACCGGCTTCCGCCGCCTGTTCGGCTTCGAGGTACCGGGGGTGGATTACGCGGCGCCGGTGGAAGTCTCCGCCGAACTGGCATAAGCCAGCGGCCAGCGGCCAGCAGCCAGCGACGCAACAAGGCCCCCATGCTCGATCAGCTCAAGACCGCCCTCGATCGCGTCCAGGATCCCGATCTGCACCAGGGCCTGGTCGCCCTGAACATGATCCGCAACCTCGCGGTCGCTGACGGCGTCGCCTCGTTCGATCTGGTGCTGACCACCGGCGCCTGCCCGGCCAAGAAGCAGCTCGAGGACGAGAGCCGCGCCGCGGCGCTGTCGGTGCCGGGCATCCGCGAGGCGCGCATCGCCATCTCGGCTGAGGTGCCGCAGCAGAAGACCAAGGCCGAGCTGATCCCCGGCGTGCGCCACGTCATCGCCGTGGGCTCGGGCAAGGGCGGGGTGGGCAAGAGCACGGTGACGGTCAACCTGGCCTGCGCCCTCGCCGCCAGCGGCGCGCGCGTCGGCCTGATCGACGCCGACATCCACGGCCCGAGCGTGCCGATGATGCTCGGCCACGACCTGCAGCCCGAGGTGGTCGACAAGAAGCTGGTCCCGCCGCTCGCGCACGGCGTGCGTTTCATCTCCATGGGCCTGCTCATCCCCGAGGGCCAGGCGGTGATCTGGCGCGGACCGATGCTGCAGGGCGCGCTCAAGCAGTTCTTCGCCGACGTCGCCTGGGGCGAGCTCGATTACCTGCTCATCGACCTGCCGCCCGGTACCGGCGACGTGCAGATCACGCTTTCCTCGCTCGTCCCGCTGGCCGGCGCGGTGGTGGTCAGCACGCCGCAGAGCGTGGCCCTGCTCGACGCCCGCCGCGCCATCGCCATGTTCGGCAAGGTCAACGTGCCGATCCTCGGCATCGTCGAAAACATGGCGGAATTCATCTGCCCGCAGTGCGGCCATGCCGAGCGCATCTTCGGCCACGGCGGCGCCGAAGCGGAGGCGGCGCAGAGCCGCGTCCCGTTCCTCGGCCGGCTACCGCTGGAACCGGCGGTGCGCGCCTGCGGTGACGAGGGCGAGCCGATCGTGGTGCGGGCGCCGCACTCGCTGAGCGGCCAGGCGTTCCGCGCGCTGGCGCAGCAGGTTGCGGCGCGCTGCAGCACGCTGGCGCTGGAGGCGTGAGGTAGCTGGTCGCTGGAAGCTGGTCGCTGGCCGCTGGTCGCTGGCCGCTGGCCGCTGGTCGCTGGTCGCTGGTCGCTGGAAGCTGGAAGCTGGAAGCTGATCGCTGGTCGCAGCTGCCTCTACCCGTCACGTAAAAGTTGTATATACGTTTCACCAGCGAGGTCCCCATGCGTCTCCTGTTGATCGCCCTGTGCCTGGCCACCCTGCAGGCCGGCGATGCGCTGCCGCCGCTGCGCATGCTCGATTTCGGCCCCAGCTTCGACCTCGCCACGGTGACCGCCAACAGCTCGACCGTGGTGCGCAGCGGCAGCGCCGAGGCGCCGGCCCTGCGCGTCACCGCCGCGGCCCAGGGCAGCTGGCCCGGCGCCACCATTCCCGCGCCCGGCGGTCTCTGGGATCTGTCGGCCTATGCCTTCATCGCCCTCGATCTGCGCAACATCGACAACCACGACATCGACATCTTCGTGCGCATCGACAACCCGGGCGCAGACGGCGGCAAGCACTGCATGACCGAGCGCATCGGCACCCAGCCCGATCAGCGCGTCACCCTGACCATCCCGATCCGGCGCGCCGGCCAGAGCGCGATCAAGCTGTTCGGCATGCACGGTTATCCCGACGGCTTGTCGGCCAGCGGCGGCATCGACCCGTCCAAGATCATCGCCATCACCGTCTTCACCGAGAACAAGCCGGCGGTCAGCCACAGCTTCGAGCTCGCCGGGGCGCGCGCCTTCGGCGCCTGGCAGAAGCCGGCCTGGGCCACCATGACGCCGGAGCAGTTCTTCCCCTGCATCGACACCTTCGGCCAGTTCATCCACAAGGACTGGCCCGGGAAGGTGCGTACGGTCGCCGAGCTGCAGGCCAACCGCGAGGCCGAAGCGAAGAAGCTGGCGGCCGCGCCGTCGCCGGCCGGCTGGAACGCCTGGGGCGGCTGGGCCGACGGTCCGCAGCTGGAGGCGACCGGCCACTTCCGCACCGCCAAGCACGAGGGGAAATGGTGGCTGGTCGATCCCGACGGCCGGCTCTTCTTCAGCGTCGGCCTGACCTGCGTCGGTTCCGGCTTCGCCGGCACGCCGGTCGATGACCGCGAGCACTGGTTCCAGGATCTCCCCATCGCTGCCGACCATCCGCTCAAGGACTTCTATAAGCCGGGCGGCAAGTCGTGGGGCGGCGGCTATTACGCCGGCAAGTCGCCGAAGAGCCTCGACATCTCCGGAGCCAACCTGCTGCGCAAATACGGCCCCGAATGGCGCACCACCTACACCGGCGTCGTGCACCAGCGCCTGCGCGCGTGGGGCATCAACAGCATCGGCAACTGGTCGGATGGCCGGATCAGCGACGCGCGACGCACCCCCTACACCCGTACCTTCTTCTACGACGTGGCGAAACTGAAGGGCGGCAAGGCCAACTTCCCCGACATGTTCGACCCCGCCTTCGCCGGCGCGCTCGACAAGGGGGCGCAGCAGTTCCTCAAAGGCAGCGCCGACGACCCGTGGTGCATCGGCTACTTCGTCGACAACGAGATGCCGTGGGGCGGCGAAGACACGCTGGCGCTCTACGCGCTCGGCTCGCCCGCCACCCAGGCGGCCAAGAAGCGCCTCGCCACCTGGCTGCAGGAGCGCCACGGCGCCGACATCGCCAAGCTGAACGCCGCCTGGAACGCGACCTGGGCCGACTGGGGCGCCTTCGCCGCCGACACCAAGGCCAAGCCGTCGGGCGAGACGGCGAAGAAGGACCTCTACGACTTCACCGCCCTGGCGGCCGAGACCTACTTCCGCGAGGTGCGCGACGCGATCCGTCGCATCGCGCCGAAGAAGCTCTACCTCGGCTGCCGCTGCGTCGGCGGCGGACGCAACCTGGTCGAAGCGGCGGCGCGCTACAACGATGTGCTCAGCTACAACCGCTACTGCGCCTCGGTACGCGACATCAAGCTGCCCGAGGGCATCGACGCACCGGTGATCATCGGCGAGTTCCACTTCGGCGGCCTCGACCGCGGGCAGTTCTGGGGCGGCCTGTTCTCGGCCGAGGACCAGGCCGACCGCGCCGCCAAGTTCACCGCCTACGTCACAAGCGCGCTGGAGAATCCGCAGATCGTCGGCGTGCACTGGTTCCAGTACGGTGACGAGGCGACCACCGGCCGCATCGACGGCGAGAACGCGCAGTGCGGCTTCGTCGACGTCTGCGACACGCCGTACGTCGAGACCACCGACGCAGCACGGGCCAGCGCGGAAGCGATGTACCGGGTGCGCAGCGCAGCGCAGTAGCCAGCGCCACGCGGAGCGCGGGCGCCCCCGCCCGACCGGATGCGAGGCGCCCTCGCCTCGCCGGCGTGGCGCGGCCGGGGGCGCCC
>JALHRW010000206.1 GCA_022841245.1 Planctomycetota bacterium
CGCGGGCGGGGTCGCCGGCGCGCTCCCACAGCACGCCCTGGCCGTGACCGGCGGCGACACAGGCCTCGGCATCTCGATGCACCGCCTCGGCGTCGAGGCAGCGGCGGAACCAGCCGGCGGCGGCCGCGTCGTCGCTCAGGCGTTCGGCCGCCACTTCGCCCATCGCCACCAGGAATCGGCCCCAGCGCGGGTCGGCGGGTGGCGCGTGGCGGAACTGCTCCCAGAGCCCTTCGCCGCCGGCATAGAGCGAAGCCGCGAGCGCCGTGGACGAGGCATGGGCGGCGAGGAAGGCGTCGAGAGCCATTGCCACTGGGTCCATTGCCCCTGGTTCGTGGTTCGTGGTTCGTGGTTCGTGGTTCCACAGCCCGGCACCGCGCATGCGTCGGGGTCATGCCCATCGACCCGCTGCAGGCAACGCGGATTCCGGCCACCTTCTGGATGGACGATGCGGAACCAGGGGCAATGGGTCTTCGGAACCACGAACCACGAACCACGAACCAGGGGCAATGATTCCCCCACGTTGCAATGGTTGCCTCCACAGCCGCCCCCCTAGCATTCCCGCCCTCCATGAGTGACACAACCAAGCCACCCGCCCAGCCGCCGATCAAGGACGCCGTACCCGACGGCAAGGGCGACGCACCGCCGGTGGCCAAGCCGCTGAGCCTCGGACAGCAGATCTTCATCTGGACGATGGTCGCCGTCGTCGGCGTGATCTTCGGCGTCGGTGCCTCGTTCTCGCTGGTCTTCGCTCCGACCCAGCGCATCGCCGGCATCGCCGAGGGCGAGGTGCTGCAGCGCATGCAGGTGGCCGAGCGCATGGAGCGGGTGCTGAACCCGAACGCCCACCCCTACATGCGCAAGTGGACCCCGCCGCCGTGGCAGGAGAACCCGCTGGAGAGCTACGCCACCGACCTGCGCCTGGCGCGCATCGGCGAAGCCCGCGGCCTGATGCCCAAGGGCCAGGCGCTGGAGCGCATCGAACAGGAGTTCCTCGCCACCCCGATGGAGGGCGGCAGCGGCCGCACCTACCTCGACGCGCTGCGCGAGCACACCGGCGGCGTCGATGAGATCCGGCGCGACGACCTGCGTCGCATGCTTGGCGAGCTCGCCGCCCGTCGCAGCCTCTTCGCCCGCTCGGCCATCGCCCCGGCGGTGCCGCGCGCCATCGCCCCGGACATCGCCGGCTTGCGCAGCGACCGCGCCGAACTCGCCGAAGTGGTGCTGTCCGGCGCCCGCTTCGTCCCCGAGGTCAAGCTCGACGATCCTGAGATTCCCGCCGCCTACGAGAAGCTGCGCGGCACCCGCTTCACCCGTCCAGGGGGCGTCGCCGTCGCCGTCGCCTGGGCCGACCGCGATGAGCTGGGCAAGGCGCTGGAGATCACCGATGCCGATGCCGAAGCCTGGTACGGCTCGCACAAGGACCAGTTCCCCGGCGAGCCGGACGCCAAGGACCCGGGCAAGAAGCCCGAGCCCAAGCCGTTCGCCGCGGTGAAGGAACAGGTCATCGCCAAGCTGCGCGCCGAACGCGGCTCGAGTGCGGCGCAGAAGGCGCTTGAGGTGCTCAACCAGAACGCCGACGTGCTTGAGACCGAGAAGGATCCGGCCCGCTTCCGCGCCGCCGTCGCCGAGGCCAAGCTCAAGCTCGCCGAGATCTCGGCCGAGGACCGCACCCCTGGCAGCGTCGACCTCGGCGCCCTCGGCACGATCAAGGACGTCATGCGCCTGTTCGGCCGCGAACACGAGGTCGGCTTCCTCAGCGAACCGCAGATCACCAGCGCCGGCCACTGGGTCATGATCCGCCTGGAGAAGCGCAGCGATCCCGGCTTCCAGGAGCTCGATGCCGTGCGCGCCGAGGTCGCCCGCCATGTCGCCGGGCGCCGGGCGTGGAAGCCGCTGCTCGAGGCCGCCAACAAGCTGCGCGACGAGCTCGCCGGCAAGGGGCCGGGGGCGCTCGCCGTATGGGCCGCCTCCGAGGAGGCCAAGCCCTGGAACGTCAACCTGGTCAACAAGCCGCAGCCGCTGACCGCGCAGTTGCCGGTGCCGCCGACCGAGGCCGATGGCGCCCCGGGCGAGCCGCAGCTGCTTGCCGCCCTGGCGATGTCTGCGCGTCCGCTTGCCCTCGTCTCGGCCGAACCCGCCTGGGAGGGCGAGGTGCCGCGCATCCGCCTGGTCCAGGTCGGCGAGATCAAGGCCACCCCGCGTGACGGCCTGGCTGAGACCCAGTTCGCCTCCCAGTATCGCAGCGCCCTTGCGCGCTACAGCCAGACGCTGTTCGGCCGTGAACTCCAAGCTCAACTCGGTGACCGATGAGCCCACCGCTGCTCGAAAGCGACCTCCCCGGACTCCGCCTGATCGCGCGCGGCAAAGTGCGCGATGTGTGGGAGATCGACGCGAAACATCTGCTGTTCATCGCCACCGACCGCATCAGCGCGTTCGACAGGGTGATGCCGACGCCGATCCCGGACAAGGGCCGCGTCCTCACCTCGCTGTCGCTGTTCTGGTTCGACCTGCTGCGCGACGTCTGCCCCAACCACGTGGTGACCAGCGACGTCGGCGCCATGCCTGCCGAGGTGCGCGCCGAGCGCGAGCAGCTCACCGGCCGCGCCCTGATGGTGCGGCGGCTGCGCATCCTGCCGGTCGAGTCGATCGTGCGCGGCTACGTCGCCGGCTCGGGCTGGAAGGAATACAAGAAGTCATCCACCATCTGCGGCATCCCCCTGCCGGCCGGCCTGGGTGAATCGGCCGAGCTGCCGACCCCGATCTGGACCCCCTCGACCAAGGCCGAACAGGGCGCGCACGACGAGAACATCAGCCCCGAGCAGGCGCGCGGGATCCTCGGCGCCAACGCCGCGGCGGTCGAACGCCACAGCATCGAGCTGTACCGCCGTGCCCGCGACCACGCCCGCGCCCGCGGCGTGATCATCGCCGATACCAAGTTCGAGTTCGGCACCGACCCGGCCGGCAACGTCGTCCTCGCCGATGAGGTGCTGACCCCGGACAGCTCGCGCTTCTGGCCGGCCGAGCGCTTCGCCGTCGGCCGCGGCCAGGACAGCTACGACAAGCAGTACCTGCGCGACTGGCTGGAATCGGTCAAATTCGACAAGAACGGCCCCGGCATCGCCCTGCCGCCCGAGGTGGTGGCACGTACGCGGCAGAAGTACCTCGAAGCCTACCGCGAGCTGACCGGGGTCGAGTTCCGGGCGTGAGCCGCCCGCGGTGATCGACCTCCTGCCCACGCCCTGGCACTGGGCCAACGCCATCGGCATCGCCTTCGTCGTCGGCGCCGCCAAGACCGGCGTTCCGGGTCTCGGCTTCCTCGCCGTGCCGTGGCTGGCCTGGGTGCTGGCGCCGAACTCGCTGCTCTCGGTCGGGGCGCTGCTGCCGCTGCTGATCTGCGCCGACATCATGGCCGTGTGGCTGTACCGGAAGAACCCTGCCGTCCATCACCTGTGGAAGCTGCTGCCGTGGGTGCTGATCGGCATGGCCGCCGGCACGGCGCTGATCCTCGCCCTGCCCCAGGAGCGATTCAATGCCGCCATCGGCGGCACGGTGATGGTGATGATCGCCGTCCACCTGTGGCGGAAATGGCGCAAGCGCAACGACCCGCCCGGGCATGCGGTGGGCGCCGGGGTCGGTATCATCGCCGGCACCACCACCACCCTGGCCAATGCGGCCGGGCCGGTGATGAACGTGTACCTGCTCGCCCAGCGCATGCCCAAGGAGGACTTCATCGCCGCCGGGGCCTGGTTCTTCTTCACCGTCAACCTGATGAAGCTGCCGATCTACATCGGCCTGAGCGAATTCGGGCACGGCACCAAGCTGATGATCACTGGCCAGACCCTGCTGATGGACGCCTGCCTGGTCCCGGCGGTCGTCCTCGGTTCGCTGGTCGGCCGGCGGATCATCCCGCTCATCCCCCAGCGCACCTTCGAAGCGGTGATGCTGATCCTCGCGGCAGCGGCGGCGGTCGGCCTCCTGCTCAAGTGACGTGGACGTCGACGCTCCACCTGCTCGATTTTCGCGCGGGCAGTCCCGCCTACGGCTGTTGCGTCGCGCAGCACCGACGCCCTAAGTTCTTACTGGGCCGCGCAGCAGACTCGGCACGCTGAGTGCATCACGACAGTACAGCCGCGCCTCCTGCGGCCGTGAAAGGCACCGCGTGCATACCTGGCCAACCCGCGTCGGCGGCGTCCTGCAGATGCTCGATCCGGCGGTCGGACCGCGTCTGATCCTCGACCGCCTGTGGCACGAGGTGAAGGGCTGGAAGACCATCGGCGGCATCTGGCTGCAGTGCAAGCCCGGCCATCTCTCCCCGTCCGGCACCTTCATCGTCGGCGAGCCGCCCGACAGCGCCGACGAGATCGCCGCCCTCGCCACCCCGGCCACCGCCCCCATCGCCACCGACGGGCTGCCGGTGGTCGCCCGTCAGCTGCGCGACGGCAACGTGCCGATCGCCATCCTCATGGTCAGCCACCGAGACAGCGAGGATGCAGCCGCCTTCCTCGTCGACGTGCTGTCGCGCTGGTGCATGGACCGCCTGCGCGTGCAGCTGGAGGTCAGCGAGCTGGCCGAGGAGAACCTCGTCCTGCGCGAGTCGCTGACCACCCAGGTGCGGCAGAGCGAGATCCTCTCCAACAGCGGCATGATGAACTCGCTGATCCAGAGCGCGGTGCGCGCCGCCGCCTCGTCCGCCACCGTGCTGATCCAGGGCGAGACCGGCACCGGCAAGGAGCTGCTCGCCCGCCTGGTGCACAACCAGAGCCACCGCGCGCACAAGCCGATGGTCTCGGTCAACGCCGGCGCGCTCGCCCCGACCCTGCTCGAGTCCGAGCTGTTCGGCCACACCCGCGGCGCCTTCACCGGCGCCGACCACGAGCGCAAAGGCCTCTTCGAGGTGGCCAACGGCGGCACCCTGTTCCTCGACGAAGTCGGCGAGATCAGCCCCGAGACCCAGGTGCGGCTGCTGCGCGCCCTGCAAGAGCGCACCATCACCCGGGTCGGCGACCACACCCCGGTGCCGGTCGATGTGCGCATCGTCGCCGCCACCCACCGCGACCTCGCCGCCGAGGTCAAGGCCGGGCGCTTCCGCGAAGACCTCTACTACCGGCTCAATGTCGTGACGCTCGCGCTGCCGTCGCTGCGCGACCGGCGCGAGGACATCCCGCTGCTGGTGAATCACTTCCTGCAGAAATTCAACCGCGAGGAGCACAAGAACGTCGACGAAGTGCCGCGCTCGGTGCTCGACATGCTGATCTCCTATCCCTGGCCGGGCAACGTACGCGAGCTGGAGAACTGCATCCACAAAGCGGTGGTCCTTGCCCCCGGCAGCGTCTTCGTCGATGAGCTGGTGCCGACCACCATCCGCACCTATGCCGCAAGCCAGCAAACCGCGACTCCGGTAAGCGAGCCGCCCGACCGCTTCCTCAAGCAGGCGCTGGAGCGCTACGCCAGCCTCGCCAGCCCCGACCTCAACCTGCTGGCCCTGTCGACCGAACGCATCCTGATCAACTGGACGCTGAACCGCGAGCGCGGGGTCAAGCTGCGCGCCGCCAAGGCCCTCGGCATCAACCGCGTCACCCTCGACCGCAAGCTGGTCGAATACGGCATCAGCGTGACGCGCGGCAAGGGCGTGGCGGAAGACGCGGCATAAGCCCGGAGGGGCCCAGCCCCTCCGAACCTCCTGGCCCGGGCCTTGCCCGGGACCCGCTCGGCGCGGCTCACTGACGTTCGCCGATCGGGACCACGAACTCGGACACAGGCTCGCTGGGCACGCGCCGGCCAAAGCCACACGGACAGCACGGCTCAAGCCCGGCGCGCTTCGGCGCTCGCCAATGGAGGTGTTCGGCGAACGACGGACGACGGACGACGGACTAGAAGTCGCTCTTGCCTGGGGCTGGAGCGGGAGCGGGGGCGGGGGCGGGGGCGGGCTCGACGGGCAGCGGACGGCGAGTTGGACGCTGAGGTTCCACTGCGATTGGCGCATCAAGCGGCAGCTCGGGGAAGTTGAAGGGGACACGCACCTCCACCTGTTCGCCAAGCATGACCACGCGCAGCTTGGCCGGTTTGGCGCTCGCATCCCTCAACTGGTAGGTGCAGTCCATCTTGCGGCCGTCGCTGCTGTTGCTGTGTCCCGACGTTTCGAGCACGTTGCCGTCAGCACTGATCAGCTGGTATTCGCGGACCTTGGCTTCGGCACCAGTGGTGGTGTAGCTGAAGCCGAACTTCCCGGGCAGCTGGACAGCAGCAACCGAGATGCGCATCCCAGGAAGATCGAGCGCCGGGGCCTCGCCTGACAACTCCAGATCGATCGTCTCGCCGGACTTCGCCTCGCAGGTCAGCATCAGGCTACCACTGAGGCTGAGTGTCTTGGCTGGTTTCACCGGGTACTTCAGCTTGATGAACTCGCCATTCATCATGCCCTGGCGCATGAAGCCCAGCTGCCGCCTGCCCATCCTCCGGCGCATGTCGGCATCCAGGCTGGAAGGCGGTGACACGAGATCCTCGCCCGCATCGGTCATCGCCTTGTCCACCACGATGCTGAGCTCGCCGGTCAGGCGCAGCGCCGGATCGGGCTTCGGCGTCACCATCACCTGCATGATCTGCGTCTGGGTCGCGCTGGTGCCAGCCTCCGTCCCGGCCGCAAAGTTGATCTCGCGCGCCAGCCGGATGCTGGTGACTGCGATGCTGGTGCTGCCGGCCACCGGCGGCGGATCGGCGGCAGCCAGGCAGGCGATCGCAGCCAGGCAGGCGAACAGGCGGGGCAGCTGACGCATCGGCTCAGCCCTCGAGGATGTCTTTGGTCTTCTCGGCCAGCTTCTTCTCCGCCAGCTGTTCGTGCTCCTTGAGCATGGCGTCGATCTTCTCCTTCGACTTCTTGATCAGGTCCTCGGAAGCCTTGGCTTCCTTGCCCTTGGTCTCGACGTGCTTGATCGCGTCGCGGCGGATGTTGCGCATCGCCACCTTGGTCTTCTCGTTCTCGTCCTTGGCCTGGCCGGCGAGCTGCTTGCGGCGCTCCTGCGACAGCGGCGGCAGCTGCAGGCGGATGGTGTGGCCATCGCTGGAGGGCGCGAGGCCGAGGTTCGAGGCGACGATCGACTTCTCGATCGCCTTGACCACGGTCTTGTCGTAGGCCTTGATCGCCAGCTGGGTCGGCTCCGGCACGGTGATGCTGGCGAGCTGGTTGAGCGGCGTCATCACGCCGTAGGCCTCGACCTGCAGGTGCTCGACCATGGCCGGGGAGGCGCGGCCGGTGCGGATGTGGCTGAAGGCGTTGGCCAGGGCGAGGACCGCCTTGTCGAACTTGCTCTTGGCTTCGGCGATGTCGGCATCAAACATGGTGGTTTCTCTCCGGAGGGCTAACCGGCGACGAGGGTGCCGGGCGGGTTGGGACCGAGGGCCGCGGCGATGGTGCCGGGTGCGGTCATGTCGAAGACGCGGATGGCGACGCCGGCCTGGCGGCACAGCTCGAACGCTGCGAGATCCATGACGCCGAAGCGTCCGGCCAGAGCCTGCTCGTAGGTCAGGCGCGGGATCCGCGTCGCCGTGGGGTCCTTGCGCGGATCAGCCGTATAGATGCCGTCGACCTTGCTGCCCTTCAGCACCACGTCAGCGCCGATCTCGGCCGCGCGCAGCGCGGCGGCAGTGTCGGTGGTGAAGTAGGGATGGCCGGTGCCGCCACCGAACACCACCACCGTGCCGGCCGCCATCTGCGCGAGGGCGGTGGCGCGGTCGAAGGCGCAGCACACGTTGGGGATGGCGTACGGGCCGTGCACGGCGCAGCGGCCGCCGGCGCGTTCGATACCGTCCTGCAGGGCGAGAGCGTTGATCAGCGTCGCCAGCATGCCCTGGCGGTCGCCGCGTGTCGGGTCGGCCGCGTCGCGCATGCCGCCGCCGCGCATGATGTTGCCGCCGCCCACCACCAGACCGACGGGGCCGTGCGGCAGGCCGGCAAGCAGCTCGCGGCTGACCCGGTCGACGGTGGCACGGTCGTGGATCTGGTCACCACCGGCAGCGAGGGCCTCGCCGGAGAGTTTGAGCAAGCGGGGGCGCGGCATCGGCGGGCAGCATGGGGTGGCGGCACGCTCCGGCAACCCCGGCATGGGCGGGAGAACCATGACGACGTTGCCAACGTCACGCCAGCTGGTCGAGCGTGGCGATCTTCCCGGCCACCGCCGTTGAACACCGGCAGGCGCATCAAAACAAATAGCAGCAGGAGGCCGGCGTAGAACCCGGCGTGTCAGCAACCGTGGGTCAGGGCTGGACCAGTGCCGTGCCGTCGGACTGGGCGATGCAGCTGAGCAGGGCCTGGTCGCCGCTGCGCCGCACAGCGACGCGTTCGCCGGCGCGGGCGTCGGACTGGGCGGTGCCCTGCAGTTCGACCAGGAAGCCGCGACCGGGCAGCAGGACGGTGATGGTGCTGCCGGCGCGGACGTCGGGCCGCACGGCGACCAGGC
>JALHRW010000207.1 GCA_022841245.1 Planctomycetota bacterium
GATGGCGAAGAGCCAGCCGCCGGGCCACACCGGCCGGCGCCAGTCGATGCCGCCGCTGGCGGCGACCCCGGCCACCAGCACCAGGGCGACAGCGGCGACCAGTCCCCAGTCGCGGACCGGCCCGCTGGCGACGGAGCTGCCGTCCGGGTGCAGGGCGAGGGCCGCGAGGTACACCGCCCACAGGGCGGCGGCAGCGAGCCGGGTCCAGCTCACCATGCCGCACCTGCCAGCATGCTGAGGACGATCGCCGCCAGCGGGATGCCCAAGGCCAGATGCAGCACCGTCCGGCCGGTGAACACACCGCGGTACATCAGCAGCAGCTTGAGATCGAGCATCGGGCCGACGACCAGGAAGCAGAGGATCGCCGCCGGCGCCATGCCGGTGAAGGTGGCTGCGAGGAAGGCGTCGGTCTCGGCGCAGACCGACAGGGCGATGGCGAGGCCGGCCCCGAGCAGCGGTCCGCTGAACGTCCCGCCGCCGACCGTGGCGATCAGCTCGGCCGGGATGCTGGCCTTGGCCATGGCGGCGAGGAAGGCGCCGGCGACGAAGATGGCGGCGATGTCGAGCGCGTGGCCCAGGCTGCGACGGGCGATGCCGCGCAGCAGATCACGATGCCGCCGAGCAGGCGCCGCGAGCACGGCGTTGGCCACCGGCGCGGTGCGCTCTGGCACGTACGGCCTCGCCCCGGCCAGCGAGATGCGCACACCAGCCAGCGACAGCGTGGGCGGCGAGCACAGCAGCCGGGCGGCTCCGGCGCGGGCAGCCAACGCCCCTGCCAGGCAGGCGATGGCGAAACCGCAGGCGCCACGCAGCACGACCAGGCGCCAGTCCTGGAATGCCATCCAGGTGGTCGCCAACACGATCGGGTTGAGGATCGGAGCCGCGAGCAGGAAGGTGATGCACAGATGGGCAGGCAGGCCCTTGGCGATCAGGCCGCGCACCACCACGACGATGCCGCATTCGCACATCGGCATGAGCGGCGCGACCAGCGCCGTGCCCGGCACCGCCCACGGCCCCAGCCGCCGGGCCAGGCCGGGCAGCAGCCCGTCCGGCAGCAACTCCTCGGCGATGGCGGCGAGCAGGGCTCCGAGCAGCAGCCAGGGGAAGGCCTCCAAGAGCAGGCCGTGCAGGAACACCGCGACCTGCGCGTGCCATGGGCCCAGCTCCAGTCCGGGCGCGAACAGGACCAGCACAGCGCAGGCGATGAACAGCAGGATCCGATCCACGGCCGCATTGTCCGGCCGCCGCCGCCACCGCCACCGGCAGCCGGGTTCGGAAGGCCGGGCACACCGCGGCTGCATTTCCCCGCTGCCTGCTAGCCTGCGCCGCCATGCGAAGCTGGATGCTGATGTTGCTGTGCGGGTCGCTGCTGGCTGCCGAGGGCAGCGGCATGGTGGTCGACCGCTCGGTGCGTTTCGTCAACGACCAGGTCGTGACCATCGGCGACATCCGCAGCCGCAATGGCATCCGCATCGAATTGTTCCGCCGCGCCGGCCGCGTCCTGCCCGACAATCGCGACAGCCTGCTGCGCTTCAACCGCGACACCCTCGAGGAACTGACCGACGAGGAGCTGCTGGTGCAGAAAGCCAACGAGCTGCAGGTCGCGATCGACCGCGACCGGCTCTCCTCCGAGGTCATCGCCGAGGCGCGCACCCGCGGCCTCGCCCTGCGCGACATCGCCACCCTGCGCCGCACCCGCGACCGCGACGCCAAGATCGACGCGGTGATCGGCTGGTTCGAGGGCCGCGCCGCCAACATCACCCCGACCGATCTGCGCGCGACCTACGACCGCCGCATCGCCGACTTCGCCCGGCCGCCCCGCGCCCGCACCCTGCTCATCGCCCTGCGTCCGACCGCGGACGACGAGCGCAAGGAACTGGTGAAATCCCTGGCCGGTCTGATGCGCGAGGCGCAACAGAGCGGTGACGAAGCGATCACCGCCGCCGCCGCCGGCCAGCTCGACGCCTTCCTCGCCGCGGATACTCCCGGCCAGGAGGTCATCCTCGCAACGGTGGCCGACGCAGTCGCCAAGCACGCCGGCCGCGACGGCCTGCCCAAGAAGGCCATCACCCTGACCCAGCGCGCCGGCGAACTGCTCGCCCGCTGGCGGGCCGTGCGCACCCGCGAGCAGTGCCTGACCGAGCTCAACGCCCTGCGCGAGGAGCTCCTGCGCCTGGAGGCCGGCGCCCGGGCCGAACTGTTCAACGCCAGGGCCAAGGCGATCAGCCAGGGGCCGCAGGCCAGCGAGGGCGGCCTGCTCGGCTGGGTCGAGCCGTCCACCTTCGGCAAGGAGATCGAGGAGCAGGCCCTGGCCATGCCGGTGGGCGAACCCTCGGCCCCGTTCTGGACCGGCGGCGCCGCAGCCGTCGTGCTGGTGCTCGAACGGGAAGAGGGTCGGACGCAAAGCTTCGCCGAGGTCGTCGCCACCCTCCAGGCGGCGCTCGAACGGGAACGTCGCCAGCAGGTCCGCCGCCGGGTGACCGACGTGCTGCGCGCCCAGGCCTCGATCCACGACGTCGTCGATCTGGCTGAGCTGCTGCAATAGGTCCATATGGATCGGCCGGAAAGCCAGGACGGGGGTCCAACGTCTCCCGAGAAGATGGAAGCCATCGCCCCCAACATGCTCGCCAGCCCTGACGCGGTGGCCGACCTGCTCACCCGCGAAGAGGGTGGCGTACGTCGGGTCATCGGCTTCTACCTGCGCGACCATGCCGCCATCGACGACGTCTGGCAGGAGGTCTCGCTGCGCGTGCTGCGCCACCTGCACACCCTGCAGCACCAGGCCGCGGCGCGCGGCTGGATCTACCAGATCGCGCGCAACGCCGCGATGGACTGGCTGCGCCGCTGCGACCGCGCCGTGGTCAGGCCGACCGGCGAGCTGCCCGATGCCATCGCCGCCGGCGATGACGGTCGCTTGCCGGGCGACGGTGTGCTCTCGGCCGAGCGCATCACAGCCGTACGCAAAGCCCTCGCTGAACTGCCACCCAGCCAGCGCGAGGCGATCCGCCTGCGCATCGAGGACGGCCTCGACCACGTGCAGATCGCCGAGCGCCTCGGCATCAACCGCCAGGCCGTCGAGGTGCGGCTGTGCAAGGGCCGGGCAGCCCTGCGCGAGCGCCTGGCTGAGATCTTCGAGGGGGACCTGTGACGGACGCCATGACCTGTGCCGAAGCGGAGCCGCTGCTGCCGCTGGTCGCCGATGGGGCTGTCGATCCCGACAGCGATCCCGCCCTGTTCGCGCACCTCGCCAGCTGCCCCGACTGCCAGCGTGCGGTCGCCAGCCACGACCTCATCGCCCTGGCCATCGCGCGGAAGCCGGCCGCGCCGCGCCGCGCCAGCATCCTGCGCCTGTGGCCCTACGCCGCTGCAGCCGGACTGGCCCTGGCCGCAGGGACCTGGCTGCTGCCGGGACACGTCGACGCCGCTCCGTCAGCAGTCGCAGACGCACGACCCGTACTCATCCCTTTGGCGCCCGCTCCTCCCGCACCAGCTCCGCTCGCCACCCGCGACGTCATCGCTGTGCCGCAAAGCGATGGCAGCACATTGTATCTCGTCCGTCAGGGCGAGGCCTGGGTCGCGGTCGATCCGGCGAATCTCGATGGCCCGGCGCAGCCGACGCACAGCGGCACCGGATCAGGCGTGCAAGTACGCTATTAGCTCGTAGGGCTCTGCCCTACGTACCCGCCGGGGGACTTCTCCCCTTCACTCGGCGCCGACTCCCCGCCGGGGAGTCGCGTCGGCTGCGCCGATGCCCTTGCTCACCCCGCTCGACACGCTGCGCTAACGCTGGCGATTCGCCAAGCGATACGATTCGTTCCAGGCTCGCTGGGCTTACGCCTGCGCTCGCTCGGCGGACGTGACGCGGACGCGAACGGTCACTCGTCCTTGAGCGTATGGCGCTTGGTCCCGGCGGTGTCGACGACGAAGGCCTCGAAGGCGTTGGCCACCGCTTCGGCGCGGAACTTGTGCTCGTCGGGAGCCTGCACGTAGAGGAACACGAAGTAGCCGTCCTGGCTGTCCTTCAGTTCGACCTTCATCATGCATTCGCTGTCGGTGTAGCGGAAGGTATAGGTCGCGGCCTGCTTGAAGCCAAGCGGAGCGAGACGCTTGCCGAACCAGTCGACATGCTCGGCGAAATCGACCGCCTCGTCGGGGTCGATGCTGATCGCGAATTTACGTACGGTCGAAGTATTCGGCATCGCAGGCACACTAATGAGGTGTCCAAGCCCGGGCAAGGCTTGGTCGCGGTTCCTTGCAAGGTCAGGTAGATCGGGGTCCGACGTCACCCCGCGAAACGGGAACGGTGCGCCCAGAGCCCGAGGGCCGGGTTGCTGACGTAGAACAGCCGCTCGCCGGCGACCACGTTCCAGCCGTCCTTCAGCTTGGCGGGATCATAGCGGCGGGTCTGCTCGGCCAGATCGCCCCAGGCGTAGCCGACGCCCTCGATCTCGGCCCGCGTCAGGTGGCCGGGGCAGTAGCGCACGGTGAAGCGGCCCTCGCTGGAGCCATGGATGAGATGCGCCGCCGCCGACAGGCTGCCGGCCAGCGCCGGATCGGCCTGGATCGCGGCCATGATCTGCGGCGTGGTGCGGTAACCGTGCGTGCGGATGAGCCGGTCGATGCCGGGGTCCTCGCCGAAACCCTTCACGCCCGGCGCCAGCACCACCAGCTCGCCGCCGGTCGCGATCGCCATGCGCGTGCGGTAGATCGCCTTGTTGCCCAGCCAGGTCGAGTGGAACTCCTCGGGGTCGAGGTAGCAGACCACCTTCTTCGGCTCCTCATCGAGCTGCTCGAAGTTGACCGCCTGCGACAGCGCCGACGCCTCGGCGAAGCCGTCGAGGCCGCTGCCGACGAACACGCCACGGGTGACCAGGCCATGGTCAGAGGCCTCGCCCGGCCGCGCCTTGCCGACCACGGTGAGGATGAAGACGATCGGCAGATGGGTGCAGTACTGCAGCAGCGCCTGGTTGAGGATGCGCCGCACCGGAGTGTCGGCGCGGCCCATCATGCGCTCCATGCCATAGGCGGCGCCGATGAAGTGGCTGGCGTCGATGCCGAGCTTGCCGCCACAGCCGACGAAGAGGTTCTTCACCCCGTTGGCCATGCCCATGACCTCGTGCGGCACGACCTGGCCGATCGAGAGGATGAGGTCGTGGCCGCCGCTCCAGATCAGGTTGTTGAGCTGCGCCGGCCAGGCCTTGTCCCACACCCCGCCCGTCGCCTGCTTGACGAACGCGCTGTCGACCTCGCCGATGGTCTTGACGTCGTTGCGCCAGTCGTGAACGCGGAACTTCGCCGGCGGCACACCGGGATACATCTTGGCGATGTGCTCCGGTGTCATCGGCACATGCGTGCCCAGGGCCGGCAGCACATCGGTCAGCGCTTGCCCATATTGCTCTTCGACCGCGCCCAGGCATGGCCCCGAGCGCGAGTTCAGCCGCGTGATGTCCGGCGGGATCGCCAGCACCTTGCGCTTCGCCCCCAGCTTGCCGAGTGCCTGCCGCACCAGGGCGCGCAGTTCAGGTTCGCTGATGACCGTGGTGGGCGAGCCGTGGGCGAGGAACAGGGTCATGGGTGCCTCATGGGAATCGACATGGAGGACCTGAGGAGCCAGAGGCAACCCATCGGGTCATCCTCTGGTCCTCTGTGTGCATCATGTTCAGCGCTGCACGCGGGCGCTACCGCCCTTGGCGAACTGCTCGACCTGGCTGAGCGTCACCATGGTGGTGTCACCGGGCGTGGTGGTGAGCATGGCGCCGTGGGCGTAGCCCAGGCGCAGCGCCTCCTCGGGCGACTTGCCGGCGAGCAGGCCGTAGATGCAGCCGGCGGCGAAGCCGTCGCCGCCGCCGATGCGGCAGACCACGTCGAGCTCGCAGGTCGGGCTGGTGTAGGTCTTGCCGTCCATCCACAGCACCGCGCCCCAGCTGTGGCGGTTGGTCGAGTGGACCTCGCGCAGGGTGGTGGCGACCGCCTTGACCTGCGGGAAGTCCTTGGCCACCGCGGCCATCATGCCGAAGAAGGCCGAGGGATCGAGCTTGTCCTTGGATTCGGCGTCCGGCCCCTTGAGGCCGAGACCGAGCTGCAGGTCCTCCTCGTTGCCGACCAGCACGTCGACGTGCTTGACGATCTCGCGCATCACGCCCTGGGCCTTGGCCGTGCCGCCGAGGCGGCTCCACAGCTTGGCGCGGAAGTTGAGGTCGAACGAGGTCACGGCGCCGGCCGCCTTGGCCGCCTTCATGCCCTCGATGATCAGCTGCGAGGTGGTGTCGGAGAGCGCGGCGAAGATGCCGCCGGAATGGAACCAGCGGCAGCCACCGGCGAAGATGCCCTTCCAATCGAAGTCGCCGGGCTTGAGCAGCGCGGCGGCCTCGTTGCAGCGGTTGTAGAACACCACCGGGGCGCGCACGCCCTGGCCGCGGTCGCTGTACACCGTGGCCATGTTCGGCCCGGTGACGCCGTCGTGCTGGAAACGCTTGTAGAGGCCCTGCACGCCCATCGCCCGCACTCCGCCGGCGATCAGATCGCCGACGGGGTAGTCGACCATCGCGCTGGCCACGCCGGTGCGCAGGCCGAAGCAGTCGCTCAGGTTGGCCGAGACGTTGTACTCGCCACCGCTCACCCACACGTCGAGGCTCTTCGCCTTGCGGAACGGGATCGCTCCCGGATCGAGGCGATGGACCAGCGCGCCGAGCGACAGGAAGTCGAGACCGGCGGGAGTGGCGGGGGGGATGTTCAGGGCGGGCATGGAAGGTCTCTCCGAGATCAGGGTTCAGTCGCCAGCGGCCAGCAGCGTACTGCTAGGCGGTGTACGCGTTCGAGGTCGTGTTGCCGCCGCGGCCGGTCCAGTTGGTATGGAAGAATTCGCCGCGTGGCTTGTCCGTGCGCTCGTAGGTGTGGGCGCCGAAGTAGTCGCGCTGCGCCTGCAGCAGGTTGGCCGGCAGCACCGCGCAGCGGTAGCCGTCGTAGAAGGCCAGGGCGGTGCTGAAGGCCGGCACCGGGATGCCGGCGAGGGCGGCCTGGCTGATGACCTGACGCCAGCTGTCCTGGGCCTTGGCGATCGCCTTCTTGAAGAAGGCGTCGAGCAGCAGGTTGGGCAGCTGCGGGTTCTTATCGTAGGCCTTCTTGATCTCGCCGAGGAAGCGCGAGCGGATGATGCAGCCGCCGCGCCACATCAACGCGATGTTGCCGTAATGCAGGTCCCACTTGTGCTCCTTGGCCGCCTCGCGCAGGAGCATGAAGCCCTGGGCGTAGGACACGATCTTGGAGGCGTAGAGGGCCTGGCGGACCTGCTCGATCAGCTTCTTCTTGGCGCCCTTGAAGGCGTGCTTCTTCGGCTTGGGCAGAACCTTGCTGGCGGCGACGCGCTCGTCCTTGAGCGCCGACAGGCAGCGGGCGAAAGTCGCCTCGCTGATCAGCGTCACCGGCACGCCGAGGTCGAGGCTGGACACCGTGGTCCACTTGCCGGTGCCCTTCTGGCCGGCGGTGTCGAGGATCTTCTCGACGATCGGCTTGCCCTTCTCGTTGAAGCCGAGGATGTCGCGGGTGATCTCGATCAGGTAGCTGTCGAGCTCGCCCTGGTTCCACTCGCTGAAGACCTGGTGCAGCTCCTTGGCCTTCAGTCCGAGGCCCTGCTTGAGGATCTGGTAGGCCTCGCAGATCAGCTGCATGTCGCCGTACTCGATGCCGTTGTGCACCATCTTGACGTAGTGGCCGGCGCCGTCGCTGCCGACCCAGTCGCAGCACGGCTCGCCGTTGTCGGCCTTGGCCGTCACCGACTGGAAGATCTGCTTCACGTGCGGCCACGCCGCGGGCGATCCGCCCGGCATGATCGACGGGCCGCGACGCGCGCCCTCCTCGCCGCCGGAGACGCCGGTGCCGATGAAGAGCAGGCCCTTCGACTCGACATACTTCGCGCGGCGAATGGTGTCGGGGAAGTGGCTGTTGCCGCCGTCGATGATGATGTCGCCCGGTTCGAGGTGCGGGATGATCTGCTCGATGAAGTCGTCGACCGCCTTGCCGGCCTTGACCAGCATCATGACGCGGCGCGGACGCTTGAGCAGCTTGACCAGTTCTTCGATCGAATGCGCGCCGACGATCTTGGTGCCCTTGGCCTCGTTGGCGAGGAAGTCGTCGACCTTGCTGACCGTGCGGTTGTACACCGCCACGGTGAAGCCGTGGTCGTTCATGTTGAGCACGAGGTTCTGGCCCATCACGGCGAGTCCGATGAGGGCGATGTCGGCGACGGGTTCGGTCATGGGTGTGTCCTTGGATCGGCTGGTTGCTGGTTGCTGGTTGCTGGTCGCTGGTCGCTGGTCGCTGGTCGCTGGTCGCTGGTCGCTGGTCGCTGGTCGCTGGTCGCTGGTCGCTGGTCGCTGGTCGCTGGTCGCTGGTCGCTGGTCGCTGGTCGCTGGTC
>JALHRW010000208.1 GCA_022841245.1 Planctomycetota bacterium
GCAACGAGCCGCTACCCGATGCGGGCGGCGAGATCGGCCTCGACCGTGTCGCCGAGGCCATGGGCCGGCAGGTGACGGTGGTGGCGATGGCGGTGCAGCCGGTCGGCCGGCTCGCCTACCTGCTGCCGGCCAACCGTCCGCGCCGGGCCGACCCGGTCGTGCTGCTGCGTTTCAGCATGGTGTGCTGCGCCGCCGATGCCGTGCCGGTGGCGGTGCAGGTCGCCGGCTTGGCACCGGCCGAGGTCGAGGACGGCATGTGGGTCGAGGTCCGCGGCACGATCGGCGACTTCAAGGGCGAGGCCGTGTTGCAGGCGGAATCATGGCAGCGCGTGCCGGCCCCGGCCGAACCGTTCCTCAAGCGCGCGTCCGCGTTGGGCGTGTGGCCCGACCGCTTCCACTAGATCCGCAACGCAAACGGCGCCGGGGATGCCCCGGCGCCGTTGCTGCATCCGCGATGTCCCGTTGGACTAGCGGGCGAGATAGATCTCGACCCGGCGGTTGGCGCCGCGGTCGTCCTTCTTGCCGCCGGTGACGGCGGGCGCGTACTGGCCGCGGAAGGCGCCGCGCAGGCGGGCCGGGGGGATGCCGGCGGCCTGCAGGGCGCGCACGACCGAGGCGGAACGGGCGGCAGAGAGGCCCCAGTTGTCGGTGAACTTGTCGACCGTCTGGGGACGGCTGACCGGGGCGTCGTCGGTGTGGCCTTCGACCACGACCATCTGGTTCGCGTGGTCGCCGTCGTTGAGCTTGAGCGCGAGCTTCTCGATCGACTTCTTGCCCTCCTTGTTCAGGGTGGCGGAGCCCTTCTCGAAAGCGAAGTCCTCACCCAGGGCGACGCGGCCGCCGCCGATGTTGGTCACGCCTTCGATGCCTTCGATGCCGAGCGAGCCACCGGCGACGTCGCCGACGGTTGGACCCTTGTTCTTCTCCAGCTCTTCGCGGGCCTGGGCGAGTTCGCCCTTCAGCGCGGTGTTCTCGGCCTGCAGGGCGGAGGCCGAGCGGCCGTTCTCGTTGCCGCGCTCCTCATCTGCGACCGACTTCTGACCGCGCGGCTTGCAGCCGGTGGTGCCGACGGCGACGGCCGCGACGAGGGAAAGGATGGCCAGATTGCGCACGAAGGACATGGGGTCTCCGCGAAAGGATGGAGGAAGGAGGCTAGCCGGCAGGGGAGGGTGCAGCAAGGGCTAGAACCGGGGTCGGGCCGGCAACCAGCGGCCAGTGACCAGCGGCCAGTGACCAGCGACCAGCGGCCAGCGGCCAGCGGCCAGTGACCAGTGACCAGCAGCCAGCCATAAACGCGAGAACCCCGGCCGAAGGCCGGGGTTCTCGGGGGAATGGTTGCCGGATGCGCTTACTTGTCCGACCAGACCTGGGCTTCGAGGACCTTGATCTTGGTGCCGCTCTCGGCGCTCTGCACTTCCTTCTCGATCACGGTGTATTCCTTATTGCCCTTCACCGAGGTCGCCTTGATGACGTTGCCCTCTTCGGTCACCGTCTTGACCGTGAAGGAGGGGATGCGCTCCTCCTGGGTCAGACCGCCGAGGTAGGACTGGTAGCGCCACTGCGCCTGCGGGTCCTTGGCCTTGATGTCGCGGTACTCGCCGGCATTGCCGGCCTTGGCCCAGCGCTTCTGGTCGGGTTCGACCTCGAAGCCGGCGATGCCGCCAGCCATGCCGCTCCAGATGGTGTCGTCGGCGCCACGCAGGGTGTACTTGCCGGCGTCGAGCTCGCCCGGGCGGGCGACGTTGCTGACCACGTAGAACGGGACGATGAAGAACAGGCCGATGACGAAGGCGAGGGCGAGGCAGGCCATCCAGTACCACGGCACTTCGACTTCCGCTTCCATCGCACGGCGGCTGGAGCGCACACTGCGCCGGCCGCTTTCGGCGGTCGGCAGCATGCCATTGGGGCCAGCCTGCTGCGGGCCGGTCTCGATCGGGGCGGTGGTGGCACCGACCGCGGTCTCCTCGACCGAGGTCATCACCGCGGTGTTCGAATCGGTGAACGAGAGGCCCTGGGCGGCGGTGGTCGGCTTGGTGCCGAGGTCGGCGGTCTTGCTGTCCTCCAGGCTGACCACTTCCAGGTCGTCGCCGAAGGTGATCTGCTGCGAGTCCTTGGCCGGGCTGGCCTTGGGCTGGACGATCGTCTCGGACGAGTCGTCGACCACCTTGCCGAGGTCGATCTGCAGGTTGTCGCTCTCGCCGGTCAGGACGATGGTGCCTTCCTCGTCCTCGCGGTTGGCGAGGCGCTGCACGTCCTCCTCCTCGACCAGCAGCTTGCCGCCCTGGCGCTGGGCCCGGATGCCGCCGCTGTTGATGTGCTGCTGCAGGGTGGCGTCGTCGCAACCGAGGATGTCCTTGGCCTGCTTGGCGTCGATCATGCCCATGGGCGGGGTCTCCAGAGCGCGTGGGGGTACGCGGACCCGCAGGCTAGACGGGTGCACTTGGCGGGCCAAGGGGGCTGGTGGAGGGGGTCAGATGCCGGGTCATACACTGGGCCAGGGCTTTTTGCGCTGGCCGCTGGCCGCTGGCTACCCCTCGTCCCTGGCATGGCCATGCCAACGCTTGCGGACCAGCGACCAGCGGCCAGCGACCAGCGACCAGCGACCAGCGACCAGCGACCAGCGACCAGCGGCCAGCGACCAGCAACCAGCAACCAGCAACCAGCGTCCAGCCGCCGACCCCCATCCCCGTATTGCCGTATCCCTTCCCCGCGCTCTGCTGCTGCCCGTGCTGCAGCGCCTCATCTTCCACATCCTCGGCCACCTCGCCGCCGATACCGCCTGCCGGCTCGGCGGGACGCTCGGGGTCCTGGCGTGGCGCCTGGGCATCCGCCGGCGGGTGGTGCGCGAGCAGTTCGAGTCCTGCCTCGGCCTGCACGGGCGGCGGCGGGCGGAGCTGATGCGCCTGGCCTACGCCAGCACCGGGGCGCAGTTCCTGCAGGTGTGGACGATCGGCGGGCCGGACGGGCCGGAACGCCACCTCGAGGTGCTCAATCCCGGCTGGATCCGGCACATCGTGCGACGCCATCCCGGTGCGGTCTACATCACCGCCCACATCGGCGACTGGGACATGGGCGCGCACGGCATGACCCGCTTCCTGCCTGAGATGCTGGCCTACGCCAAGGCGCAGCACAACGACGGCATGGATCTGCTGCTCAACCGCCAGCGCAGCGCCACCGGCCTGCGCATCATCCTGGTCACGCCCAAGGACCGCACCGGCGCGGTGCTGGCGGTGAAGGCGCTGCGCCGCGGCGCCGGACTCGGCCTGCTGCCCGACCAGAAGCCGCGCGACGGCACGCCGGCCTACTTCCTCAACCGGCCGACCTATTGCTGGGACGGCATGGTCTACTTCGCGGCCAAGGCCAAGGTGCCGATCGTGCCCGGGTTGGCCTTACGCAAGCGCGCCGGGCGCAGCGTGCTGTTCATGGGCCGGCCCATCCCCAGCGATGGCGACCACGCGACCGTGGTGCAGCAGTGCATGGACGAGCTGACCCGCATGGCCTTCGCCCATCCCGGCCAGTACATGTGGCACCACCGCCGCTTCTCCGGCGACACGCCCGAGCTGCCGCCGCGCGCGCCGTTGCCGGTCACCGGACGCTGATCAGCGCCAGGTCGCCAGCGCGTCGCGGCGCAGGCCGTCGTACCACGGGTCGAACCGCGAGCGGTGCGCCAGCTCGGCGACCAGCAGGCCTTCGCCAATGTGCTGCGTGCACATTCCGCGTGCGTCCCACGCCGCGCTGTCGAGCCAGCGGTCGGGTGCGGCGGTGTTGGCCAGGACGAGGGGCATGGCCAGTTCGGCGGCGCGGGTGGCGTGCAGCGCGGGCAGCACCGTTGCCTTGGTTCCGGGATCGGGGTCGGCGCCGGCCTGGTGGGCGATGATCACCGCTGCGTCGGCCCCGGCGGCGGCGGCTTCGTACCACCAGCGCGCCTGGCGGATCTCGTAGCAGATGCCGACCGCGACCCGCCAGGCACCGACCGTCACGACCAGGTTGCGCGACGGACCAGGGACGAACCAGGCGCGATCGGCCGGGGTCAACACGCGCTTGGCCAGACGCTGCGTCGGCAGCGTGCCGCCGACCACGGCGAGATTCCACGCCCCGCCCTGGCCGTCCGGCCCGGCCGTGCCGAGGACCAGGCCGAGGCGGTGGCGGGCGGCGAGGGCGCTCAGCTGTTCTTCCGCTTCAGCCAGAGCGCAGCTCTCCGGCGCCAGCGCGCCGGTCGCCGCGGGATAGCCGCACACAGCGCATTCCGGTGTCAGCAGCAGGTCGGCGCGGCCGGCGGCCTGGGCGATGGCGGCGGCGATCGCCTGGCGATTGGCGGCCACGTCGGCGGTGGCGGTGAACGCCAGGACGGCGACGCGCAGGGGGTCCATGCCCGCGAGCATGCGCGGTTGCCAGCCGCAGGAAGCAGCCACGCTGCCGAGCCTCATGGCCAACGACCACTCCCGCTACGACTCGCCCCTCTGTTCGCGCTACGCCACCAAGGCGATGCAGGCCCTGTGGGGCGACCAGCGCAAGTTCTCGACCTGGCGCCAGCTGTGGGTCGAACTGGCCCGCGCCGAGATGCAGCTTGGCCTGCCGGTCAGCGAGCTGCAGGTCGCCGAGCTGGCGGCGCATACGCACGACATCGACTGGGAGATGGCGGCGAAAGAGGAGCGCAAGCGCCGCCACGACGTCATGGCGCATGTGCACACCTACGGCGCCGCCTGTCCGATCGCCGCCCCGATCATCCACCTCGGCGCGACCAGCTGCTACGTCACCGACAACACCGATCTGATCCTGATGCGCGAAGGCCTGGAGATGCTGGCCCGCGCCTGCGCCCGGGTGATCGAGCGCCTCGCTGCCTTCGCCCTGCTGCGCAAGTCGATGCCGACGCTCGGCTACACCCACTTCCAGGCCGCCCAGCTGACCACCGTGGGCAAGCGCGCCTGCCTGTGGATCCAGGACCTGCTCATCGACCTGAAGAACATCGAGCGCGCCCGCGACGATCTGCGCTTCCGCGGAGTGAAGGGCACCACCGGTACGCAGGCCAGCTTCCTCACGCTGTTCCACGGCGACCACACCAAGGTCGAAGAGCTCGACCGCAAGGTCACCGCTGCGTTCCACTTCCCCTCGGCCTTCCTCGTCACCGGCCAGACCTACACCCGCAAGGTCGACTCGCAGGTCGTCCTCGCGCTGGCCAACCTCGGCGCCACCGCCCACCACATCGGCACCGACTTGCGCCTGCTGGCCCATCTCAAGGAGGTCGAGGAGCCCTTCGAAGCCGATCAGATCGGCTCGTCGGCGATGGCCTACAAGCGCAACCCGATGCGCGCCGAGCGTACCTGCTCGCTCGGCCGCCACCTCATGTCGCTGGCCCAGGACGCGCTGAGCACGCACGCGGTGCAGTGGATGGAGCGCACCCTCGACGACAGCGCAGTGCGCCGCATCTGCATCCCCGAGGCCTTCCTCGGCGCCGACGCCGTGCTCGGCATCCTGCAGAACGTGTGCGAGGGCCTGGTCGTCCACCCGGGCGTGATCCGCCGCCATATCGACGCCGAGCTGCCGTTCATGGCCACCGAGAACATCATCATGGCGATGGTCGAGGCCGGCGGCGACCGCCAGGCCGTGCACGAGAAGATCCGCGTCCTCTCGCATCAGGCCGCCGCGGTGGTGAAGGAGGAGGGCAAGGACAACGACCTCATCCAGCGCATCCGCCACGACGCCTTCTTCGCCCCGATCCACGCCGAGCTCGACGAGCTGCTCGACCCCGCGACCTTCATCGGCCGCGCCCCCGAGCAGGTCGACCGCTTCATCGCCGAGGAGGTCAAGCCGGCGATCGCGCGCTATGCCGATCACCTCGGCGGGGCGTCGCAGCTGCACGTGTGAGGACCGCTACGGAAGTCCGGGGTCCGGGGTCCGGGGTCCGGGGTCCGCAAGGCCTCCGCTCCATCCGGTTGTGGCCGCTCATCGTGCTGCTGACGGCCTGCGCGCCGCGCGTCGACGTGGTCGATGCGTTGAGCGGTCTGCCGGTGGCGGCGCAGGTGCGCGCGCTCGACGGCGGGCGGATCCTGGTCGAAGCCTCCGGCTACGACACGTGGAGCGGGCCGCCGCAGGCACGGGTCGCGCTCCATCCGCTGTGGATCCGCCGCTTCGCCGACGAGCAGGTCGCCCCGCGTCGCACCGCGGCTCCGCCCTGCGCTGGCTGTCCCGCTACGCGCAGTCGGTGAAGCTGGAAGCCTACTTGGCCTTCTTCAGCTTCTCCACCTGGGCGTAGCGGTAGTAGACCTCGAGGCAGAGCGTGTTGTAGGCGGTCGACAGGACGCGGCCGATCTCGTTGCCGTGGAACTTGGTGCCCTGCCAGTCCCAGCTGCCGTCGAGGCAGCCCTCGTCGCGGCGCTGCGCGTCGACCAGCATGTCGCGCACCACCGAATTCCACTGCTTCCAGCGCGGGCTGTCGGTGCCGAGCTGGAAGATGCCGAGGGTGTTGTAGTACATGTAGTAGGTGTTGGTCGGATAGGCCTTCGGCGTCTGCTTGTTCATCACGTAGGTGGCCAGCGTCTCGACCATAGTGTCGCCGGGGCCGCGGCCGAGGAAGATGCCGCAGACCAGGCCGACCGGGGCCATGTTCTGGTGGCCGAAGCCCTCGGCGAAGCTGGTGGCGCCGGTGTTCCAGCAGTAGCTGAAGCGGCTCTCGTCCTTGTACGGGTCGAGCTTCTGCCAGTCGGGCCGGCCGCCCTGGCCGTCGTTGTTGGCCTTCCACGACTGGTCGAGCCAGCGCTTCGCCCCGTCCATGGCGTTGCCCACGCTCAGCCCGGCGGCGTGCGCGCTCTTCAGCGCCATGATGTTCCAGCCGGTCACCGAGGCGTCATTGCGCTGGTTCGGACCGACGTAGTCCCAGCCCAGGCCGCTGTAACCGCTGGGTCCGGCGGGGTCCTGGTTCTGCCGCTTGACGATCATGTCGATCGCGAGCTGGGCCGGCTTGCGCAGCTTGGGGTCGGAGGTCATGGCGTAGGCCTCGGCCAGGGCCATCGCCGCGACCGGATGGGCGTAGTTGCGGCTGGCGAAGAGGCCGTCGGGCTTCTGCACCGAGAGCAGGTAGTCGATGCCGCGCTTGACCACGGGACGATAGCGGTTGAGCGTCATGTGGTCGTAGCCGGCACCGAGGAAGGCGAGCAGGGCGTAGCCGGTCATGCACGCGTTGAGGTCCTCGGCCGAGTCGTACGCGGTCCGCCCAGGTTCGCACTTGGGGTCGGCGGTGCAGTTCTGGAAGTAGCGCTCATGGTCCCACATGCCGTTGGGCGACTGGTGGCGCTTGAACCAGGTGAGCGAATTCTCGACCGCGGATTCCGAGCGCTTCGAGCCGTGGCCGCGGGTGACGGCGCGCCGGCGGTTGCCGCCACTGCGGTCGCCGAACATGCCCGAGGAGCCGCCACCGGCGCCCATGGTCAGGAAGCAGCCCTGGCCGCCGTTCTCGCTGTCTGAAACCGCCTCTTCGCGGCCCTTGCGCAGCGGACTGTCATTGTTGTCCTCGCTCAGCGACACCTCATCGGTCAGCTCCAGGGGGCTGATCGGCGTGGGCACGGCGGCTGTTTCCGTGGTTTCGACGTCGAGCGGAATCTTGGGTGGCGTCAGATCGACCGGCGGCTTCTCGACCGGGACCTTGGCAATCGGCGGCGGCAGGTATGGCGTCCGCAACGGCGGGATCTCCTGCGGCTCGTCCGAGACCATGATGACGATGGTGGCGGTGAGCAGCAGCGCGGTGGCGTGCAGGGCGCCGGAGACCACCCAGCCGATCAGTCCGGCGTGGCGGTCGCGGAAGTCATCGGCCTGTTCCTCGGCCACCGGCGCATCTTCAAGCAGCAGGTCCTCGTCGATTGGCTGGCTCATGGCACGTCCCCCTGCCCGGATGAACGCCTGCCGGCCGTGACGGTTCAGGGGGTGGTCTGCACACCACCGGCCGTGCCGCCTATGCCCCGCCGCGGACCGCGCTACCGTCGCGCCGCCATGCCGTGGCTGCCCTTCGTCGCCCTGGGATTGGTGCTCGGTGCCTGCGCGCCGACGGCGTTGATGCTGTGGTGGCTGTGGGCTGCCCTCGCCGGTGCGACGCTGGCGGCGCTGGCCAGCCGCTTCCCGCTGGCGGCGCGTTGGGCTGGCTGCGCTGCGGCTGCAGCCATCGGCACCGCGCTGGCTTCCCCGGGAGCGTCACCGCCCTCTGGCGCCTCGCGTCTGGTCGAACTGCGCGGCACGGTCTCCTCGGTGCGTTGGCAGGGCTTCAACCAGGGTTTCGCCATGCATGACGCGCGCGCCGTGCAGCCGGCCGGCTGGCTGCCGCCGGGGCGGCTGTTCGTGCGCTCGCCTGGCTCGCCCGGGGTGCGGCCGGGCGATGCGGTGACGGTGCGCGGGGTGTGGGCTCCCGACGAGCGCGG
>JALHRW010000209.1 GCA_022841245.1 Planctomycetota bacterium
CCGACCGACTTGACCGGCAGCAGCACGGCGAAGGCCTGCCACAGCGCGCGGTTCATACCGGCGGCTTCGATCTCTTCGCGGACGATCGCATCGGCCTCCTGCAGCACGCGCACCTTCTCGGCAGTGACTTCGCCGAGGATGCGCACGCCCAGGCCGGGGCCGGGGAAGGGCTGGCGCCACACCACCGCGTCGGCCAGGCCGAGCTTCGAGCCGATCGCACGCACCTCGTACGACCGCTGGACACCCGCCGGCTTGCCTACTGCGACGACCTTTCAAGGGTGTTGGCGTCCGCCGGAATCCACGATCCTTCCTCTCCCGATCAGCACCGTTCTCCGCCAGCGGACCTAGGCGCGCTGGCGTTGCGGAGCAGGTCCAATTCGGCCGCCTGGGCCTGCACCAGCTCCAGGCCATCGGTCGCGATGGCTCGGGCCTCGTCCAGCCGACCCAGACTCCACAGCGCCACCAGGAGGTTGCGGCGGAAGCGCGGCCAGCTCAGCCGGCGGATGGCGCGGCCGGCGAAATGGCTGTCGAACGAGCCTTCGGTCACCGCGAGCAGATCGGCCTCGTGATCGATCCCGGCCAGGCGGCTGTCCTCGCCTGGTGGAGCGAAGCGGTTCCACGGGCAGACGGCTTGGCAGATGTCGCAGCCGAACCACCAGCCGTTGAATTGCGCGGCCAAGGCCCGCGGGATGACGCCCTGGTGCTCGATGGTCAGGTAGCTGATGCAGCGTTCGGTCAGGCAGCGCCCGCCGACCAGGGCCTTGGTCGGACAGGCCGTCTCGCAGCGCGTGCAGCTGCCGCAGCGGTCCTCGCCGTGACCGCCGTACAGCGCGGCCAGCGGCGCCTCGGTCAGGAGGAAGCCAAGCAGACGATACGAGCCGGCCTCCGGGCTGATCAGCAAGGCGTTCTTGCCGAGCCAGCCGAGGCCGGCGAGCCGGGCCAGGGTGCGTTCGTTGAGCGGGGCGCTGTCGACGCAGGCGCGATGCTTCCAGGTCTGGCCGCAGGCGGCGTTGAGCGCCTGGCCGACCCGACCGAGCTTCGGCCGCAGCAGGACATGGTAGTCCTTGCCGGCGGCGTAGGCGGCTCGACGCAGACCGCCCGGGTGCGGTGCGTCGTAATGCCACGCCACGCAGAGGATCGAGCGCGCCGTCGGCAGCATGCCGGTCGGCCGCAGGCGCAGCTCGCGCTCGTCGGCGATCCAGCCGAGGTCGCCGATGCCGTCAGCGAGCATGCGTTCAAGTCCGGCCGGATCGAGCGACGCCGGCGCGTCGAGGCTGGCGAGGTGGGTCAGGCCTTCGGCGCGGCACAGCCGCATCAGCAGTTCTGGGGGGATGCGGTCCACGCCGGCAGCTTGCGCCAACCCTCGGCGGCATCTAGCCTGGGAATCTCCATGCCGATCCACCCGCTCGCCGTCGTCGATCCCCAGGCCGAGGTCCATCCCGAGGCCACTGTCGGTCCGTTCTGCTACGTCCGCGGCAAGGTCCGCCTTGCCGCCGGCGTCGAGCTGATCAGTCATGCCAGCGTTTACGGCCGCGCCACCATCGGGGCCGGGACGCGCATCTTCCCCGGCGCGGTGGTGGGATCCGACCCGCAGGATCTGAAGTACAAAGGCGAGGACAGCGAGGTCATCGTCGGCGAGCGCTGCCGCATCCACGAGTGCGTCACCATCTCGAAAGGCACCGCCACCGGGGCGATGGCCACCCGGGTCGGTGACGACGTCCTGGTCATGGCCTACGCCCACATCGCCCATGACTGCGACATCGGCCACGGCGTGGTCGTCGCCAACGGCGCCCAGCTCGCTGGCCACTGCCGCATCGGCCGCAAGTCGATCATCGGCGCCATGGTCGGCATGCACCACTTCGTCACCGTTGGCGAACTGACCATCATCAGCGCGATGTGCGGTGTGCGTTTCGACGTCCCGCCCTACGTCATGGCCGAGGGCAATCCAGCCGAGCCGCGCAACGTCAACGTCATCGGCCTGCGCCGTGACGGAATCAGCGAAGGCGACGTGGCCGACCTGCGCGAGGCCTTCCGCGACCTCTACCACGACCGCGGCGCCACTCCGTTGCGCGAAGCGGTCGAGGAGGTGCGCGACCGCTTCCAGGCCAAGACCGGCAGCCCGGCGCTGAAGCTGTGCGACTGGATCGAAGCCCACCTCGAGAACGCGATCAAGGGCCGCATGGCCGAGGCGCATCGTACCGCGGTGGTCGGCGGCAAGGCCAACACCGGCGCCACCCGGCCGGTGACGTGCCGGCACTGCGGCAAGGAGTTCCCTGCCCAGGTCCAGGCCGAGGCCTACCTCGCCGCCTGCACCCACTGCGGGCGCCAGCAGAGCATAGAACCTCGCTCTTGATCCGCCCTCTGCCCCCGCTACCTTTCCGCCCCTCGCAGGAGATGCAGACATGACCATGCACGGATCGTTCGCCAGCAAGGGCGGTTTCGCCAAGAAGCGCAACGTGCTCAGCCGCATCGAGCGGATTGAGAAGCTCAAGTCCAAGGGCTTGTGGAGCTCCGACAAGAAGAGCTCGATCTACAACCTGCCCAAGGTCCGCACCGACGTCTGATCGGCCCCGCCGATCGTCTCCGGCCGCGCGACGACCCGCCTTACGGCGGGTCGTTCCATTTCCGTCCCAGGCCATCAAGCTGCCGCCCATGAAGCTCCTCGCAGCCCTCGCAGCCCTCCCCCTCCTCGCCCTGGTCGCCTGCGGCGATGGGCGCCCGGAGCCGACCCGCGCCGAGAAGATCGACGCCAACCAGACTGCCGGCGGCGAGGCCGAGAAGGCCTTCGACAAGGAGGTTCCGGCCGATCCCGCCGCCTTCCAGGCCGCTCCCAAGTAGGCATGGACGAACTCCTCCGCTACGTCGCGATCACGGAGGAGATCCGCCGGCTCGAAGCCGAGCGGGACGCGATCCGCGCTCGGGCCCTGCAGCAGATCAAGAACGCCGGCGGCCGGGTCGACGACGGCGTGGTGCGGATCACCTACGTCGCCAAGCCGGTCTACCGCTTCACTGACGCGGTGGACAACATGCGCAACCAACTCGCCCGGCGCCAGCGTCGCGAGATCGAGCGCGGCTTGGCGCAGCGCAGCCACGATACCGAAGTGCTGCACATCGACCAGGCGTAGGCCTGACGTTCAGCCACAATCGAACGGCTGAATGTCACCAATCAGTTGTCACTTCGGGGTTTTGCGACTGCCTTGGCGCTCAATGAGTTGATTCGATGTGAGCCTAGGTGGCCTTGCCCAGTTCCGGCAACGACTCGCCCGGGCACCACGGGGATTCGATCTGGATGATCTGGCGGATCTCGGGCAGACCGCGTTCGTTGGCCTTGATCGCCCGATCCAACTGGTCGACGGCAGTGCTGCCCATCAGTTGCGGCCGGAGATCAATGCCGGCGAGCTGGCCATCGCCTGGATCGCTTTTCTCCAAGCTGGCGAACCAGGGCATCCGGCCGAGGCGGGCATTGCCGAGCCAGGTCCACACGCGATCAACGCAGCCGATGATCGCTTCGGGCCGATGCCGGTTGAGCCAGGCGCTGAAGCGGGCGCGATCATATGCCGAGCAGACGAATGCCGGGATGCGTTGCCGTGCCGGCACCTCCTGCTGAGCCTGGAGCATGGCGCTGATGTAGAAACGCGGCAGCTCGGCCAGGGCATCGCCCTCCAACAGGACGACGCCGATGCGGTGGGCGCCATGCCGGCGCATGCGCCGCCAGACGGCCATGAAGTTGTGATGATGATGCGGCATGACGATGTGGCATCGCGGATCGACCGCGCCATGCCCGCAGGCGACGATGGCGAAGCGCTCGAAGGGGAAACCGTGCAGCTGGGATTCCTGCTGGATGCGCCGCAGGATGATGCCGCCGCAGGAACGTCGTTCGAGCACCGCCCCCATCTCGGCTGGCGAGGAGAAGTCCTCGACCGCGAAGTGCCGCAGGCGGTAGCCCAGACGGTCGGCCTGCTCTTGGCTGCCGGCGAAGCAGCGTTCCTGGTAGGTCGTCCATTGCTGCCGTGGCGGCGCAATGAAGGTCATCATCAGGTCATTGAGTCCGGTCCTCCCGCCCCATCTGCGGGCCCCCAGGACGGCGAGGCTGGGATCCGGCCGGTAGCCCAGCGAGAGAGAGAGGGCCTGGATGCGTTTGCGGGTGGCCTTAGGGATCTTCTCGTGGTCGCGCAGCGCGTAGGACACCGTCGCCAGGGAGACTCCGGCGGCCTTGGCGATATCGCGCAGATTCACTCGTCCCATGTTGAACACCTTGGTGAACAGGTTCACCAGATCAAGCCGCCCAGGCAGCATCATCGCCGTAGACTGATTGGCAGGCATTACATGCAGGAATCCACCATGTCCTGCATCAGCAATGCCCGAGTCACAGGCGGCCAGGTGGGTACGTTGGATGTGTGCCGTATCTGGGCAGCGCCAGTTCCACTCGAGCGCCTGTTGGCAATGAAGGACGGCTGGCGGTGCCTCTGCCAGACGGAGCAGACAGCGAAGCCCATGGCGAGGATCGACTCTTGAGCTACCACTTCTCCATGCCCTGCCTGCGGTGGCCCCGCGCCATCCTGCTTCTCCTGGCCGTGACGGCGGGTCAGGCCTGCGCGGTCCCTGTGTTCGCCTATGCCCTGCGGCAATGGGAGCCTGCGCCCCATACGATGCAGACGACGCGTGGCGCGGCGTGGATCGAGACGACCAACCGGACGCTGATGGACCAGAAGGCCTGGGTGATGGCCACCGACGCCGATGCAGCCGGGAGTGGCGTGTTCTGGCCTGGCGGTGGCACACTCTGGCACAGCGGCGAGATCGACGCAGGGCAGCTGGAAGGACTGATCAACTCGCCGGTCCGCCGCGAACTGGTCAGACGTCTGGTCGCCGGCGACGCCGCCGTATGGCTGTTCGTACCCGGGGGCGATGCCGCCGCCGATGCAGCGGCGCTTGAGCGGCTGAGCAAGCGCCTCCGTACCCTGGAGGGGATGATCGAACTGCCGCCGCCCAGCGAGCCCGGCAATGCACTGCCCCCCCTCCGCTTCTCCATCCTCGAATGCCCAGCCACCGATCCAGCCGAGTGGGCCACGCTCGCCCAGTTGCGCGCCCTGGCCAAGCAGGCCGACGGCTCGCTCATCGCCCCGGTCTTCGGCCGGGGACGGGTGCTGACCAGCCAGGCCACGAGCGAATGGACCGACGAACTCATCGACTCGGTAACGTTCTTCCTCACCGGACCCTGCTCCTGCCAGGTGAAGGAGATGAACCCCGGCACGGATCTGCTGGTCTGCGCTGACTGGATGACCCAGTTCGATACGGCCCAGACAGCGGCGCAGGTGGTCCCGCCTGCGCCCACCGCGCCCCCTCCGGTCGAACGCGTGGTCATCGGCGCGGCGCCACCGGCGGAACCAGTGCCACCCCCATCGACGCGACTCAGCCCCTTGCTCTGGACCATGCTTGGTCTCGGCGTGCTCCTTGCAGGGGCGCTGGCCATCGCCCTGGCGACGCGCAAACCACCCCCATGACTTTCGCCAACCGGCCACCGCTGGGATATCCCGCATGACCCGCATCATCGCAGCGATCCTCATCCTGCTCGCCGCGGCAGGCGGGCTGCTGCTGCTGATCCGCCCCGGGTCAGCAGGCCCGTCAGCCTCGCTGCGGTCCGTGGTCGTGCTCTGCGCCGCCGGGCTGCGCGCCCCAGCCGAGACTGCGGCGGCCGCCTTCACCGCCGAGACCGGCATCGCCGTGCGTTTCCAGTTTGGCGGCTCAGGCCAGCTCCTCGGCTCGCTGGGCGGTGGCGCCCCGGCCGACCTGTTCCTCGCCGGCGACGCCTCGTACGTTCGTCTAGGCCGGGAGAAGCAGCTGATCCGCGAGGTCCTGCCGCTCGCGGAGCAGCGTCCGGTGATCGCCGTCCCAGCCGGCAACCCCAAAGGCATCCGCTCGTTGGCCGACCTCACGGGCCTGCGCTACGGGCTGCCCAATCCCGAGGCGGCGAGCCTGGGCCGGACGCTGAAAGATGGACTCGGCCCGGCATGGGCCGCTCTCGCCGCCGGGGCGGCGGTGACCAAGCCCACCGTCCCCGATCTGGTGACCGATCTGCAGGTCGGTGGCCTCGATGCCATCATCATCTGGGATGCGAACACCGCCCAGGTGCCGGGCCTGCAGGCGGTCGCGTCTGCGGAACTGGACCCCCTGCGCGAATCGCTGACCGTCGGGGTGTGCAGCCGCTCGGACGATCCCTCCGCCGCCCTGGCCTTCGCCCGCTGGCTGGCCTCGCCCGAGCACGGCGCCCCGGTGTGGACCGCCAAGGGCTATCGCCCCTTGCCCGGCGACTCCTGGGCCCTGCGTCCGAACCTCACGCTCTACTCCGGCGGGGTCAACCGCCTCGGGGTCGAGGAGGGTCTGAAGCGCTTCGCCGAGCGCGAAGGCGTCGAGATCACCACCATCTTCAACGGCTGCGGCATCCTCTGCGCCGACATGAAGCAACTGGCGAAGACGCCAGGCGCGGCCATGCCGGATGCCTATTACGCCTGCGACCTGTGCTTCGTCCCGCCAGTGGCGGACATCTTCCCCGAGGCGGTGCTGATCACCGAGACCGACATCGTGCTGGCGGTCGCCAAGGGCAATCCGAAGGGCATCCGCACCCTCGCCGATCTCGCCCAACCAGGTCTTACGGTCGGGCTGTGCAACGCCGAGCAGAGCACACTCGGCTACATGACCAAGCGCATGCTGGCGCAGGCCGGACTGGAGAAGGCGGTGATGGCCAACGTCCGTTCGCAGGTGCCGACAGCCGACCTGCTGGTCAACCAACTGCGCACCGGCTCGATCGATGCCGCGGTGATCTACGCGGTCAATGCCAAGCCGCAGGCGGTGACCATCGAGGCCATCGCCATCGATCTGCCCGGCGCCAAGGCCGTCCAGCCCTTCGCGGTGGCGGCGAAATCGCCCCGCGCCCAACTGTCGCATCGCCTGCTCGACCATCTCAAGGCCTCGCGCAGCGACTTCGAGGCCAAAGGCTTCCGCTGGCGCGGCGACGCCCCGCCGGTGGAGAGCCGCAGCATCGACCCCGATCCGGCGAGCCGCGTCCGCCCGTGAGCCCACGTCGTCCCGGACCCGACTGGCCATTCTGGCTGCTGATTGGCGGCGTCACCGGTGCCTACCTGACCCTGATCGTGGCCATGCTGGCCGCCGATGCCGCCTGGGTCGCGCCCGGTGATCTGCTGCACTCGCTGCGCAGCCCCGAGATCGCCTTCAGCATCCGCCTCACTCTGATCACCTGCAGCGTCTCGGCCCTGCTCGCGCTGATCGTGGCGGTGCCGGTCGGCTACCTGCTGTCGCGCACCGAGTTCCCGGGCAAGGCGCTGCTCGACGGGCTGCTCGACATCCCCATCGTCCTGCCGCCCCTGGTCATCGGCCTCAGCCTGCTGATCCTCTTCCGCGTTCATATCCCCTTCACCGACCTGCGCCTCAACGACATCCTGCCCTGGACCTACACCGTGGCCGGCGTCGTCCTGGCCCAGTTCGTGGTCGGAGCTGCCTTCGCCGTGCGCACCATGCGTGCGACCTTCGACCATCTGCCGCGCCGCCCCGAGGACGTCGCGCGCGTGCTCGGCTGCTCGCGGGCCGATGCGGTCTGGCGCGTCACCCTGCCGGCGGCGCGGCGCGGCATGCTCACCGCCACGACCCTGGCGTGGGCGCGTGCCATGGGCGAGTTCGGTCCGATCCTGGTTTTCGCCGGGGCGACGCGCCTGCGCACCGAGGTCATGCCGACAACCGTGTTCCTCGAACTGTCGGTGGGCAACCTCGAGCCGGCCCTGGCCGTGTCGCTGCTCATGGTCGCCCTGGCCCTGGCCATCCTCGTGCTGGTGCGCTGGCTGGGCGATGGCGGCGGGAGCATGCATGATCGCCTGTGACGGCCTCTGCCTGCGCCAGGGCGGCTTCCGCCTCGAAGGTCTCGCCTTCGCCGTCCCGGCCGGCGCCTACGCCGTGCTCATGGGCGACACCGGCTGCGGCAAGACCTCGCTGGTCGAGGCGCTGTGCGGGCTGCGCCCGATCCGCTCCGGTGCCATCCGCATCGGCGGGGTCGAGGTGACGCGGCTGCCGCCGGGGGCGCGCGGCCTCGGCTACGTCCCCCAGGACGGAGCGCTGTTCCCGACCATGGACGTCGCCGCGCACCTCGCCTTCGCTCCGCGGGTGCAGGGCTGGGAAGCCGCGCAGATACGTGGGCGCGTCGCCGAACTGGCAGCGCGTCTGGAGATCACCGCTTTGCTCGGCCGGCGCATCCAGGGCCTGTCAGGCGGCGAGCGCCAGCGCGTCGCGCTGGGCCGGGCGCTGGCTGCGCGGCCGCGGGCCCTGC
>JALHRW010000210.1 GCA_022841245.1 Planctomycetota bacterium
GGGCCATGCGGGCGCGCTCGGCCGGATCGCTGGGCAGGGCGCTGACCGCGCGGCCATCGGCCAGGCGCAGGCGGTTCTCGATCCGGCGCAACGACGCCAAGCCATCGCACAAGGCGACCGCGGCGATGGCGGGCAGCGCGCCGCGCGACGCAAGCTTGCGCAGGCAGGCGGCGGTGGCCGGCGGTGACGGCAGGTCGCCCGCGGGCCGGCCGAGCATCAGCGCCTGGGCGACGAATTCGGCGTCGACGTAGCCGCCGGGGCCGCGCTTGAGATGGTCCTCGCCGGCGACGCTCTGTTCGAGGCGGCGGCGCATGGTGGCGACCTGGACCAGCGCGTCAGGTGGCAGCGGCGCCGACAGCGCCTGGCGATGCAGCAGCGCCACCGCCTCCTCGCCCAGGCCAGGATCGCCGGCCAGGCAGGTGGCGCGCACGTGGGCCATGCGTTCCCACATCTCGCGCGGCTGGCGCCAGTACTCCTCCAGCGCCGGCATGGTCGCGACCAGCGGGCCCTGATCGCCCCACGGACGCAGGCGCGGATCGACCTCGCCAAGCCCGGCCTCCTGCATGGTGCGGCAAAGATCCTGCGCGACCTTCTCCCAGAAGGCGTCGCCGTCGCGGCCGTTGCGGGGACAGATTCCGCCGGGATCGGCGACGAACAGCACGTCGCAGTCGCTGCCCCAGCTCATCTCGCGGCCACCGAGCTTGCCCAGGGCGAGAACGCAGAAGCGCGTCGGCCTGCCCCCCTCCATCGGGATGCCCCAGGTCTTGGCGCGATCGGAGATGGCCCGCCCGAGCAGCGCCGTCACCAGCACCTCGGCGAGCAGCGAGAGGCGCTCAGCGATGTCCACCGACGCATCGCCTTGCAGGTCGCGCGCCGCCGCCACCGCCAGCTCGCGGGCGCGCAGGAAGCCGAGCGGAGCGCCGGGTTCGTCGAGGCCGCGGATCAGCGCGCGGGCCTCGGCGTGCAGCACGATGCTGCGCGGTGGCGGCCGGGCGAGCGCGTCGGCGACCTCGTCGGGCAGGCCGGAGTGGCGTTCGATCAGGTCGGTGATGAGGTCGGAGAAGCCGGCGAATTCGACGAACAGCTGCAGCACCGCCGGGCGCGCCGCCAGCAGTTCGTAGAACACCGCGCGGCCGCCGACGGCGCCGACGATGCGCCCGAGGTTGCCCAGCGTGCGGTCGGGGTCGGGACTGGCAGCGATGCGCCGCAGCAGCTCGGGCAGGATCGCCAGCAGGGCGCGCTCGGTACGGGCGCGCGAGAGGATGAAGAACGGCTCGGCGGCGAGCTCGTGCAGGTGGCGCGCGGCGGCAGCTGGATCGGCGAAGCCGCGGCCGGTGAGCACGCGGTCGATCAGCTGCGCGCTGGCTTCGCCCTGGATGAGCAAGGCGAGTGCGGCGTCCTCGTCGGGCGTGCGCTGCAGGTGGTGGCGGGTGGCAAGCTCGCGCACCCGCCCGCGCACCGCGGCCAGGCGGGCATCGAACAGCGACAGCGCCTGCGCGCCGGTGAAGCCGCAGCGCCAGGCCAGCGTGGTGCGCACCGCGGGGTCGGTGGGCACGGCGTGCTCCTGGCGGTCCTCCCAGCACTGCAGGCGATGCTCGACCGTGCGCAGCACGATCAGGTGGCTCTCCAATTCGACAGCATCGGCGCGCGGCAGGATGCCGCGATCGGCGAGGGCGCGCAACGCCGGGATGGTGGCGCGCAGGCGCAGTTCGGGCATGCGCCCGCCATGCATGAGCTGGAAATGCTGCGCGAGGAACTCGATGTCGCGGATGCCACCGGCGCCGGTCTTGACGTCGGCGTCGTCGGCGCGCTCCTCGATGCGCCGGCGCATGGTGCGCGACTCCTCCATGTCCTCCCAGCGCGGCTCGGCCGGGAAGATCCACGGCTGCAGCTCGCGCACCAGCTGCTCGCCAAGCCCCAGGTCGCCGGCGATCGGCCGCGCCTTGAGCATCGCCTGGCGTTCCCACGGGCGGCCGACGCTCCAGTAGTAGTCGATGGTCTCGCGCAGGGAGAGGGCCAGCTCGCCGCGGTCGCCCTCGGGTCGCAAGCGCATGTCGACGCGGAACAAGGCCTCCAGCCAGCGGATCACCGCTTCGCCCACTCGCCGCGCCTGCAGGTGCGAGGTGTCGCGGTCCTCGTCGGGACGATAGATGAAGATCAGGTCGATATCGCTGCTGTAGTTCAGCTCGCGGGCGCCGAGCTTGCCCATGCCCAGCACGGAGAAGGCGGGAACCGGCCCGCGCGCTGCGATGGCCGCCGCAGCCAGGGCGACCGCCGCGTCGGCGAGCACGTCGGTGGCGTCGGACAGTTCGCTGACGATGGCCTCGAAGCCGAGCAGCCCGCACGCCTCGCCGAGCAGCAGCCGCACCCAGTGGTGGTGCTTGAAGCGTGCGAGCACGCCACTGCGCGCCTCGTCATCGCGTGCCCCGGCCAGCTCGCTGCGCAGGGCGGCGGCCATGGTGCGCCGGCCCCACACCTGGGCGTGCTGGCCCTCCTCGACGATCTGCCAGAACACCCCGGGCACGCGCCGCGCGACTTCGAAGGCGTAGCGGCTGATGCCGGCCAGGCGCATGAGCAGCAGCGACAGCTCGGGATTGTCCGACAGCGTGCGCAGGCTGGCGGCTCCGGCCGGGTCGCCGCAGATGAAGTCGGCGAGGTCGACCAGCCGCGCTTCGCCGTCCGCCAGGCGCGCCGCCAGCGGCCGCACCGCTTCGATCGGCCGCACCGCCTCGGGACCGAACGCGTCGAGCAGGCAGCGCTCCCACTGGGCCAGCTCGCTCATGCGTTGCGGAACCGGCTGGCCGCCACGCGCTCCAGCCAGTCGGCGCGGGTACGCGCCGCCAGCAAGGTGCCATCGAGGTCGCCGCGCGCGCTGAGCGGCGACAGCTTGGCCTCCGGGGCGCCGGGCAGCTGGGCGAACTCGGAGCAGGCGCCGTCGAGCTGCTGCACCGCGAGTCGCAGCAGCTGTTCTTCGGCCAGCAGCTTGGCCTCGGCCGCAGGCAGGCGGAAGTCGGCGGCGACGGCCTCGGAGAAGGCCGCTTCGAGCTGGCCGGCGAGGTCGGCGAGTTCGCCGGCGAGACGGCTGGCGGCACCCTTGGGCGTCTCGCGTTTGCCTGCCTCGGTACGCGGCGGAGCCACCCCGCGCGCCTCGGCCAAGGTGCGGTTGAGCAGGGCGGCGCACGGTTCGAGCACGCTGGCCAGTTCGGCGGCGGCCTTGTCCCCAGCGCCGCGCCGCTTGAGCAGGGCCTCGACGTCGGCGGCCGCCACCGCCGGCAGGGCGCAGACCGAATCGGCGGCGCGGATCGCCATGGTCGCTGAGACCGGCGGCGGGTCGCCGAGCTTCGAGCGCCAGGCGGCGATCAGCCGGACCAGCTCCTGGAACACGCTGCCCAGGCGCGACGAGGCCTTGCCCAGACGGGTCACGCCCAAAGCCCAGCGCGCGCGGTCGGCATAGCACAGCAGGTCACGGGCCGCGTCGCGCAGCGCGGCGGCCTGGCCGGGCAGGGTCTTCAGCTCGTAGTCGCCGCCGAACAGGCGCGGCCGGTAGCAGCGCGGATCGTCGCTCAGCGGAACGATGGCACGCAGTTCGGCGAGGTGTCGGACCAGCTGGTCGAGATGGCGGTCACTCGCCTTCAGGGCGGCCGCGGCGACGGCGGCGCCGATCTCGAACTCGGCGACCACGCCGGCCTGGTGCCGGGCCAGGGCGGTGTCGCGGGCCTTCAGCTCCTCCATCAGTTCGCGCCGCTCGCCCGACAGCTGGGTGACCTGGGTGCGCAATTCGGCGACCTGCTGCGCCAGCTCGGCGCGCGCCTCGCCGACCCGCCGCACCGCCTCGACCAGAGCCTCGGCCCGACCGGGCAGCGGCTTGCTCTGACGGCCCTCGATCGCGGCGCCGATGGCGCTGAGGAAGGCGGCGAGCGACTCGACCGTGGCGCGCGCGTCGGCCTCGGCGCGTTCGCGGCGCTCGCGCTCCTGGCCGAGCGAGGCGGACAGTTCCTGGGTGGCGCGCGCGCCGCTGCTTTGCGCCAGGCGGGCGAGCCGGTCGGTGAGCTGAGCCTGGTGCTCGCGCCAGAAGGCATCGAGCGTCTCCAGCACGTCGGCGGCCAGTTCGGGATCGGGCCCCTCGCCCGGGACGGCCTTGGCCAGGCGCTTGTTCAGCTCGTCGGCCTCGCCGCGGAAGCGGGTGATGGTGCCGCCGCCCGACGGGTCGAGGCAGCCGAAGAAGGTCAGCCACAGCTCGCCGACGCACAGCGCCAGGCGGCGCATCTCGGGATCCTGCACGCACAGGGTCTGCAGCGCGAGGTAGGGATCGTCCCCGGCGAAGCCGCGGCGCCGCGCCGCCACCACCACCTCGCGGGCGAGCCGCTCCCATTCCAGCCGGGTGGTCTCCAGGGCGCGCAGGTTCTCCTCGCGGATCTGGCGTTCGAGGCGGAGCACCGTGGTCTTGACCGGCATGGGCGGGAGTGTCGGGAATGGCCGACGGCCTCAAGCGTTCGTGGTTCGTGGTTCGTGGTTCGTGGTTCCGCAGGCCCGGCCAGGCCTTAGATGCCCATTATGCCGACCCTGTACATCGACATGCCCAGCGGCGTCGCCGGAGACATGCTGCTCGCCGCCCTGCTCGCCTGCGGCGGCGACCGGGAACGGCTGGAGCGCGACCTGCTGGCGCTGGGTTGCGGGCCGATCCGCATCCACGCGAAGAGCGTGATGGCCGGGCCAATGGCGGCGACGCAGGTCGATGTCGATGCCGAGCAGGAACCGCGCTGGATCCAGGCGCCGACGGGATTCCAGACCAGCGGCCAGCAGCCAGCAGCCAGCGACCAGCGACCAGCGGCCAGCGGCCAGCGACCAGCGGCCAGCGGCCAGCAGCCAGCGGCCAGCGGCCAGCACGCCCACCGCCCGTACGCCGCGATCCGCGACCGTCTGGCCAATGCCCCCCTGCCGGCCCGCGTCATCGCCCGGGCCCAGCGCTGCTTCCGCCTGCTCGCCGAGGCGGAAGGCGCAGTGCACGGCGTGCCGGCCGAAACGGTCGAATTCCACGAGGTCGGGGCGATCGACGCCATCGCCGATGTCGTCGGCACCTGCCTGCTGCTCGAACAGCTCGATATCGACCGCGTCGTCGCCGGCCCCATCGTGCCGGGTCACGGCACGGTGCGCTGCGCCCACGGCCGCATGCCGGTGCCGGTGCCAGCGGTGGCCGAGATGCTCAAGCGGACCGGCGCTCCGACCCGCCTGATCGGCGGCGATACCGGCGAACTGACCACGCCTACCGGCTGCGCCCTGGTCTGCGGCCTGGCCGACGCCTTCACCACCGACGCCGGGGCAGCCAGCGGCCGCATCACCGCCAGCGGCAGCGGCGCCGGCCACAAGGACATCCCCGGGCTGGTCAATGCCGTGCGCTGCCTGGTGCTGAGCGAAGACGCGCCGGGCGAACGCGTCGCGGTGATCGAGGCGACGATCGACGACATGAGCGGCGAGGATCTCGCCGTCGCGCTCACCCGTCTGCTCGAACTGGGCGCCCTCGACGCCTGGCTGGCACCGGTGGTGATGAAGAAGGGCCGGCCAGGCCATGTGCTGAGCGTACTGGCACGGACCGCCGACCGTCCACGCCTGGCCGAGGCGGTGCTGCTGCACACCAGCTCGATCGGGGTGCGCTGGCACGAAGCCGGCCGCCAGGTCCTGCCGCGCAGCACCGGCGAGGTGTCGGTGCGAGGCGAACGCATCCGCACCAAGACCGTGACCCTGCCCGACGGCACCACGCGGACCAAGCCCGAAGCGGACGACCTGACGGCAGCGGCCGGACGCCTGGGACTGCCCGTGACGATGCTGCGTCAGGAGATCATTGGCACGACCGATCAGCGCACATAGTGTCCCCGACATGCGTATCGCCTGCAGCCTGATCCTCGCCCTTTCCGCCCTGACCGCCGCTGACGCCACCGTGGCTGCGCCGGTCGAGCTGTCCGGGCTGCCCACCCATGTCTCGCGCAGCGCCAACCTGTGGTTCGACGAAGGCCGGCTGCAGGGCGGCCAGGACAGCCTGCAGATCGGCCTGCAGGCGAAGCTGAGCGAGCGCATCCGCATCGTCGAGGTCATGGGAGTGGAACTGATCACGGCGGTAGGCGACGACGGCAAGGCGATGAAGCTGCAGGAGGATGGCGGCAGCGGAGGCGGAGGCGGAGGCGCCCTCGGCCAGCTCGACGTCACGGTCGCCTTCAACCCGCCTGGTTCCGGCGTACGCAGCCTGAAGACGATGGCCGTCTCGGTGCGCTGCCGCGTCGCCGCCGAAGGACTGCGCCGCACCTCGCTCAAGCCGGCTCGCGATTGGATCGCCAAGCGCATGCGCATCGACGGCATCGACGGTGCGGAGATCGAACTGGAGAATCTCGGCGCCGAGAGCCTGACCCTGGGCATGACCCCGGCCCTCGAAAAGGCGATCGAGACCCTGACCTTCAAGAACGCGGCCGGCGATGAGGTCGAGCAGCGCGGCTGGAACGACAGCCAGGAACCGGGCTGGATCGCGCGCGTGGTCGACATCAGCCTGCCGGCCGACGGCGCCATCATCCTCGACCTGCGCCAGGAGCTCGGCGAACGCACCTTCATCATCCGCGCCAAGGACCTGCCGATCGCGCTGCCCGACCGCGCCAAGGAGCCGGTGGGCGTGCTGAAGACGGAAGAGGTCCAGGACGGCGAGGCGGTGGAACCGGCCGCAGCGCCGTTCGCGCCGCCCAAGCCCGGCTTCTAGCCCTCTGCGAATCCCAGCCTGATATTGCGCACGAGCCAGGGCTGCGTACCACGCGCCGGCCATGGCCGACGCACGCTGGGATGGCGCTGACGCAACCTCCACCGACGCGAAGCGCTGGGACGGAGCCGAACGCACCTCGGGTGGCGCTGCTGCCCGTTGGGAGGGTGCCGAACGCACGAGCGCAACCGCCGATCCCGCACCCCGGGCGGTGGCGATGCCTGCCGCTCCCGAGGATGATGGCTGGCACCGCATGGGCCAACACGGGCCGCTGACCGGCCAGGTCTTCGCCGACTACGAAATCGGCGCAGTGCTTGGTGAAGGCGGCATGGGCACGGTGTATCGCGCCCGGCAGACCAGCCTCGGCCGCCGCGTGGCGGTGAAGACGCTGTCCAGCGCGATCGGCAACGAACCGTTGCAGCGCGCACGCTTCGAGATCGAGGCGCGCGCCGCCAGCCTGATCCAGAGTCCGCACGTGGTCGCGGTGTACGCCGCCGGCAGCTGGGACGGCACCGCCTATTTCGTCATGGAGTATGTCGAGGGCTGCGATCTCGGCAGCCTGCTGGCCGACGGCCGCGGCCTGCCGCATCAGCGCGCGCTGGAACTCGCCTTGCAGGCGGCGCGCGGTCTGGCAGCAGCAGCCGCCAAGGGCATCGTCCATCGCGACATCAAGCCGGGCAACCTGCTGCTGACCGCCGAGGGCACGCTGAAGATCGCCGACTTCGGCATCAGCAAGATCGGCGGCGAGCACAACCTCACCCGCACCGGCACCGCGGTCGGCACGCCCAGCTACCTCTCGCCTGAGCAGGGCCGCGGCGAGCCGACCGACACGCGCAGCGACCTCTACAGCCTCGGCTGCGTGCTCTACGAGACGCTGACCGGACGAAAGCCGTTCACCGGCGACAACGCCGATGCGGTGATCTACCAGCACAACTACGCCGAGCCGCAGCTGCCGCGCACCCTGGTGCCGGAGATCCCCGAGCCGGTGCAGGCCCTGGTGGTGCGCTGCCTGCAGAAGGATCCGGCCAAGCGCTACCAGACGCCCGACGCGCTGATCGCCGACATCGAAGCCGTGCGCGCCGGCGATCTCTCGGTGACCGCGTTGCTGCAGGCGCGCTACGGCACCGGCGCCGAGGAGCAGATGCGTCGCCGTCTCGGCCGTCGCCACCGCTGGGCCCTGCCGCTGGCCGCCGGCCTGATCCTCGCCGCGCTCGCCACCGGCGTGCTGATATGGCGCCAGAGCACCGCGGAAAGCCGGCTCGCCGTCCAGCGCCAGGAGGAGCAGCTGCGCGCGCGGCTGCGCGCCGGCCTCGATGCGCTGCAACCGGCCCCGCCAGGTTCGCACGATGACCTCGCCGCGTTGACGCGCCTCGCCGGCGCAAGCGACGCCGACGTGCGGCGCTGGCAGGGCAAGCTGGCCGCGATCGGGACCATCGACGCCCGCTTGGCGCGCCTGCACGGCGCCGAACTGCCGGCCGCTCCCCTGCGTGCCGAGGCGACTGCCGATCTCGCCGATCTCGCCGCCCTGGTCGGGGCCGCCAGTCCG
>JALHRW010000211.1 GCA_022841245.1 Planctomycetota bacterium
CTGGCTGCTGGCTGCTGGCTGCTGGCTAGGCTGGGATGCAGTTCCATTCCACGCTTGCGAGCCAGCGACCAGCGACCAGCGACCAGCGACCAGCGACCAGCGACCAGCGACCAGCGACCAGCGACCAGCGGCCAGCGGCCAGCGGCCAGCGGCCAGCGACCAGCGACCAGCGACCAGCGACCAGCGACCAGCGACCAGCGACTCGCGACCCGCCGTTGGCTACTGGCACCACTCGCCTTCGAACACCGTCGCCGCCGGTCCCTCCAGCCGCACCTCGGCATCGTCCGTCGGCCAGGCGACCCGCAGGTCGCCACCGTCGAGCCGGATCACCGCCTCGCGTCCAGGCATCAGGCCATCGAGGATCCACGCTACGGTCACGGCGCAGGCGCCGGTGCCGCAGGCCAGGGTGATGCCGCTGCCGCGCTCCCAGGTGCGCTGGCGGATCACCGGCACGCCGGCCTCGTCGGGTAGGCGGGCAGTGAATTCTACGTTGGTGCGGCGTGGAAAGAGCGCATCGCGTTCGATGCGCGGCCCGATCTCGGCTACGGGAAACGTCACCGGATCCGGCACCACCGCGACGGCGTGCGGGTTGCCCATGCCCACCGCGCGCAGGCGCAGGCCGTGCAGCGTAGTCACCAGATCCGGTCCGGGCAGCGCCACCGGCACGGCGGCGGCGGTCAGTCGCGGCCGGCCCATCGCCACGCTCGCCCCGTCGCAGACGCCGCCGGCGAAGCGCAGGTCGACGCGCAGCAGGCCGGCCCCGGTCTCGATCCGCGGTGAACGGTTGCCGCCCAGGCGACCATGGTCCCAGGCCAGCTTGGCGGCGCAGCGGATGCCGTTGCCGCACATCTCACTCTCGCTGCCGTCGGCATTCCACATGCGCATGCGCGCATCGCCCCCGGCGATACCGGGGCCGATGACGATCAGACCGTCAGCGCCGATGCCGGTGTGGCGATCGCTGGCCCGCATCGCCAGCGCTGGCAGGTCCTCCGGCAGCGTCTCGGTCCAGGCGTCGAGGTAGACGTAGTCGTTGCCGCAGCCGTGCATTTTCGTGAAGCGCATGGCGAGATGATCGTGGCCGCCGCCGCCGGGCAACTCAGCCTCCGGCCAGCAGCACGACGACGCCGTTGTAGACCGCGTGCGCCAGCACCGGGGCGAGCAGCCAGCCGGTGCGCTCGTAGGCGATGGCAGCGGCCAGGCCGAGGCCGAACACCGGGACGACGCCGAGGCTGGGGTGGATGATGGCGAACACCGCGGCAGAGGCGACGGCGGCCCATAGCAGGGGGAGATCGCGGCGCAAACCGCGGAAGAGCAGGCCGCGGAAGATGAACTCCTCGCACAGCGGGGCGAGCACCACCGCCAGTACCACCAGCTGCCAGCCGGCGAAGGATTCGGGACTGGGCTGCGCCTCCTCCAGCGCCTGCTGCAGCATCGGCAGGTGCGGGGCCAGCCACGGCAGCACGGCGAGGTAGCCGACCATCGCCGCCGAGGCCGCCAAGCCGCAGGCGACTCCGACCGCGAGGGTACGCGGCAGCGACGTGCCGGGTGCGGGCCGCAGGCCGACCGCGCGCAGCAGCTCGGGCACCCGCGCCCGCCATAGCGTCCATAGCGTGACCAGGGCGGTGGTCGCGCCGGCGAGGCCGAAGGCGAGCACCGTGGCCAGCCCAGCGGCGCAGCCAGCGAGCATCAGCGGCACGGCGAACAGCCCCTGCAGCACGAGGAAGGCGAAGGCGGCCCAGGCACCGTCGGCGAGGTCGACGGTGCGCGGCGGCCGATCGACCGGCTCGAACAGGTAGGCGAGGCGGTCGCGCAGGCGCTGCCACAGCGCCCAGGCGATCAGCGCCAGGATCACCAGCATGGCGATGCGCTGGTGCGGCCCGCCGCGGTTGACGGTCAGCGAGAACAGGCCCATCACCAGCATGTAGAGGTAGACCGAGCCGACGCCGACCCGGCGGTTCGGCACCGTGGTCTGCGGATCGGTCGCCGCTGCGCCGATGCCGACCGCGATCGCAGCCAGCAACGGCAGGCCGGCGAGGATCATCGCCATGTCGGCGAGGGCGGAGTCGCCCGGCCACGGCAGCAGGCAGGCGATGGTCGCCAGGCCGAGCACCGCGTAGGCGGTGGCGAAGGCGGCCCACATCACCACCTTGCCGCGGATCGCGTCGGCCAGCGGCTGCGGCGCTCCGGCGAGGATCCACAGCGCCTGGCCCTCGAAGGCCAGAGCCATGGTGGCGCTCATCAGCACCCAGCCGCCGAGCGCGACGACGAAGGTGGCGGCGGCATGGAAGCCGCTGACGGCGGCGCGGCCCAGTTCCGGATTGAGCGCCAGCTGCAGCCCGATCATGAATAGCGGCATGATCAGGGCCTGGACCAGCAGGGCGCGGTCGCGGCGCAGCAGGATGAGATCCTTGCCCAGCACGCGCATCGCGCGCCAGGCGCGGGCCGGACCGCCGCGAGAGGCCGACATGGTGCCGTCGTGCACAAGCAGCCCGCCGCGCGACCAGGCGGCGCACAGGCGGACGGTCGCCACCGCGGCCCCTGCGGCAAGGGCGACGCCGAAGGGCAGCAGCAGGGCGGCCTGCGCCGGATCGAGCGCCACCGTTGCGGCCCAGCCGGTCGGCAACCCAGCCCACGGGACGGTGGCGGCGACGGCCAGGAACCAGTCCGGCAACGGTCCATGGCCCATGGCCACAGCGTACATCGCGACCATCGAGGCCATGCCGACGACCGTGGCGACGGCCTGCAGATTCTTGATCCGGGCGTGGGCGAGGTGCTGGCGCAGCCAGTTCTCGGCCAGCAGGCGGATCGCCGCCGCCGTGACCGCCCAGCACACGCCGGCAACCAGACCGAGAGCGATGCCCGCTGGCCAGTGCAGGCCGAAACGGCAGGCAAACATGGCTGTGGCGGCTGGCACCAGCAGCCAGACCAGCGGATTGAGCAGGGCGTATTGCACCAGGCGGGCGGCGGAGAGCACGCGGTCGGGGATCGGCTGCGCTGCCAGCCACAGCTCGTCCCAGTCGGCCTTGGCCAGGTCGGTGTTGGCCATGCCCAGGGACAGCGCGATCACGCACAGGGCGATGAGGGCGTAGAGCGCGCCGGCGAGTTCAGCGATGCGCCGGCGTACCGCGGGATCGTGCTCGGCGGGGGCCGAGGAGCGCTCCAGGCGGGTGACGGCGGCATCGACGAGCGCGGAGAACTGCTGGTCGGACAGCTCGCGCACCTGGCGGTCGGCGCGTAGGCGCTCGTGTACGCGCAGCTGCCAGCCCGGTTCCGCTTCAGCGGCCATCGAACGCGCTGACTCCCAGGCCCTGGTCCCCACCGGTGGGCGCTCTTCAGCCGCCGCCACCGCCCGTTCGCTGAACTGCCACATCGAGAACAGCACCTGGGCGAGGATGCCCAGGCCGGCGATGACCAGCATCAGCCCCATGCCGACACGGCGGCGCGCGGTCGGGGGACGGACCACCACTGCACCGCCGTCCTTGGCGCTGCGCTTGGCGGCGGCGCCGCTGGCGATGCGGTTGATCCAGCGCCGCACGCCCAGGCCCAGCACCAGGCGGACCTGGCGCAGCGGCCCGGGCGTCACGGCGCCGGCTCCGCCACCGCATCGGCCCGGGTGACGGCGAAGAACACCTCTTCCAGGCTGCCGCCCGCGGCGGCGCGCTGGCGCAGTTCGGCGATCGAGCCCTCGGCGACCAGCCGGCCCTGCGCCAGGATGGCGGCGCGATCGCTGATGCGCTCGGCCTGTTCGAGCAGGTGCGTGCTGAACACCACCGTGGCGCCCTCGGCGGCCTGCTCGCGCACCAGGGCGAGCAGCTCGCGCGCGGCGTAGGGGTCGAGGCCGTTGGCCGGCTCGTCGAGGATGAGCAGGCGCGGCCGGTGCAGTAGGGCCATGGCCAGGGCCAGCTTCTTCTTCATGCCGCGCGAATAGTTGACCGCGTAGTCGTCGAGTGCCGAGCCGAGTTCGAGGCGGGCGACCAGCGGCTCGGCGCGGGCGCGGATCTCGGCGGACGACAGGCCGTGCAGCCCGCCGACGAAGCCGAGCAGCTCGCGGCCGGTGAGGTAGTCGTGGAACACCGGCTCGTCGGGCAGATAGCCGGTGATGCGCATGACCTGGTCGCGGGCGGCGAAGCAGTCGAGGCCGGCGACGGTGGCGGTCCCGGCGCTAGGCCGCAGCTGGCCGATGAGCATGCGGATGGTGGTGGTCTTGCCGGCGCCATTGGGCCCGAGCAGGGCGAGGATGGTCCCTGCCGGCACCTCCAGACCGAGGTCGGCTACGGCGGTGAAGTCGCCGTAGCGCTTGGCCAGGCCGGAGACGGAGAGCAGGGCGTCGGACATGGACGCAGGTTAGGGCGCCCGGGCCGGGTGCTAGCAGGCGGCTAGATCCGCCCCATCAGCACCAGCACGAGCAGGATGACCAGGACGATGCCGATGCCGCCGCTGGGGAAGAAGCCCCAGGACCGGCTGTGCGGCCAGGTGGGCAGCGCGCCCACCAGGATGAGGACGAGGATGATGAGCAGGATGGCGCCGAGGGACATGGGGTTCCGTTACGTTGCTGGAGGGTGGTCGGGGCGCTGGTCGCTGGTCGCTGGCCGTTGGCCGTTGGCCGCTGGCCGCTGGCCGTTGGCCGCTGGCCGCTGGCCGCTGGCCGTTGGCCGTTGGCCGTTGGCCGTTGGCCGTTGGCCGTTGGCCGTTGGCCGCTGGCCGCTGGCCGCTGGCCGTTGGCCGCTGGCCGTTGGCCGCTGGCCGCTGGCCGCTGGCCGCTGGCCGTTGGGCGCAGCGGGCAGCAGGCAGGCTACTTGGTCAGCACCTGGCCGATGGTCATCTGGTTGTTCACGCTGTTCACACCCTGGAGGTCGGTGACCAGCTTGGTGACCAGCGCCTTCTCGGCTTCGTTGTTGGCGATGCCGGTGAGGCCGACCTCGCCGTTGCGCACGTCGACCTTGACCTTCAAGGCGTTGGTCGAGCGGTGCGTCATCAGCGCGAAGCGCACCTGGCTGCTGATCGACGCGTCGTCGATCTTCTCGCCGGTGGTGCGCACGGCCGGATCGGCGGCAGCCACCACGGTCATGTCGTTGCGCACATCCTTCACCCCGTCGATGTCCTTGGCGTACTCGCTGGTGAGGTCGCGCTGGCCGGCGCTGGCTGCCTCGCCGGTCAGGGTCACGACCCCGTCCTTCACCGCCACCGTGGTCTTGCCCGAGCTGACGTTGCGGTGCAGGAGCAGGGCCAGCGAGACCTTGCGGCCGATCCACGCGTCGGCGCTGCCGCTGGCGACCTGCTCCTTGGTCAGCAGCTGGTTGTCCACCCGGGTGACACCGGGCAGGCTGGCCGCGGTCTCCTGGGCCAGCGACTTGTGCGCGGCGTCGGCGACCGAGCCGGTCAGGGTGACGACGCCATCCTTCGAACGGACGGTGACCGAGTCGTCCTTGAGGTAGGTCTTGTAGACGTAGGTCCTGGGGAAGGTCGACTCGATGCGCTCATCGGTCTCCGAGGCCCCCACGGCCGTACCACTGGCGAGCAGCGTGATGACGGTCAGGGCGAAGGTGCGGGGGAGGTTGTGGTGCTTCATGCGGCACGGGATAGCCGGCCGGCGTGGCGGCAGCCATGGGGTAATCACCCTATCGCCCCCCAGCGGGAGGCGGGAGACGGTACCGCCGATGATCTTCTCCGACCATTACCGCGTCCTGGGGGTCGCCCCGGACGCCAGCCCCGCGACCATCAAGGCCGCTTATCGCACGCTGGCCCGCACCCACCATCCGGATGTCAGCAAGGCCGCCGGTGCCGAGCAGCGCTTCAAGGCGGTCGCCGAGGCCTACGAGGCCTTGCACGACCCGGAACGCCGTGCCGCCTACGACGCCGTGCGGGCTGCCGGCTGGAAGGAGGGCGAGGAGACCAGCGCGCCGCGCCAGGGCCGCGAGACCAGCGGCGGTGACGGCGGAGACGGGCTCGACCGCTTCCGCGAGTTCTTCCGTACCCGCTCCACCCGGGGACCACGGCGCGGCGCCTTCGCCGAAGGCATGTTCGACGAGCGTGGCGAGGACCTCCACTACGCCCTGGCGGTTAGCCTGGAGGAGTCCTTCAGCGGCGGCGAGCGCGAGTTCCAGCTGCAGACGCCGGGTACGGGCGACCGCATGATCACGGTGCAGATCCCCAAGGGGGTGGCGGACGGCACCAGGATCCGCCTGCGCGGCCAGGGCCGGCCGGGCGGCGGGACGCAGCCGGCTGGGGACCTGTATTTCGACGTCGGACTCGCTCCACACCGGCTGTTCCAGGTCGACGGCCGCGACCTGACGCTGCTGCTGCCGATCACGCCATGGGAGGCCGTGCTCGGCGCCGAGGTCGTCGTGCCGACCCTGGGCGGCAGCGTCACCGCCACCATCCCGGCCGGCGCGCGGGGCGGCCAGAAGCTACGCCTCAAAGGCCGCGGCCTGCCGGGCGAACCGCCGGGCGACCAGTACCTCAGCCTGGGCATCGCGCTGCCGCCAGCCGCCAGCGACAAGGCCAAGGCGCTGTATCGCGAACTGGCCGCCGAATCGGGCTTCGATCCGCGCGCGCATCTCGGCGCCTGACCCCAGGGGACTACACCCCATGGCGGGCGGGCCTGCGCTGCGGCCATATGCCGCCATGAAACACCAGCCCATGCCCCAGCACCAGAACCAGTCCCGCGTGGTTCCCGGCCCCATCATCCAGTCGACCGAGGTCGACAGCGCCGCCCGCGGCGAGGACATCGCGCGCAAGGCCTACTTCAGCTACGTCGATCAGGGCTCCATCCCGGGCCACGACGTGCGCGACTGGCTGCAGGCCGAGGCCGGGATCCGCGCCGAACAGCTGAACCGGGTCTAGATGGACGACGTGGCAACCGCCCCCGGCACCGCCCAGGCGCCGGGGGGGCTCAGCGCCGACGCGGCCAGCCTGCGGTTGCAGGCCGACGGATCGAACAGCCTGCCCGCCCAGGCGCGGAGCAGCCTGCTGGCGATCGCCTGGGAGGTCGTCCGCGAACCGATGTTCCTCCTGCTGCTGGGCGGCGGCGGGCTGTACCTGGTGATGGGCTCGCCCGGCGACGCCGCCATGCTGCTCAGCTTCGTCGTCGTGGTGATGGGTATCACCATCGCCCAGGAGCGCCGCACCGAGCACGCCCTCGACGCCCTGCGTGTGCTGGCCAGCCCGCAGGCCCTGGTCATCCGCGACGGACGGCGCCAGCGCATCCCGGCGGCCGGGCTGGTGCGCGGCGATCTCATCGTCCTGGCCGAGGGCGACCGCGTGCCGGCCGACGCCATGCTGCGGCAGGGCGTCAACCTGACGGTCGACGAATCGATGCTCAGCGGCGAATCGGTGGCGGTGACCAAGACCGCATCGGCCACCGCCGACACCCTCGACCGGCCTGGCGGTGACGCCCTGGCCTCGGTGTTCTCCGGGACGCTGGTGACCACCGGCCAGGGCCTCGCCGAGGTGCTGGCGACCGGCCCGCGCAGCGAATTCGGCCGGATCGGCGCATCGCTGGTCCAGGTCCGGCCGATGCGCACCAGGCTGCAGCAGGAGACCGGACGGATGGTCCGCACCCTCGCGCTGATCGGCGCCGCGTTGTGCTGCGTGGTGGTGGTGGCCTATGCCCTGACGCGGGGCGGCGATCCGGCCAGCTGGCGGCAGGGCCTGCTCGCCGGCATCACCATGGCCATGGCGGTGCTGCCCGAGGAGTTCCCGGTCATCCTGACCATCTTCCTCGCGCTCGGCGCCTGGCGCATCTCGCGCCATCGGGTGCTGACCCGGCGCATGCCGGCGATCGAGACCCTGGGCGCCGCCACCGTGCTGTGCACCGACAAGACTGGCACGCTGACACTCAACCGCATGTCGGTGAGCCGGGCGGCCTTCGCCGGCCGCAGCGTCACCCTCGGCGGCTCGACCGACGACGCCGAGGTGCAGGCGCTGCTCGACATCGCCGTGCTCGCCAGCCGCGCAGACCCCTTTGACCCGATGGAACGCGCCATCCACACCGCCGGCGCCCAGCTGGCCCCGGCGCTGATGGCGCGGCATGCCGGCTGGACGGTGGAACGCGAATATCCGCTCGCCCCGGACCTGCTCGCCTTCACCCAGGCCTGGCGGACCGGCGCCGATGGACCGTTGCTGCTCGCCGCCAAGGGTGCCCCCGAGGCCATCGCCGGCCTGTGCGGCCTGTCGCCGGAGCGCAGCGAGGTCCTGGCGCGCCAGGCCACCGCGCTGGCCAGCGAGGGCC
>JALHRW010000212.1 GCA_022841245.1 Planctomycetota bacterium
GGCCGCTGGCCGCTGGCCGCTGGCCGCTGGCCGCTGGCCGCTGGCCGCTGGCCGCTGGCCTATCTTCCCAGGACCAGCCGATCACCCAGATGATTATCCAGATGCGGGTTGTCGTAGATCATCTTCTTGGTCGCGTCGATGTCGTAGGCGACGCGGCGCCATTCGATCGAGGTGCCATCGAAGACGACGTAGCAGCTGCGCGGATCCTGGTCGCGCGGCTGGCCGACCGAGCCGACATTGACGATGACCTTGCGCTGGTCGATGGTCCAACGGTAGTTCAGCTGCTTGAGGCCGTGCCAGGTGAAGTCGCCGCCGGTGATCACGCCGGGGCGGTGGGTGTGGCCGACGAAGCAGGTCTTCGGTACCAGGGCGAAGTTCTCCTCCAGCAGCTGGCGCGGATCCTCGCCGAGGTAGCTGCGGCCTTGGGTGTGCTCTTCGAGCACATACTCTTCCAAGTGATTGCGCGGGCTGGCGTGGACGAACAGCACGTCGCCTTCGGTGATCGTGGTGGGCAGGGCCTTGAGCCACTCCCAGCGCTTCTTCTTGCCCGAGAGCCAGCTGAACAGTCCGGCGCGGATCTGCTTGTTGGTCCACAGCGCGGCGCCACGGGCGGCGGCATTGAAGCCGATCGGCTCGTAGATCGAGGCGTGGTCGTGGTTGCCGAGCAGGACCTTGCCCGGGGCGCAGATGTCGAGGATGCGGGTCATCGCCTCGACCGGCTGCGGGCCATAGCCGACGACATCGCCGAGGCAGTAGATCGCGTCGACCTTCTGCTCATCAATATCCTTCAGCACCGCTTCGAGGGCGGCGATGTTGGAGTGGATGTCAGAGATGATCGCTATCCGCGCCATCGGCAGGGCTTTCTATAGCACCCCTGGGCGGGGTCCACTACCGGAAAACGGACCGGGCGGGGGCGTGTGAAGGCTTGGGCTTGAGGCTTGAGGTTGTGTACCGCTATGGCGAGCGCAGGCGTAAGCCCAGCGAGCCTCCACGACCGCAGTACGCGCGAAACGCGAGCGCGTGAAGCGCGAGCGGGGGTTCCGGGACGCGGCCAGCAGTCCCGCAGGGGGTCGCGGGGGGCGCCCCGCGTCGGGGGTCCGTCGTTCTCGCGGCTTAGCCGCTCGAGTCGCTCGGCGCCGACTCCCAACGGGGAGTCGCGTCCGCTGCGCGGATGCCCTCGCTCCGGGTCGAGACCCCCTAGATGCCAGACATCTCCTACCTCAGGAAGTCCAAGAGCGACGGCGTGATCGTCCGCGCCGCCGACTGCAGGCCGGCCTCCAGCGCCACCTGGGTCAGCTGGAGATTGGCGATGGTCTCGGTGAAGTCGGCGTCCTCGGCCTGGCTGATCAGCTCCTTCTGGTAGATCTGTCCGGCCTCCAACTGGGTGCGCGACAGCTCCAGGCGCTGGATGCGGCCGCCCATTGCGCCCTGCAGGTTGTTGGCGTGGCGCTGGGCCACGTCGATGGTGTCGATCAGCTCGGCGATCTGGCCGGCGTCGTTGTCGCGCAGGGCGTCGCGCAGCTGGACCATGGCGTCGAAGACGTCGACCTCCTCCTTGAACAGGCCGTAGCCGTCCTGGTTGACCGCGACGGTGGAGTTCGGGCCGACCTCGACCTGGAAGGCGTCGAGGTTGCCGGAGTAGTCGACGCGCGAGCCGTCGTCCGCGACCGCGAATGGCTTCTCGGCGGTGGTGGCGGTGCCGCCGAAGATGAAGCGGCCGTCGTGCACGGTGTTGGCGACGTCGACCAGGCGGGTGAGATAGCTGTCGACCGCCTGGCTGAGGGCGTAGCGCGAGGCGGCGTCCTGGCTGCCGTTGGCGCCCTGGACGGCGATCGACTTGGCCTGGTCGAACAACTCGGTGATCTCGGTGAGGGCGGTGTCGGTGGCGCCCATGAAGGCGAGCGACTTGTCGATGTTGTCGAGGTACTTGCCGCTGGCGTTCTCGTCGGCGCGGTAGCGCAGGCTCTGGCGGGCGGCGACCACGTCGTCGCTGATGCGGTTGAGCTTCTTGCCGGTCGACAGCTGCTCCTGGTAGGTGGCCAGGCGGGCCAGGGTCTTCTGGTTGTTGTTGATGACCGAGGTGTTGAGGCCGACGAGCGTGATGCGATCCATATGGTGTCCCTTAATTATCCGACGAGGTCGAGCAGGGTCTGGATGTTCTCGCGCGCGAAGGTGATGACCCGCGCCGCAGCGGTGTAGGCCTGCTGCTGCAGGATCATCAGACCGACCTCTTCATCGATGTTGACACCGGAGACCTGCTGACGCTGGTTCTCCAGTGCGGCGCGGATGGAAGACTGGTTCTCGTTGAGACGGTCGGCCTGCTGGATGCGCACGCCGACGTTGGAGAGGATCGAGTTGTAGGTGTCGTCGAGGTTGAAGACGCCGTTGTTGAACAGCTTCTCGCTGCGTGCGTCGAGCAGGCGCAGGACGTTGCTGTTGTCGCCTTCGGAGCGGGTCAGGCCGGTGTTGAACTGGGTCGGATCGTCGACCAGGCGCTGGTCGACCCGCAGGTTGCCGGCGGTCGAGCCGGTGAACATGCCGCCGATGCCGAGGGCGGGCAGGATGCCGGCCTGGTCGGGCTCGGCGTCGACGGTGAAGGTCGCGTCCTCGCCGGGGTCGGTGAGGGTCAGGGTGCCGGAGTCGAACACCGCGTAGACCCCGTCGGCGATCTGCACCGGCGTGCCGGCGGGCAGCTTCTCGTCGAGGGTGCGGCGCACGGTCTGCTGGGTCGGCGAGGCGGCGGTGCCGCCCCAGTAGCTGAACTCGACCACCGGTGGCTGCGCCGCCAGGGGATCGCTGCTGCTCTTGGCGCCGATGGTGCCGGCGGTGACCACGCGCATCGACCAGGTGGTGAACGGCGGGGTGCCGGTCGGGTTGGCCGCCAGCGAGAGGGCGCCGGAATAGCGGCCGCGCACCGCGAAGCCGGCGTCGGTGGCGACGCGCTCGTTGTCCTGGACGTAGGGGCCGGCGACGGCGCTGCCCTTCTGCAGCACGGCACCGGCGGCATTCAGCTCGACGACGAAGCGGTCGCCCTCGCGGTAGGTGCCGGCGGCGGCGGCGATGCTCAGCGTGCCGCTGCCGCCGATCGACAGGTTGACCGCTGCGGTGGGCAGGGCGACGGTGCCGAGGCTGACCGTGGAACCGTCGACCGGGTTGCGCGTCGACAGCCGCAGCTGCAGGGCGGCGCCGCTGGGCGTGACCTTCTCGACCTCGAACTGGATGCGGTCGCCGACCGCGCTGGGGATGGCTGCGACGGTGCTGACTGTGACCTGCGGGCCGGACCACTGGCGGTTGCCGGGACGGAAGTCGAGGGCCGGGCTGAAGTCGATCGCCTGGCCGGTCCCGGCGGTGATCTGGAACTGCCAGCCGTCCTCGACCGCCACCGCCTTGGCGCGCACCCCGGGGATGCCGATGCCGTCGGCGGGGATGACGGTGAAGCCGCCGCCCTCGCCGGTGTTGATCGCGCTGACCAGGTCCTGCAGTGAGCGCGTGCCGGTGCCGCTGAGCGGATCGTAGCGGATGGTGTACTTGCGCGCTTCGCCGGTCGAGGTGTCACGGACGTTGATGGTCAGGTTGCGTGCCACGGCGTTGCCGGCCGCGTCGGTGAACGACGGGGCGAATAGCGGCGGCACTCCCGGACCCTCGCCATCGATCTGGGCGATCTGGGCGTCGTCGAGATTGGTCTGCAGGTGGTCGCCGGGGACGGTGAACGAGGCCTGGAAGTCGGTCGCCTCCATCGCCTGGCTGGTCGACGTCGCGTGCAGCGCGTTGAGCCGCTTGGCCATGGTCGCAGCGAGGTTGTCGAGCGCCCCGACCACGCCGGGGAGGATGCTGCCCTCGAGCTCGTCGAGCGCGGCGATCGAGCCGCCCTTGGGCCGCAGGATGCCGCCGTTGGGGGTGAGGATCTGGATGCCGCCGTCGGGCTTGACCTCGGCGCGGAGCTCGTTCGCGCTGTCCAGGCCGACCAGCTGGATGCCGCCAGCGTCGATCAGCATGCTGCCGTCGTCGACGTTGCGGCGCACGCGCAGCTCGAGGTAGCCGGACAGCTCCGAAACCAGCTGGTCGCGGGCATCGAGCAGGTCGTTGGGGCTGTTGCCCGAGAGGGTCTGGCGGCGGATCTGCTGGTTGAGGTTGGCGATCTGCTCGGCGATCTGGTTCACTCCGCGCAGCTGGTCGTCGATGGTGTCGCGCACGTCCTGCGCCAGGCGTTCGAGCCGGGTCGAGAGGTCGTTGAGCGTGCTGGTCCAGGTCTGCAGCTCCTGCACCGCGGCCGAACGCAGGGCCGACGATTCCGGGTTGTTCGACAGGTCGCCGAGGACGTTGAACAGCCGGTCGGTGCCGCCGGCCAAACCGTTCTCGCCCGGCTCGTTGAACACCAGCTCCATGGTCTTGAGGTTGTCGCGCAGGGTCTGGAGACGCTTGGTCTCCGAGGCCGAGGCGCGCAGGCGCTCGTCGGTCAGCGTGTCGACGATGCGGCGGATGGCGTCGACATCGACGCCGGTGCCGATCTGCCCAGGATTGTAGTTCTCGGCCGGCGGGGCGACCAGCTCGGCGCGCTGGCGCGAGAAGCCGGGCGTGGTGGCGTTGGCCAGGTTGTGGCTGGTCACCTCCATGGCCCGCTTGTGGGTCTGGAGGGCGGACAGGCCGATGAGGAGGGATTCGGGCACGAGGGAGGGAACGCACTGGGCGTGCCAGTGGGAGGGTGGGGGTGCCTGGGGCGGGCTGCATGACGCAACCTGCGTATAATGCATGGCTTACGCAGATGCACGGCTCGGCACTTCCGCCACCCCAGGCAATCCCTACAAACCCCGCTCGCCCCCACCGAGGTATCCCATGCCCAAAGCCAAAGTCGCCATCCTCACCGCCGGCGGTCTCGCCCCATGCCTCTCGTCCGCGGTCGGCGGGCTGATCGAGCGCTACAACGACATCGATCCCGAGATCGAGATCATCGGCTACCTCGGCGGCTACAAGGGCCTGCTCAAGGGCGAGTCGATCGTCGCCGGCGCCGAGGTGCGCTCGAAGGCCCACATCCTGCACCTGCACGGCGGCAGCCCGCTGGGCAACAGCCGGGTCAAGCTCACCAACGTCGCCGACTGCGTGAAGCGCGGCCTGGTCAAGGAAGGCGGCGATCCGCTGAAGGCCGCCGCCGACCAGCTGACCAAGGATGGCATCACCATCCTGCACACGGTGGGCGGCGACGATACCAACACCACCGCCGCCGACCTCGCGGCCTTCCTGGCCAAGAACGGCTACAAGCTGACCGTGGTCGGCCTGCCCAAGACGATCGACAACGACGTCTTCCCGATCAAGCAGAGCCTGGGCGCGTGGACCGCCGCCGAGCAGGGCGCGATCTTCTTCGAGAACGTGGTCAACGAGCAGTCGGCCAACCCGCGCATGGTCATCATCCACGAGGTGATGGGGCGCAACTGCGGCTGGCTCACCGCCTACACCGCCAAGGTCTACCGCGAGCGCCTGCGCAGCACCGAGTTCCTGCCCGGCTTCAACCTCGCGCACCACCACAAGGACATCGACGCGGTCTACATCCCCGAGATGGAACTGGACATCGCCGCCGAAGTGAAGCGCCTGCGCGCAACCCTCGATCGCAAGGACTGCGTCAACATCTTCGTCTCCGAGGGCGCTGGCGTCGAGCAGATCGTCAAGGAGATGGAGTCGCGTGGCGAGGCGGTCGAGCGCGACGCCTTCGGCCACCTCAAGCTCGACAAGGTCAACGTCGGCCAGTGGATGTCGAAGCAGTTCGGCAAGCAGCTCGGCGCCGATAAGACCCTGGTGCAGAAGAGCGGCTACTTCGCCCGCGCCGCCGCGGCCAACGCTGACGACCTGCGCCTGATCAAGAGCATGGTCGACACCGCTGTCGAATGCGCACTGCGGGGCGAGGCCGGCGTCATCGGTCACGACGAGGACAACAAGAACCGCCTGCGCGCCATCGAGTTCCCGCGCATCAAGGGCGGCAAGCCCTTCGACATCAGCGCGCCGTGGTTCGACCAGATGCTCAAGGGCATCGGCCAGCCGATGGGCAAGAAGGTGGCGGTGGCGCACTGAGCCGGCGTATCGCCTCGGTCATCTGGGACTTCGACGGGACGCTCGTCGATTCGCCTGGCGCGGTGATGGCGGCGACCAACGCCGCGTTGATCGAACTCGGCTATGCGCCGGCGACGCTAGACCAGGTCAAGGCCGGCATGGTCAAGGCGACGGTGCCGCGCATGGCCATGCATGCCGGCATCGATCCTGCCGACCGGCGGGCGCAGGCGCTGAACGATGCGTTCTACCGCCACGCCGCGGTGCGCTTCCCGCAGGTGGCGCGCGCCTTTCCGGGCATTCCCGAATTGCTGCGCGGGCACGGCCTGCCGCAGGCGGTGGTGACCAACAACCTCGGCACCATGGTGCGCGAGACCCTGCGCCGCCTCGGTCTGGCCGACGCCATGCTGGCGGTGCTCGGCGATGGCGATCTGCCGGCGGCCAAGCCCGATCCGCGCGGGGCATGGATGGCGTCGGCGGCCTGCGGCGCGGCGCCGGCCGACTGCGCCTACGTCGGCGACAGCGCGGTCGACCTGGAGACGGCGCGGGCGGCGGGCATGACCGCGATCGGCGTCACCTGGGGTACGACCCCGCGCGAGCGCATGCTCGGCTTCGATCTGCTGGCCGACAGCGCAGACGAGCTGGCGCGACTTCTCGCCACAGCGCATTGCGGGTAAGCTGAAGCGGTCTACACCGTCTCCGGTCAACACCGGAGTCGCCATGGCCGCAACCGCTTCCCAACTCGCCGACGCATCCGCCCCGCTCCGCCAGGTCGAGGCCGAGGTCGGCAAGATCCTGGTCGGGCAGCGCGAACTGGTCCGCCGTCTGCTCATCGGCCTGGTCACCGACTCGCATCTGCTGCTCGAAGGCCTGCCCGGGCTGGCCAAGACCACCGTGGTCAAGGCGATGGCCGCCGCCCTCGACGTGCAGTTCCGCCGCATCCAGTTCACCCCCGACCTGCTGCCCGCCGACATCATCGGCACGCGCATCTACGAGGGCGGCACCTTCAGCGTGAAGCAGGGCCCGATCTTCGCCCAGGTGGTGCTGGCCGACGAGATCAACCGCGCCCCGGCCAAGGTGCAGTCGGCGCTGCTCGAGGCGATGCAGGAGCGCCAGGTCACGATTGGCGACCAGACCTTCCCGCTGCCGCGCCCGTTCCTGGTGCTGGCGACGCAGAACCCGATCGAGCAGGAGGGCACCTACCCGCTGCCCGAGGCGCAGACCGATCGCTTCCTGATGAAGGTGCGCGTCGGCTACCCCAGCGCCGACGAGGAGCGTCAGATCCTGGAGCGGGCGATGAACCGCACGCCGGTGGTGCTCAACCCGGTGATGGACATCAGTCAGCTGGAGGCGGCCAAGCTCGCCCTCGACGGCGTGCACATGGACGCCCGGCTCAACGACTACTGCGTCAGCCTGGTGCGCGCGACTCGCGATCCGGTCGGCGCCGGCGTGAAGACCCTGGCCAACCTGATCCAGGTCGGAGCCAGCCCGCGCGCCACCATCGCGCTGGCCCAGGCCGGCCGCGCCCACGCCTTCCTCGACGGCCGTGGCTTCACCACCCCGCAGGACATCAAGAGCATCGCTCCGGACGTGCTGCGCCACCGCCTCATCGCCAGCTACGAGGCCGAGGCCGAGGGTCTCGACACCGACGCGCTGGTCGCCCGCCTGCTGGAACACGTCGTCGTCCCGTAAGATGACCGATGTAGCCGACATATTGCGCCAAGTCCGGCGCATCGAACTGCGCACCGAGCGGCTCGTCTCCTCGTTGGCGGCGGGTCGCTACCGCTCGGCCTTCCGTGGCCAGGGCATGGAGTTCGACGAGGTGCGCGAGTACGCCAGCGGCGACGATGTGCGTGCGATCGACTGGAACGTGACGGCGCGGGCCGGGAAGCCGTACATCAAGGTGTTCCGCGAAGAGCGCGAGCTGACCGTCGTGCTGCTGGTCGACGTCAGCGGCTCGATGCGCTTCGGCGCCATCCCCGGGCTCAGCCCGCGGGCCAAGCTGGCCCTCGCCGCCGAGGCCGCGGCGGTGGTCGGGGTGACTGCGCTCAGGAATGGCGACCGCCTCGGCCTGATCCTGTTCAGCGACCGCACCGAGACGCATCTGCCGGCCCGCCGCGGCCGCGGCCACGCCCTGCGCGTGGTGCGCGAGGTGCTGG
>JALHRW010000213.1 GCA_022841245.1 Planctomycetota bacterium
CGGCCAGCGGCCAGCGGCCAGCGGCCAGCGGCCAGCGGCCAGCGGCTAGCGGCCAGCGGCCAGCGGCCAGCGGCTAGCGGCCAGCGGCCAGCGGCTAGCCCGCTGCCCTTTTCTGTACGAGCCGGCGCAACAGACGACGAAGGTGCTTGGGCTCGAACGGCTTGCGCAGCTGGCCATCGATGCCGACTTGGCGGCAGCGCTCGGTCACCTCGGGCTTATCAAGCGCCGAGACGGCGAGGATGGGGATCGGCGACTGGCCACGTTCGTGTTCGAGACGGCGAATCTCGGTAGCGCAGGCGATGCCGTCCATCACCGGCATGAGCAGATCCATGAGCACCGCGTCGTAACGGCCGCGGGAGAGCGCCTCGAGCGCTTCGAGGCCGTCGCCGGCGAGATCGACGCGCATGCCGTCGCGCTCCAACACGGCCTTGGCCAGGCGCTGGTTGATCGCATCGTCCTCGACCACCAGCACGCGCAGCGAGCGCTGATGGTGGCTGCCCGTCTGCGGGCCGCTGCTCTCATCCTGGTTGCGGCTGAGCGCCCGACCGGCCACCTCAGCGAGGCGGGCGGTACGGGCCGGTTTGACCAAGCAGGCGGCAAAGCCGAGACGCTGCGATTCGGTCTGGTGCGGCCGGCGGTGCAACGGGCAGAGCAGAATGCACGGCACCGCCGCTTCCGGCTGCGCCGCCTGCAGCAGCGCCGGCAGATCGCTGGCTCCGGGCAGACCGACGGAGACCAGGATCAGGCGGGGGCACTCGGCGCCCAGCGTGGCCAGCCGCGCCAACGCTTCGGTGCAGCCCGTCACCGTCTCAGGCACCAGGCCGACGCGGCGGCACACCGCGGCGGTGGCGGCGGCTGCCGCTGCATCCGCCTCGACCACCAGCACCCGCGCACCGACCTGCATGCCCGTCACCCGCGTGCTGCGCCCCGCGGAAGCTGACGAACCGCCAGGGCTCGGCACCTGGACGACGAAGGTCGAGCCGCTGCCAAGCACGCTGCGGCATGCCACCGTCCCGCCGAGGACCTCGACCTGGCGCTTGCAGATCGCCAGACCCAGGCCGGTGCCGCCAAAGCGACGGGTGGTCGAGCCGTCGCCCTGCGCAAAGGTGGCGAAGATGCACGGTTGGACCGCGGGGTCGATGCCGATGCCACTGTCGCGGACCTCGTAGGTCAGGACGCCATCGCCGGCGTCGGACCACCCGACCCACACCACGACGTTCCCGCGCGCGGTGAACTTGATCGCATTGCCCACCATGTTGACCAATACCTGACGCAGCCTGGTGGGATCGCTGATGACGCGCCGCGGCAAGTCGTCGGACGGATGCACCGCGATCTCCAGCCCTTTGGCATGGGCGCGTTCAGCGAGCATCGCGACGACATCCTCGGCCAGACGCACCGGATCGAAACGGGAGCGCTCGACACGCTGCTCGCCCTCCGCTTTGGCCAGATCGATGAGGTCGTTGAGCAGAGCGAGGAGGTTCTCAGCCGACGAGCGCACCACCTGGGCGTACTCGCGCTGGCGGGTGTCGAGTTCGGTGTCGAGCAGCAGTCCGGACATGCCGAGCACGCCGTTGAGCGGGGTGCGTACCTCATGGCTGATGTTGGCGAGGAACTCGCGCTTGGCGCGATCGCCGGAGGCGGCCTCGGCGCGCGCTGCGGCGAACTGCGTGGCGGTCTCGGCACGGGTTACGGCGGCCGCTACCAGCGAGGCGGCGAGTTGCAGGGCGGCGCACTGGTCGGGATTTCGGCGACGATCCTGGCGATCGCAGCAGACCAGGCAGCCCCACAGCTGGCCGCCCACCACCACGGGCGCCAGCGCGACCGCTCCGTGACCCGCCAGCTCGGCGCGCTCGGCGCCGGAGGCCTCGCTGGCGGTAGCGGTGCAGATGCGGCCGGCGGCCAGTTCCGCGAGCCAGCGGGTGCGACCGGCATGCCAGGGCCGATCGCGCTGGCCCGGGTCGGCGAGGCGATCCGCTACCCCGGGAGCAGCCCAGGCCGAGCGCAGGCTGCTCAGCGGCGTACCGGCGGCGGCAGCGTGGATGCCGTGCAACTCGAGCCTGACGCACGCGAAACCCTGGCCAAGGCCGGCGAGTACTGCCGGCATCGCAGCCATGGGGTCGCTGGCGGAACCCAGCGACTGGGCCGCCGCCGCCAAGGCGGCGGTCGCGCCGGCGTCGCACTGCCGCCGGCGCAACAACGCACAGCATGCGACCACGCCCAGAACTCCCGCAGAAATGCCAAGTATGCTGGTGATTCCGTCCACGCCTTCAATGTTCTGGCCTTCGCTGGACGAATCCAGGCCCTTCCGGAAATGGGGGGCGACCTGATACCGACCCGCGCTGGGATTTGCCTTCCGCGGCTCGACCTGCTAGAGTGAGTTGGTTGCCTGGTGCCGTTCCGTCCGGAATTGTCATCAGCATCGCCTGGGGGCACACCGCCGCCTGGCTCAACCCCATAGGAGTCCCTCATGACCGCCCGCATTTACGGCACCATCACCGATTCCGCCACCGGCCAAGTGATCCCCACCTCGACCGCCAGTTGTCCCGGCTATTCCGTGGTCAACCGCGGTGGCGGCTACTGGTTCCTGACCGTTGGCGCGGCGACCTGCGACGTCACCGCCCAGGCGCCGAACTACGTGCCCCAGACCAAGCAGATCACCGTGGGTGACGGCACGATCAACCAGCTCAACTTCATCCTCGTCCACGTCTGAACCGGAGCCAACCCATGTCCGTATCCTTCCTCACCGGCTCCATCACCCTCGGCGGCGCGGCTTGCACCAACGCCACCATCACCTGCCCGACCCTCTCGCTGTCCTGCCTCGATGGCACCTTCATCGGCGGCACCTCGCGCGCCGGCAGCCATGTCCTCACTGTCCATGCCCCGGGGTGCAAACCGGTTACCAAGAAGGTCACCCTCGCCAAGCCGGGCGCCAAGCCGGGCAAGCCGAAAGTGGTCGACATCGCGCTGAAACCCCTCCCCAAAGCCAAGGGTTGAGCGCGCCGGCCGGCCCCGATACTTGCCGGGGCTGTCTTTCCCTTAGCGACAGGATCCGCCGTGAACCAGCATCCTGACAACCACGCCGACGGGCACGACGAGGAGTCGCGCTCGGGATCGCTCAGCGCCATGCCCGACCGCCTGGGCGGGGTGCAGCTCGAGCGTCTCATCGGCCAGGGCGGGATGGGCCGAGTCTATCTCGGTCACCATCCCATCCTCGATGTCGAGGTGGCGATCAAGGTGATGCGGGCCGGCAGCGGGAGCCGCAACCGCTTCCTCACCGAGGCGCGGCTGGCGGCGCGGGTCCAGCACGAGCACATCGTCCGCATCCTCCATGCCGGCGATGAGGGCGGCTTCTGCTATCTCGTGCTCGAGTACGTGCCTGGCCGCAACCTCAAGCAGCTGGTGCACGACCGGGGCCCGCTGCCCTGGCGCGAAGCGGCCGACATCATCCTGCAGGCCGCGCGAGGCCTGGCGGCTGCCCACCGCCAGGGCATCGTCCACCGCGACATCAAGCCATCCAATCTGCTGCAGGACGCCGACGGCCGGATCAAGGTGGCGGATCTCGGCCTGGCCCGGGCGCTGATCAACGATCCGGCCGGCGGTGAGGACACCTCGTTCGGCGGCATCATCGGGACTCCCGCCTACATGCCTCCGGAACAGGCGAAGGATGCGCACCTGGTCACTCCGGCCGCCGACGTCTACGGCCTCGGTGCCACCTTGTACTATCTGCTTACCGGTGAGGCGCCGTTCCCGGGACGTTCCTTCCGGGAACTGCTCGCCATCCACCGCCAGGGCACCATCCCCGATCCCTCCACCCGCTCCCCCGGCCTGCCCGCCGCACTTGGTCAGCTCGCACATCGCATGCTGGCCAAGGACCCGGCCCAGCGTCCGGCTGACGGCGCGGCCGTCGTGGCCGAACTCGAACGCCAGCTCGGCCTCGCCACCGCCTCGACCACCGCGGTGCGCCCACTGCCGATGCCATCGCACCACCAGCGGCTGTGGTGGGCCGCTGCCGGCATCGCTGGCATCGGCACTGTCCTGATTGGCTGGGGACACGCCGGCGACCAGACCGCCATGGCTGCCGCCGAACCGCCCCCGCCGGCCGCCGCTCCAGCCCAGGTCTCCGCCACGCCGACCCGTGCGGTATTCGTACTCGCCGGCTCTCTGCCCGCTGCGGCCCAGGCTGGACTGGCCGAGGCTTGCCGGGCCAGCGGCCTGCCGGTGGTCGAACGCTCCCGCATCGACGCCCTGGTGGCCGAGCAGCGCCTGGTGGGCGAAGGCCGCATCGAAGCGCAGGCCGCGGTCCGTCTCGGCCGGCTGGTCGGCGGGCACATCGCCATCTTCGCCGAGCCGGTCGAGGCCCTGGTCGAGGTGCGCTGCGTCCTGGTCGAGACCGGCGAGCTGGTCGCTTGCCGCCTGGTCCCCCCTGGCGAGGTCGCCACCGCCGTCACCGCCGGCCTCACTGCCGCAATCGACCAGCTGCCGCTACAGGCTGCGATCGAGCGGCGCCCCGATGCGATCATCGTCCTGGCCGGCCGGCGGCATGGCCTGCGGGTCGGCGACCAGCTCACCGTGCGCCACGCTCCGGCCGGGCCAGCAGCCGCCAGCGCCACCGTCATCGCCACTGAAGCGACGCAGGCCACCGTCGTACTCAACCCGGCCGGCGCCGATCTGGCGGGAACCTCGGCCAGCCGCGTGACCCGCTGATGGGTGGATGCGCCGGGCCGAACTGCCTGCGACGCGGCGGCATCCTCCTCGCCTGCCTCACCTGCCTTGCCGGTGCGATGGGCTGCGCCAGCCGCGTCGCCGGGGACGGGCACTCGCTGGCCCCAGGCGACATCGGAGTACCCTTCCGCAACCGCTGGTGGCACTTCTACGAACGCGGCCTGTCGTGGGCCGAGGCCGGCGATGACCGGGCAGCCGAGGCCGACCTGCGCCAGTGCCTGCGCCTGCGCCAGAGCGACAGCCGCCGCGCCCGCACCTACGGCCTGCATTTCGTGCAATGCTTTGCCCAGCGCGAACTTGCGGCAGTGCTGCTGCGCGATGGCCGGCTCGATGAGGCCGAGGCGCTGCTGCGCCTCAGTCTCGATCAGGAGCCCAGCGCCAAGGCGGAGTGGCTGCTGGAGCGGGTACAGACCCTGCGCAGCGGCCGCGCCATCCCCGCGTCGGTCCCGTCCATCGGCGTCAGCCCCACCCGCATCGAGCTGACCCGCATCGAAGCCGGTGCGGACGGCATCAGCGTGCACGGCCAGATGGTCGCCGCCGCCGACGCCGTGCTGTGGCTGCGCGACTCCGCTGGCGCTCTCTTGCGGGTGGCCGCCGATGCCGCGGGCTCCTTCCAGTTGACCACTGCGACCGGCGCCAGCCTGGCCCTGGGCGACGCCAGCGGCCCGCAGCCCGGGGCGCAGGTTCTCGTCGCCGCACCGATCCCTGACCCGACGCTTGAGCTCGACGGACCCGACCAAGGCCAGGTGGTCGCCAACGGGCAGGCCTGGTACCGCTGGCGTGGCGAGGCCGCCGGCGGCCTCGCCACCCTGACCGTCGAGGACGGCGGCGGCACGCTACTGGCCCGCCTGCCCATCGATGGGGTGCGCGCCGGCGGCACCCTGCGGCTCGATCTCGCCAGCGGACCGCAACAGCTGCGCTTCACCCTGGTCGACCGCGCCGGCCGCGCCGGCACGGCGGAACGCCGGGTCGACGCCAAATCCTCGCCGCACCAGGACCGCAGCCTGCGCGCCGTGGCCCTGGCCCTGCCGCTGCAGAGCCCGCGCCCCGGCGCGCTGCGACCCGGCGACGACAGCGGGCTGCTCGCCGCCCTGCTCAGCGATGGACGCTTCCGCTTGCTCGACCGCCGCGCCGACGACCTGCTGGCCCGCGAACTTGCACTGGTCGAGGCCGGACTGGTCGATGGCGGCACCGCCGCGGCCGCTGGCCGCCGCCTGGCCAGCCGCTACGTCATCGCCGGCACGGTGACGCACGGCGAACACGATGCCGAGTGCTACCTGCGCCTGGTGCACAGCGCCAGCGGCGCGGTCGTCGCCAGCGCCGACGCCTACGTCGAACGCGGCGGACCGGCCGCCGCCGAAGCCCTGTTCGCTGCCGCTGCCGGCCGCTTGCGCCAGGTCTTCCCGGTCATCTCCGGACCCGCCGGGGCTGATGATGGCGGACGGCTGCGCCTGCCCCTCGGCGGCCGCGATGGCGCCGTGGTCCATCTGCGCCTCCACCTCTTCCCCGGTCCTCCGATGCCCGGCGCCGTCCCGATGGGCGAGGCCGAGATCCGCGAGGTCGGTGCCGACGAGGCGCTGGCCCGCCGGGTCGCCGGCATCCTGCCGGCTGATGGCTGGGCGGTGAGCGAATGAGCCGCAGCCCACTGCTGTCGCTCCTGCTCGTGGGGGGCGCTCCTCTCACTGCGGTTGAGCACGCCGCCGACTCCTTCGGCGACCAGCCGGTCGCGATCGGCGCCGGTGCCCGCGCCCTGGGCATGGGCGGCGCGTTCAGCGCCATCGCCGACGACGCCACCGCCAGCACCTGGAATCCGGCCGGCTTGACCCAGTGCGAACAGCCCGAGTTGGCCGCCTCGTTCGGCTGGTGGCGGACCAGCGTCACCATCGACGGGACCGAGACCGACCAGTCCCTGCGCCCCGAGCACCTCAGCGTGCTGCAGCCCTTCTTCGCCGGCGGCTGCATGCAGGTGCTCGGCCTCGCCTGGCAGCGGCAGTACGACTTCACCCGCTCGCTGTCCTGGCAGCGCAGTGACTACATCGACTCGTTCCCGATCGAGCTGACCACCGAGGACGCACGGGAGTTCGACCGCGAGGGCGCCTTCTCCAGTCTCGGACTGAGCTATGCCATCGAACCCCGACCGGGTCTGTCGTTCGGCCTGTCGCTCAACGCCTGGGGCGATGCCTGGACCGGGGCAAGCTCCTACGACGAGCACTCCAGCTGGCGCAACTCCACCACCTTCAGCTTCTTCGGCTTCCCCGATCCGCCCTCGGTCTCCGTCACCGACGTCGATTCGACCACTACGGTCAAGCAGGGCGTCAACGCCGTCCTCGGCCTGTTCTGGCAAGCCCTGCCCTCATTGGGCGTCGCGTTGGTGGTCAAGCCCGGCTATGACCTCCGGTTGGAGACCAGCACCCAGGTCCGCATCCACACCGACGATGGCGCTGGCCTCATCACCGACAACCGCTCCACTTCCGTGACCGAGGCCACCCTGCACCATCCGCCGAGCGCCACCCTCGGCCTCGCCTGGCGGCATGCCGATCTCGACACGGTCAGCTTCGATGCGACCTGGACGCACTGGAGCGACTACTACCGCGACGACGCGTCCGGACGGCACAGCCCAGTGAACGTGCTCATCCCACCCGAGGACTTCTCCGACCTGTGGACGCTGCGCCTGGGTTACGAGCATGTCGCCATCCTCGACCAGCTCATCCTCGTGCCGCGCTGCGGCGCGGTCGCTGAATGGCTGCCGGCGGCCAGCGCCATCCCGGACGTCCACGCCGGCAATCAAGTCGAGGCGACCTCCGACCTCTGGCTCGGCCTCACCGCCGGACTCAGCCTGGTGCAGCGCTGGGCGGTGTGGGACGGGGCGGTGCAGGTCAAGCGCGGCAACGACGTCGGCGCCTGGCAGTATGCACCCCCGGACCGCACTGCCGATGTCACCCTCGTCACCGTGCGATTCGGTGTCACCGTCCCGTTCTGACTACTGCCCCTCCAATTCGCGCAGCAGCGGCCCATAGGTCTGCGCCACCATCGCAAAGATCGAGACGACGGCGATGAGCATCGCCAGGCCATACGCCGTGCCGGTGGTCAGCCGCGCTGTCCACTGCAGGCGCAGGGCGAAGCGCTCGGCGGCGACGGTTCGGGCGTGGGACAGCCCCTCTTCCAGCTTGCCGGAGCGTTCGCCGGAGCGGACCAGTTCGAGTTCGTCTCCCTCCAGTCCGCAGGCGGCGAGGGCGGCGCTGAGATCCGCCAGGCGTGCGGTGCGCACCGCCGATGCGGCGTCGCGGAGTCGGGCGGCAAGCTCGCGGTTGGCGCAGGCACCAGCCGCCAGCTCCAGCGCGTCCGGCACCAGCAGTCCTGCAGAGAGAGCGGCGCCGAGCACCGCC
>JALHRW010000214.1 GCA_022841245.1 Planctomycetota bacterium
CAATACCAGCGCGGCCAGACCCCACAGGCGGTCGGCACCGGCCAGCAACGGCGCGCGGAGCGGTGGCGGCGGCAGGACCAGCGCGGCGTGACGGGCGTCATCGTGCGCGCGCAGGGCCTGCCAGGCGGCGGCCCCACCAGCGAGCGCAGCGGGGACATCGCCGATCTCAGCCAGCCCCGGCCAACCAGCCAGTCCCAGCAGTCCCGGCGCGGCACCGGCCAGGACCGGGGTGTGGGCCAGAGTGCCGAGCGCGGCGAGGCGGCGCAGCAACGCGGCGTCGCGCGCCTGCGGCCCGCACAGCAGGTCGGTCGCCAGCAGCGCCCACGGCCGCCCACCGTGCTGGCCGTACTCGTCGCTGTAGACGGTGCGGAACAGGCCGCTGGCTGACGGGTCGGGAGCGTCGCCGAGATCCTCGTCGAGCTCCTCGCGCGTCGCCGGCAGCAGCGCCAGCTCGACGCCATGGCCGGTGTGCTCCGCCAGCAATGCCAGCGATCGCCACAGCGCTTCCAGACGGCGCGGCCCGGGCTGCTCGCGCACCGTGGCGGTCAGTCCGGCGATGCGCTCGGCGAGCAGCGCGCGCTCGACCATCGGCGCCGACCGATCGCAGCGCCGCCGCTCCAGCGCGTCGAGTCCGTCGATTCCGGCGATGCAGCCGGCTCGGGCCGGTCCTCCGGGAGTCGTCCAGTCGAGATCGTAGCTGATCCCATCGATCGTTCCGCTGACGCGCGGAGCGACAGCCGCGAGCAACGTAGCGATGCCGCCCGTTCCGAGCGGGATGGGCTGGCGCTGCCCGAGCGGCGCAGACAGCCGCCGGCCGGCGGCGTCGGCCACCACCAGGATGCGGAACGGCAGCTCGCCATCGGGATCGGCGGTCGGGCTGGCCAGGCGGACACGGAGCGGGACGGCGGACACGCAGCCCGGCAGGATCAGCGGACGAACTCCGCCTGCAAGCGCCCGGAGGTGGCCGTGTCTAGGCGTTCAGCGGCTGGTCTGCCCGCGGATAGCTGCCCAGGATCTCGCACACCGCAGCGCCGCGCGCCAGTTCGGCGATGGCCTCGGCGATGCGCGCTTCGCGCTGGTGGCCGAGCAGGTCGATGAAGAAGAGGTATTCCCAGGCGCGCCGACGGCTCGGGCGGCTCTCGATCTTGCACAGGTTGATGCCGGCCTTGTGGAATGGCGTCAGGCAATCGTACAGCGCCCCCGGACGGTCGCTGACCGCGAGCATGACCGTGGTCTTGTCGTCGCCGGTCGGCTGGGCCGCGTGCTGCGGCCGCGCCACCACGACGAAGCGGGTCATGTTGTTCGGATTGTCCTGCAGGTCGCTGGCCAGGACCGGCAGACCGAAGGATTTCGCCGCCTCGTCGGAGCCGATCGCCGCCGAACCCGACGCGACCTCGGCCGCCGCGCGTTCTGCCGCCTTGGTCGTCGACACGACTTCGACCAGTTCGACGCCGGGCATGTTGTTGGCCAGCCACGAACGGCATTGGCCGAACACCGTCGAACGTGAATAGATGCGCTTGATCGCAGCGCGCTCGACACCCGACATGAGGTGATGGCGCACGCGCAGGTGCAGTTCGTTGACGATGCGCACGGTCGAGCCGAGGAAGGCGTCGATGGTGTCGGTGATGGTGCCGTCGGTGGAATTCTCGATCGGCACCACGCCGTAGTCGGCGCGGCCCTTCTCGACCTCGGCGAAGACGCTGGAGATCGCATCCGACGGGCTGTAGGCGACGCTCTCGCCGAACTTCAGCCGGGCGGCGAGGTGGGTGAACGCCCCGCCCTGGCCGAAGTGGCTGATGGTCAGGGGACGTTCCAGGGCGAACGAGGCGCTCATCACCTCGCGCCAGATGCCGCGCAGCGCGGCGTCCGGCAGCGGCCCCTTGTTCAGCGCCGCGAGGCGCTTGAACACCTCCTGCTCGCGGTGCGGCACGAAGATCGGCGCGCCGGTCGCGGCCTTGGTCTTCCCGACCTCGCGCGCCAACTCGGCGCGGGCGTTGAGCAACTCGACAAGACGCTCGTCAATCGCGTCGATGCGGGTACGGATCGAGGAAAGGTCGCTCATGGGAAGGTCGGGGTGGGTGCGGGTGCCGGGGGTTGATACCCGCTACGGCTGCCGGAGGCAATGACCCCGAAACCCGGAACCCGTCTCAGTACGATATCTTCTTGATCGTGTACTTGATCGTCCCCATCGGCGCCTGGACCGAGACGACCTCCCCGAGCTTCTTGCCGAGCAGGGCCTGGCCCATCGGGCTGGAGGTGAGGATCTTGTTGTCGAGCGGGTCGTCCTCGCCCTCGCCGACCAGGAACCAGGTCTCGGCCTTCCCCTTGCCCTCCTGCAGGTCGACCTTGGCGCCGAAGGCGACACGCGAGGTGTCGATCTGGCTTTCGTCGACGACCTGGCTGTTGGCCAGCTTGGTCTTCAGCTCGTTGAGCCGCGCGTTGGTCATCGACATGTCCTCGCGCGCCGCGTGGTACTCGGCGTTCTCGCGCAGGTCGCCCTTCTCGCGCGCCTCCTCGATCTGCTTCGCGATGACGGGGATGCGCTGGACGAGCGCTTCGAGCTCGTCCTGCATCTTGCGCTTGCCTTCGGCAGTCACGGGGATGCCCATGTCGTATCGCTCCAATGATGCGCGCAGGTCCGACGGGACCTGCGCGCGGTGGTTCAGGCGGTGGCGGCGAGTCGCCCGGTGGCGACGGTGGCGGCCAGTGCGGTCAGCATCGACTCGGTGGTCGGAAAATCAACGCAAGCATCGGTGATGCTCTGGCCGTGGACCAGACGGCTGCGGTCCTTGGGCAGGTCCTGCCGGCCAGCGACCAGGTTGCTCTCGATCATCACCCCGAGGAGGCTGGCGACCCCCCCGGCGACTTGCGCGCCGACCGCGGCGCAGACCTCGACCTGCCGGCGATAGTCCTTCTGCGAGTTGTCGTGCGAGCAGTCGACCATCAGCCGCGTCGATACCTTGGCCTTGGCCAGTTCGGCGGTAGCGGCGGCGACCGAGGCGGCATCGAAGTTCGGCCCCTGGCGCCCGCCGCGCAGCACGAGATGGCAGTCGGGGTTGCCGGTCGTGGTGACGATCGAGGCATGACCGTGCGTATCGATGCCGAGGAAGTGGTGGGCGTGGCCGGCCGCCAGCATGGCGTTGATCGCCACGCCCAGGCTGCCGTCGGTGCCGTTCTTGAATCCGACCGGCATCGACAACCCGGAAGCGACCTCGCGGTGGGTCTGGCTCTCGGTCGTGCGGGCACCGATGGCTGTCCAGGTGACCACGTCAGCGAGATACTGCGGAGTCACCGGATCGAGCATCTCCGAAGCGGCAGGCAGGCCGAGTTCGGCGAGGTCGATGAGCAGCTTGCGACCGAGCGACAGGCCGGTGTTGATGTCGTACGAGCCGTCGAGGTGCGGATCGTTGATCAGACCCTTCCACCCGACGGTGGTGCGCGGCTTCTCGAAGTAGACCCGCATGACGATCTCGAGGCGGTCCTGGAGCCGCTCGCGCAGCGGCAGCAGCAGGCGACCGTACTCGAGCGCGGCCGCGGGACTGTGGATCGAGCACGGCCCGACCACGACCAGCAGGCGGCGGTCACGGCCGGCGAGGATCTCGCGGATGCGCTCGCGGGTCAGCGCCACCAGTCCGGACGCACGCTCGGACAGCGGCAGCCCCGCCTTGACCGCGTTGGGGGCGCGGAGGGGCTTGTTGGAGACGACGTGGAGGTTGTCGGTGCGGTGCATGGTGGGCTTCTGAGGGATCGTGGGAAACGCGGAACCCCCGGCCGCTGGGCCAGGGGTTCGGGCGCGCGCGATGGAAGGCGGCGACCGACCCCTAGCCAGAGGGTGCGAAATACCAGCCGGTGAACCAGAATGCGCGGCGCATGGACAAACCGTACCCGCCGTTGACGGCTGCGCCAGCGCCGGTTCTCCAACCCGGTTGCCGACGGCAATATCCCGCTAGCGTCCCGCGATGCGCATCTCCTCCGGTCTCTGCCCTGGCCAGGTCCTCCAACGCCTCGGCTCCTCCGCCACCGCTGATGTCGCCGGCTCGTGCAGCACGGCCGGACCGGTTACGGCCCGCGTCCTGCGCGGACGCAAGCCGCTGCCGGGCTGGTCGGCCAAGCGGGTCGGCAAGGCTGCCGGCGGAACCTTCGCCGCCCGGCTGGCCAAGCTGCCGGTCGGAGGCCCCTACCGCGTCGAGCTGTCAGTCGGAACCGAACGCCTGGCCATCGATGACATCTTCGTCGGTGATGTCTGGATCATGGCCGGCCAGAGCAACATGGAGGGCATCGGCAATCTCGCCGATGCGCCCGAATCGCATCCGCTCGCCCGCTGCCTGCACACCGACGGGGTCTGGCGGGAGGCCAAGGACCCCCTGCATCTGCTCGCCGCCTCGCCCGACCGCTGCCATGCGGGCAGCCCGATCCCGTACGCGGCTGCACTCAAGCAGCGGATCGCGGCGGGCAAAGGTACCGGCGTCGGGGTGTGGTTCGCCCGCGAGATGCTCGCCCGCGACCCCAAGGTGCCGCAGGGCCTGATCGCCTGCGCGCATGGCGGTACCAGCATGGCGCAGTGGAACCCCGCGCTGAAGGGCCAGGGTGGCGACAGCCTGTATGGTTCCATGATGCGGCTGTGGGGCCTGACCGGGCAGCCGGTGGCCGGCATGCTGTGGTACCAGGGCTGCTCCGACTGCTCGCCGGAAGCAGCCGCGGTCTACACCAAGCGGATGCAGGATCTGGTCGCTGCCACCCGGCGCGACTTCGGCCTGCCCAAGCTGCCCTGGCTGATCGTGCAGATCGCCCAGGTGGTGAACGGTGGCGACAACGGCCGCTGGTGGGAGGACATCCGCGAGCAGCAGCGCGTGCTGCCCACCTCGATCCGCAATCTCGCGGTAGTCGCGGCCATCGACCTGAACCTCGACGACGGCATCCACATCGGTGGCGCCGCCTTCGCCGAGCTCGGCCGCCGCCTCGCCCGCCAGGCAGCCCGCCTGGTGCTGGGCGACCGCCGGGTCCGTCCCGAACCCGACGTCGCCGGCATCCGCGTCATCCCCCGTCCCGGGCGGAAGACGGAAAAGGTCATCGAAATACGCTGCCGTGACGCGGTCGGTGGACTGGTCAGCGACGGACACGGCCACGGCTTCGTCCTGCTGAACGGCGATGGCCGGCGTCTGCCGGTGGTGTGGCGCGTCAACGCCGTCGGCAGCAGCCTGCATCTGTACGCCGACAGCGGCTTCCTCACCCAGGCGGAGAGCGTGCTCTACGGCCCCGGCATCAGCCCGCACTGCAGCATCCGCGACGGCCGTGGCGCAGCCCTGCCGGCCTTCGGCCCCCTGCCGCTGGTCGTCGACTCGACCACGACCTTCCTGTCCGCATGCCGGGCGACCGACATCCAGACGCCGGCCGGCATCGCCGACCTGCCCTTCCCGGCGCCCGATGCCCTGCCGACGCACGTGGTGACGGCGCAGAACGGCTTCATCAACCAGCACCCCGCTTGGCAGGGCCGCGCTGGCTGGGCCGCCTGCCACTTCGTCATCGACTGCCCGGACGCGATCGAAGCCCGCCTGCTGCTCGGCTATGACGGGCCATTCCGCCTGGCCATCGATGGCGTCGAGGTGCACCGCAACATGCACGGGACCAATCCGGCGATCGCCGACAGCGTGACGCTCGCGCACCGCTTCACCGCCGGACGGCACCAGGCCTGCGTGCTCATGGATCTCAATGGCGGCAACGCCTGGGGATTCTGGTTCCGCCTCGCCATGCCTGGGATCACCCCGGCGATGCAGCGCACCCAGGGGCCGGCCCTGCCGACCCTGGCCCCGTAAGGGTCACGCTCCGAGATCGGACAGCACGGCGATGATGGCGGAATGCAGACCGTATCCGCCGTGCCCGATCCCGTCGATCTGCGCCGCATCGCAGGCCTGCTCCAGGGCGAGGAACTCCGCCGCTGGTGCGCCGGCCTTGACCAGCGCCATCATGCGCGTGGCGAGTTCCAGGCACATCGTCCTGTTCGCCTCGCTGTGGGTCCTGTTCTGCTTCCAGTACTCGTAGGCGTGTTCGCACGCCTCGACGTTCCGCTTCTGGATCTGATTCATGAGCTGGACCCGCTGCGCAGCGCGAGGAGCCGTCCGGCCAGCTCTGGCGGGAAGCCCTCCAGCACCAGGTCGACGCCGAACTGCTCGCGCCAGGTACGCATGCGTTCAGGGCTGATGCCGGCCTTGTGCAGGAAGCGGACCTGCCGCGGATCGGCCAGTTCCAGGCCGATACCGCGCACCAGGCCTGCTTCGACCGGGCGGGCGGCTGTCACGTGGACGAGAGCGACGGCCAGATTCGGCCGGCCATGCAAGCTGTAGGTCAGGACGCGCTCGGCGTCGACCACGACCCGTGCGCCCTGCATGGCGAAGAACACCACCCCGAGGGCGACGCCCGCGCCGATGCCCAGGGCCAGCGGCCAGCCGGGCTGCACCGCGGCGTCGAGCGCGCGGGTCAGCCAGGTGCCACCGGCACCGGCGGCGAGGGCGACGCAGACGATGAACACCACCTGTCCGCCGCGCGGACGGGCGCGTTCATCCAGCAGAGCGGGCGGCATCGGCGGTGATGGCGGGGACCAGCGAGGTGATCGCCTTGAAGCGCTCACGCATGCGCTCGATCGCATGCCCTTCGACCGCGCGGGCGGCCTGCTTGATGGCATGGAACACGGCGACCCGGCTGCTGCGGCCGTGGCCGATGATGGTCACGCCATCGACGCCGGCGAGCAGCGCGCCGCCCACCAGCGACCAGTGGATGCGGCGGCGCAGGCCCTCGAAGGCCGGACGCATGATCTGGGCACCGATCTTGGTGCGCAGGCTGGCGTAGATCTCCTCCTTGAGGATGGTCATCATCGCCTCGGACACGCCTTCGCTGGCCTTGAGCAGGACGTTGCCGGTGAAGCCGTCGCACACCACGACATCGAGGCCGCCGCGGTAGATGTGGTGGCCTTCGACATTGCCGACCACGTTCAGGTTGGTCTTGCGCAGCAGGGCTAGGGTCTCGGCGGTCAGATCGACGCCTTTGCCGTCCTCTTCGCCGATCGACAGCACGCCGACGCGCGGCCGCTCGATCCCGTACGAGCTTTCCAGGAACGAGGCGCCCAGCATGGCGAAGTCGACCAGATGCTCGGGCTTGTTCACGCTGTTGGCGCCCATGTCGATCACCCAGGTGTGACCCTTGGGGTTGGGCAGCGGGGTGAGGATGCCGGCGCGGCTGACGCCGGGGATGCGGCGCAGGTGCAGCTGGGCGGCGGCCACCGAGCAGCCGGTGTTGCCGCACAGGACCATGGCATCGGCATCACGGCGCTTGACCATCTGCGCGCAGCGGTTCATCGAGTCGTTCGGCCGCTCCTTGAGGGCGGTGATCTTCTCGCCCATGCCGATGACCTCGGGGGCGTCCTCGATGTGCACGTTCTTCGGGCTGGCGCCCTCGCGCTTCAGGCACGAACGCAGGTCAAGCTCGCGTCCGACGAGCACGACCTCGTGGGCGGGGTATGCGCGGGCGTAATCGATCGCCCCCTGGACCATGGCCAAGGGGGCATCGTCGCCGCCCATCGCGTCGAGGGCGATCCGTACCATGGACGGTTACTTGGCGTCGGGCTTGGCGTCGGGCTTGGCCTCGCCAGCAGCCGCGTCATCGTCCTTGAACAGCACCTGCTTGCCGCGGTAGAGGCCGGTGCGCAGATCGACCTGGTGGGGCCGGTGCACGCTCTTGGTCTGGCGATCCACCGACAGGGCCGGCGCGGTCATCTTGCGGATGTGCTGATTGCGGAGCTTCTTGCGACCGTGGCTGACGCGACGTTTGGGAACTGCCATGGAGACCTCTCAGGTAAGGGCGCGGGAGAGTAAACGGACCCATGGGGAATCAAGACCCCGGTTCGCGTCAGCTCATCGCCGCCTGCGGTTCGGCATTGCCCGCTCCACGGACGGTCCAGGGTCGTCCTCGCTTGAACCACATGCCAACACCCGGCGACCGCCACTCGCGCCAGACCCGCTTCGCGCCGATCGGGCTGGCCGGCCAGGACCGCCTGCGCGCCGCCCGCGTGGCGGTGATCGGCGTCGGCGCGCTCGGCTCGGCGG
>JALHRW010000215.1 GCA_022841245.1 Planctomycetota bacterium
GGCCGGCGGCGACGCGGAAGGCGCGGGTGAACCAGTCGTGGCTCAGTCCGCAGGCGGCGGCGAGGGTGCGCGGGGTGATCAGCGGATCGCGTTCGACCAGCGCGGTGCAGCGCGCCAGCAGGCCGACCGCGCCACGACCGGCGATGGCGCGCACCAGCGCGGTGGCGAGCAGCAGGCCGCCGGCGCGGTCCCACGCTGCCGCCTCGACCAGGCCCGGATCGGGCCGGTCGGCGAGCAGGTCGAGCACGCGGCGCAGTTCGGCGGTGAGGTCGAAGACCACCGCTTCGTTACCCCATGGGGCCGCTGTCGCCAGGCGCAGGCGGGTGAGTCGCGGCGGCGGCGATCCGGCGCGCACGCGGAAGCGCACGCCGGGTGGCACCAGGCAGGCCCGGCCGGGGCCGAGCAACGAGCCGCCTCCCTCGCATTCGAATCGGGCGTAACCGCCATGAATGGCATAGACCAGATGCTCGGGCAACTGCCGCTCGCCGGTGTCCCAGGCGGGACCGGCGGTGAAGCGGCGGCGGGCCATGCCGCCATCGCCGACCACCCCTGATCCGGCCAGCCACAGAGCGGCGTCCATGCCATACATCTACCACCGGTTTGGTGCTATCCAATGCCCTCCACGCCCCTGCCGGTCGGCAAGCGCATCGCCATGCTGGGCGTCATGCTCATGCGCGAACCTGCCGCCGCCGCCCGCGAACCCCGCACCGTGGACCTGGCCACCGATCTGGTGGTGGTCGGCGGCGGCATGGCCGGCTGCTGCGCCGCCATCGCCGCGGCCCGTGCCGGCAGCACGGTGGTGCTGCTGCACGATCGCCCGGTGCTCGGCGGCAACGCCAGCAGCGAGATCCGCCTGTGGGTGCTCGGCGCCACCTGCCACATGGGCTCCAACAACCGCTGGGCCCGCGAGGGCGGGATCATCGACGAGATCCTCAGCGAGAACCTGTGGCGCAACAAGGACAGCAACCCGCTGATCTTCGACAGCGTGCTGCTCGAATGGGTGGCGCGCGAGCCGAACCTGACCCTGCTGCTCAACACCGCGCTGCATGCCTGCGAGAAGCGCGACGCCGCCACCATCTCGGCAGTCTTGGCGTGGAATGCTCAGAACCAGACCCGCTACCGCGTCACCGCTCCGCTCTTCCTCGACAGCTCGGGCGACGGCGTGCTCGGCTTCCAGGCCGGCGCCGCCTTCCGCATGGGCGCCGAGCCGGCCGAGGAGTTCGGCGAGCCCTTCGCGCCGGCCGAGGAATACGGCAGCCTGCTCGGCCATTCGCTGTACTTCTACACCAAGGACGTCGGCTACGACGTGCCGTTCGTGGCGCCGGAGTTCGCGCTGAGGGATATCGAGGGGACCATCCCGCGCTGGCGCGACTTCAAGGGCACCGACAACGGCTGCCGACTGTGGTGGATCGAGTGGGGCGGCCGCCTCGACACCGTGCACGACAGCGAGCGCATCAAGTGGGAGCTGTGGAAGGTCGCCTACGGGGTGTGGGGCTGGATGAAGAACAGCGGTCGCTTCCCCGAGACGCGTACCATGGCGCTGGAGTGGTTCGGCCACGTCCCGGGCAAGCGCGAGAGCCGCCGCTTCGAGGGCGACCACATCCTGACCCAGGGCGAGGTGGTGGCGCAGACGCGCTTCAGCGATGAGATCGCCTACGGCGGCTGGGCCTTCGACCTGCATCCGGCCGATGGCGTCTACAGCAAGCACGCTGGCTGCACCCACATCCGCGCCCACGGCATCTACGGCATTCCGTTCCGCAGCCTGTATTCGCGCAACATCGCCAACCTGCTGCTCGGTGGCCGGGTCATGTCGGTCAGCCACGTCGCCTTCGGCACCACCCGCGTGATGGGCACGCTGGCTTCCTGCGGGCAGGCCGCCGGCACTGCAGCGGCGCTATGCCGTACGCACGCCTGCTTGCCATCGCAGTTGGCGGAGCGTGGTCTGATTCCGCGACTGCAGCAGAACCTGCTGCGCCAAGGCGCGCATCTGCCGTCCGTGCGTTACGACGACGCCGATGATCTGGCGCGTGACGCGACGGTGGCGCTCAGTTCGCGGCTGCGTCTGGCCGCGCTGCCGTCCGATGGCGCCAGCGAGCCGCTGGATCGCGACCGCGGCGTATGGTTGCCGCTGTCCGCCGGACGCGCCCCGCGCCTGACGCTGCGCGTCGATGCCGCCGCCGACACCGTCGCAATATGCGAACTGCGCGCCTGCAGCCGCGACGGCTTCCACACCCCCGACGAGGTGCTGGCGCGTGTCGAGGTGCCGGTGGCGGCCGGCGCCGACCGCGCCGTGGTCATCGACCCGGGCACCGTGCTCGACCGGCCGCGCTACGTTCTCGCGTCCATCGCCGCCAATCCGCAGCTACGCGTACGCACCTCGCCCGAACTGGTCAGCGGCGTGCTCGCGGTGCGCCGCGGCCATTCCCAGACGGATGTCGCGCGGTTCGGCTTCCACGAATTCGCCTGGTGGCACCCGCAGCGCCGACCGGCAGCGCAGACCTTGGCCCTGGCGCTCGACCCGCCGCTCGACGCCTTCGGCACGATCAACAGCGGCTGGCACCGGCCGACCTCGACCGCCAACTGGTGGGTCGCCGATCCCGCCGACGCGCAGCCAGCCGTCACCCTGCGCTGGCCGCAACCGGTCGAGGTGGGAGACGTCGTGGTCTTCACCGATCCCGACTACGAGCACCCGATGGAGCACGTGCTCTTCCGCCACCACGACCGCGCCAGCCCCTACGCGGTGCGCGACGTGGTGCTGCGCGATGGCGCCGGGCGCGTGCTGGCCGAGGTTCGCGGCAACCATCATGGCGTGATCCGCCTGCGCCTGCCGGAACGGGTGCGCACGCAGGAGCTGCGCGTCGAGGTCGTGGCGCGCAGCGAAGCGCCGGCGCCGATCGCAGCGGTGCGCGTCTACGGCTGATGTGCGACTTAGGACTGTCCGAGGACCGTGGGTTTCAGCCCGCGATCCTGGTCCGTCTGCAATTCGTCCGTCTTCACTCCGGACCCTGCGAAGCCGGCGGACCGGGATCGGCCAGATAGAGCCAGTAGGTCTTCCCGCCCTGCTCGATTTCGTAGAGCAGGCATGGCCGCGGGCCGCCGGCCTGGTCGATGGTCGCGACCCCGGCGCGGTTGAGCAGGGTGTGCGAGGCCCAGCCCAGCGGCGCGCCGCTGAGCAGATCGGGATCGGTCGCCTCGCCGCTCGTGCTGACCACGTGGCGCACCGCGATCAGCCCCTTGGGCGCGTCCTGCCAGCTGCGCAGACTGGCGGGATCGGCCAAGCGCTTGCGCACCGCGTCCAGCAGCGGGCCATGGGCGCGATCGATCGCCGCCACCGAGGCACGCTCCGGCAGATCGAACATGTGGTGCACGCCGAGCGCGAACAGGCCGACCGCAGCCAGCACCAGCACCACGACGATGATGCCGATGAGCGCGAAGCAGCCGAACGTGATCTTCAGGCAGGCCATGCACGAGGGTAGGCGGGCATGAGGGCGGGCTCAAGCGGGGAGAGCCAGGGCGGGGGACTGGCCTCTGGTCGCTGGTCGCTGGTCGCTGGCCGCTGGTCGCTGGTCGCTGGCCGCTGGTTGCTGGCCTCTGGTCCGCAAGCGTGGTCGAGGTTGCGTTCTGGTTCGGTGACCAGCGACCTCAGCGCACAAATGGCCGCAGCGCTTCGGGCACGCGGCCGGTGTTGGTTTGGTGCCACTGCTCGACCCGGGTGCGCGCCCCAGCCCGTCCCTCCTCGATGTGCGCGGCCATCGCCGTGCGCGCCGCCTCGGCATTGCCGGCGGCGATGGCCTCGGCGATGCGCCGGTGGTGGCGGCAGGCCGAGCGCAGGTCGGCGGTCGGCATGCACGGATCCATCGTCTCGAAGGGGCGGGCGATGATGCCGGCGTCCTCGACCATGCGCTGCAGCCGCGCCAGGCCGGACAGGGTCAGGACCAGGCGGTGGAAGCCGAGGTCGAGTTCGCGCTGCCGCCGGGTCGCCGCCTGGTCGAGGCGCTCGCCGTCCGGCACGGCGATCGCCTCCATCTCTGCGACCAGGGCGAGCAGGCTGGCGGTCTCGGCCGGGCGCCGGGCGGCAGCGCGAGCGGCGGCGTGGGCCTCCAGCAGGGCGCGGATCTCGTACAGCTCGTCCAGCTCGGCCAAACTGGGGGAGCGGACGGTGGCGCCCTGATGCGGCACCACCTCGACCAATCCGTCGGCGGCCAGCATGCGGATCGCCTCGCGGATCGGCGTGCGGCTGATGCCGATCTCGCGCGAGAGGACGAGGTCCGAGAGCTTCGCGCCAGGCGGCAGGGCGCCGCTGACGATGCGCTCGCGTAATAGGCGGACGGCGAGCGAACTGAGGGTCTGCGGGGATTCGGGCACGGGGCAAGACTAGTGGTTTGCATTAGGCGTCTACAGTGTATACATAGAACACATGAAGGCAGGACTGGTCCCCGTGATGCTCACGCCCTTCACCAGCGAGGGTGCCATCGACGAGCCTGGCCTCGACGCACTGATCGAGTGGTACCTCGATCACGGCGCGGTCGGGTTGTTCGCCTGCTGCCAGTCGAGCGAGATCGACCACCTGGGATGGGAGGAGCGCAGCTGGCTTGCCCGCCACGTGGTCAGCCGGGTGCGTGGCCGCGTTCCGGTGGTCGCGACCGGTTCGCTGGGCGTCAGCGACCTCGCCGCCGAGGCCGCGCTGATGCGCGCAATGGCCGCCACCGGCGTCGACGTGGTGGTTGCCATCACCGGTCACATCGTTCCGCCGGAGGCCAGCGATGAGCAGGCGGTGCAGCGGCTGGATGCGCTCGCCGCCGCCACGCCGGGCATCCGCCTCGGCCTGTACGAGTGCCCGCGTCCCTACAAGCGCCTGATCAGTCCGGCTGGCGTCGGCCGCCTGGCGTCCAGCGGCCGCTGGCACTACTTCAAGGACACGGCTTGTGACGCCGCCATCACCGCAGCCAAGATCCGCGCCTGCGCCGGCACGCCGCTGGCGATGTACGACGCCCACGCCGCCCATATCACCGCCTCGATCGCCGCCGGCGCGGCGGGCTGTTCGCCGATCATCGCCAACCTCGTCCCCGATCTCATCGCCGAGCTGTGCGCGACCCGCGATCCGCAGCTGCAAGCGGAGATCGCAGAACTCGGCCGTCTGGTCGAGATCGGCTATCCGCTGGCGGTGAAGCAGGCCCTGGTCCTGGCGGGCCTGCCCATCCTGCCGCGCTGCCGTCGCACGTGCGGGGCAGCGCCTGTTGGGCACGGGGCGGAACTTGCTCGTCAGGCGGAGGTATTGCGGCAGCGGTTCGCGACGACCCTGGCGCACAGAACGGCCAGCGACTAGCTGGCGACCAGCACGGAAGGGTCGACTTCAACAACCGCATCACCATGTAGGCCGCGGGAGCGCAGATCGGTGTCGGCTGGACCGCTGATCGCACAGCGAAGCGATGCTCAAGCCACAAGAATGCCACATAGATCAATGCGTATAAAGAGGTTGCACCTGGACTCCCGAGCCAGCCCTCGCACCGTGCAGGCATGGCCCACAACCATTTTCTCGGCCTGCGGCTGAGCCTCGACAGCGTCGAGCGTCTGCGCGCGATCGCCGGTCGGCTGCAGCAGTGGGAGTTGCCGGCGCGCTGGGTCCACCCCGACGACTACCACCTGACGCTGGTCTTCCTCGGCGAGCTCGACGACGACACGGCGCGCTATCTGCCCGACGCCATCGCCGAGGTCGCTGGCAGCCAGCGCGCCCCTCGCCTGAGCTTCAGTGGTCTGGGCGCCAGCGGCAGCAACGGCGACGGTCCGAAGTACATCTTCGCCGCGGTCGACGATCCTGAACTGGGCTGCGACGGCATGCGCCGCGACCTCTGCGAAGTGCTGGAGGAGACGCCGGTGCGTGACTTCCGTCCCCACGTCACCCTGTGTCGGCCGCAGCTGGTCCCGGCCAAGCTGCCGTTGTTCCGCGACTGGCCGCATCTGCTTGAGGCCAATGGCCAGGCGCAGTGGGGCGACTGCGTGGTCAGCGACATCGTGTTGTGGCGCAGCTCAGGCACCGGCGCGACGCGCTACGAGGCGTTGGCAAGCTGGAAGCTGGGCTAGGGAGCGACGACCAGCGCGATGACCTGGGCGCCGTAGCGCGCGGCGCGCTTTTCGCCCCAGCCGTGGCACAGGGCCAGGGCCTCGACGCTCTTCGGCTTCAGCTCGCACACCGCGCGTAGGCCCGCGTCGGTGGCGATGACGTAGGGCGGCAGGCCGGCCTTCTCGGCGAGCTGCTTGCGCAGCGTGCGCAGGCGCTCGAACAAGCTGGCATCGGCCGGCGCGGCGACGGCGACCGCAGCGGCGCCGCGCTTGGTCTTGCGTTTGCGCTCGCGCGGCGGTGCCGGCGCGTCGAGGCGGACCTCGCCCGCGCCCTTGCACAGGGCGTAGCCGGCCTCGCTCAGGGCCAGCGTCGGGTACTCACCGTCGTCGACCACCAGGTGGCCCTGGGCGATGAGCTGGTCGATCCAGCGCCGCAGTTGCGTGTCGTGCGCGTCCTTCATCAGGCCGAAGACGCTGAGCTGGCCGTGGCCCCAGCGCTTGATCTGCTCGTCATCGACCCCGCGCAGCACCTTGCTGACGTGGCCGGAGCCGAAGCGGTTGCCGGTGCGCCACACCGCGGACAGCAGCTTCTTCGCCGTCAGCAGCGCCTCGTCGACGGGCAGTGCCGCAGTCTCTTCCAGGCAGACATCGCACGCGCCGCAGCCGTCGGCCGGGACCGCGAGTTCCTGCCCGAAGTGGTCCGAGAGCAGTGTGTGCCGGCAGATCGGCGCGCTGGCATAGCGGCCGATGGCGGCGAGCTGGCGCTCCATCCCGCGCATGCGCACCGGATCGCTGTTCTCCTGCCGGGCGAGGAAGCGCCAGGTGGCGAAGTCCTGGCCGCCCCACAGCAGCACGCATTCGGCCGGCTCGCCGTCGCGCCCGGCGCGTCCGCTCTCCTGCTGGTAGTGCTCGACCGAGCGCGGCAGGGCGGCGTGGATGACGAAGCGCACGTTGCTGCGGTCGATGCCCATGCCGAAGGCGACGGTGGCGACCACGACTTGCAGGCGCTCGGCGGTGAAGTCGGCGACGGTGCGCGAGCGCAGCGTGGCGTCGAGCCCGGCGTGGTAGGCGCGCGCGTCGACGCCCTTGGCCTTGAGCTTGTCGGCGAACTGCTCGACCGCCTTGCGCGTCTGGGCGTAGACGATGCCGCCCTCGCCGGGATGGCGCTGGATCACGGCCAGCATCTGCTCCAGCGGCTGGTCGCGCGGCAGGGCGCGGAAGGTCAGATTCGGGCGGTCGATCGAACCGACCAGGCGCAGCGGATCGGGCAGGCGCAGTTGCGCGACGATGTCGTCCTGCACCTGCGGCGTGGCGGTGGCGGTCAGCGCCATCACCGGCACGCGCTTCCATGACGCCAGGATGTCGGCGATCTGGCGGTATTCCGGGCGGAAGTCGTGGCCCCAGTGGCTGATGCAGTGGGCCTCGTCGATCGCCACCAGGCGCAGGCGCTTCTGGATCGCCACCGACAGGTCGCCGAGCACCAGGCGTTCTGGCGAGAGGTAGAGCAGGCGCAGCGAGCCGTCCTCCAGCGCCTGGCGGACCTCGCGCTTCTGCGCCGCGTCGAGGTTCTGGTGCATCGCCCCGGCGCTGATGCCGGCCTCGCGCGCCCCGGCGACCTGGTCGTCCATCAGCGCGATGAGCGGCGAGATCACCACCACCAGTCCGTCGCTGCAGGCCGCCGGGACCTGGAAGCACACGCTCTTGCCGCCGCCGGTAGGCAGTACGACGAGGCAATCCCGCCCACTCAGGGCGGCGGTGATCGCCTCCTCCTGCAGCGGATGGAAGGCGTCATAGCCCCAATGCTTCTTCAGTGCTTCGCGCGGAGTCACGGCGTGGCAGCGTGGCGATAGGTCGGAGGGTGCCAGAGGGGATTGGCCGGCCCGGGAGCGCCGAGCCCCAGCTCGGCCAGGGGCAATGGCTGCTGGCTGCTGGCTGCTGGCTGCTGGCTGCTGGCTGCTGGCTGCTGGCTGCTGGCTGCTGGCTGCTGGCTGCTGGCTGCTGGCTGCTGGCTGCTGGCTGCTGGCTGCTGGCTGC
>JALHRW010000216.1 GCA_022841245.1 Planctomycetota bacterium
AGCGATCATCCCATCGGACGGGCCTGAACAGTGCGCGGCATGGGCGGTGGCGGACGCCATGCCGGCGGGAAGAGCAAGGCGCCGGGCTGGGGCGTGGTCCTGCGCGAGTCGGCCGAGCTGATGCGCGCACACCGCGGCCGGCTGCTCGGCGGCCTCGGCCTGCTCGCGATCAGCCGGGCGGCAGCGCTGGTGCCACCGGCTTCGGCTGGCTGGCTGCTCGATCGCGTGGTCGGGCAGGGCCGCCACGACGAGCTGCCCTGGCTGGCAGTGGCGGTGGTGGTCGCCACCCTGGTGCAGGCCGGCGCCGGCTTCGCCCTGTCGCAACTGCTCGGCGTCGCGGCGCAGCGTGCCATCCACGATCTGCGCCTGGTGCTGCATTGGCATGTGCTGCGCCTGCCGGTAGCGCGTTTCGACGCGACCCAGACCGGCCAGCTGGTCACCCGGGTGATGAGCGATGCCGAGGGCATCCGCAACCTGGTCGGCAACGGCATCGTCCAGCTGGTCGGCGGGTTGGTCACCGCCGCGGCGGTGTTCGTCATCCTGCTGTGGCTCAACTGGCAGCTGACCCTGGCGGTGGCCGGCATGCTGGCGGTCTTCGGCGTCGGCACCGGCTTCGCCCTGACCCGGCTGCGCCCGGTGTTCCGCGAGCGTGGCCAGATCCAGGCCGAGATCACCGGCCGCATGACCCAGGTCCTCGGCGGCATCCGTGCGGTCAAGGCCTACGCCGCCGAGCCGCGCGAGCAGGAGGCCTTCCGCGCCGGCGCCGAGCGCCTGTTCACTCGCATCCGCACCACCATCACCGGCTTCTCGCTGCTCACCGCGCTGGGCACCCTGGTGATCGGCTGCGCCTCCGCCGCACTGGTGCTGATCGGCGGTCAGGCGCTGATCGCCGGCAGCATGAGCGCCGGCCAGCTGTTCACCTATGTCATGTACGTCGCGCTGATGACCGCGCCGGTGCTGCAGATCGCTTCGATCGGCACGCAGTTCACCGAGGCCTTCGCCGGCCTCGACCGCATCCGCGAGCTGCGCGCCCAGGCCACCGAGGACGCGGACGCGGCCGGGCGCCAGCCCTGCCCGCGGCTCAACGGTTCGGTGCGGCTGGAAGGCGTGGTCTTCGGCTACGATGCGGCGCGGCCGGTGCTGCACGGCATCGACCTCGACGCCGGACCGGGCCAGACCATCGCCCTGGTCGGGCCGAGCGGTTCGGGCAAGACCACGCTGGTCTCGCTGGTCATGGGCTTCCACCGGCCGCAGGGCGGGCGCATCCTGCTCGACGGCCAGGACCTCGCCGGCATCCGCCTCGACAGCTACCGCCGTCAACTTGGGGTGGTGCTGCAGGATAACGTGGTCTTCGACGGCACCGTGCGCGACAACCTGATCTTCGCCCGGCCCGAGGCGACCCAGGCCGAACTCGAGGCGGCGGCCGGCGCGGCGGCGGCGCTCGGCTTCATCGGCGAGATGGACAAGGGCTGGGACACCGTGGTCGGCGAGCGCGGGGTCAAGCTCTCGGGCGGTCAGCGCCAGCGTCTGGCCATCGCCCGCGCTCTGCTCGCCGATCCGCGCATCCTGGTGCTCGACGAGGCGACCAGCGCCCTCGACAGCGAGAGCGAGGCCGAGGTCCAGGGCGCCCTCGCCCGCCTGCGCCACGGCCGCACCACCTTCGTCATCGCCCACCGTCTGAGCACCATCCGCTCCGCCGACCAGATCCTGGTGCTCGAGGCCGGCCGCATCGTCGAGCGCGGTACGCACGATCAGCTGCTCGCCGGCGCCGGCCTCTATCGCCGACTGCACGACCGTCAGGCCGGACTGGCGGCCGAACTCTACCGCAATCCCGGCGAGGCCTGAACGGTAGTTCTGACGGCCTCCGGCGGCGATCGCTGTTCTCGGACAGGAAGGTTCACCGCCCCTCCACCAGCGCCGCGAGCCGCGCCAGCGCCCGGCGCGGGCTGCGCACCAGGAGTTCGCTGAGGAACTCCGCTGTCGACACCGCACGTGGTTCGCTCAGCCGCAGGCTCAGCAGAATCGACAGGGCGATCAGCAGGGCCGAAGCGAGATAGAGGGCGGCGTGGGCGTTCAGACCCCAGCCATGCCAGCCGGCGCTGCCGTCGAGGGCGAGGCCCCACAGCACGGGCGCCACGCCCTGGCCAAGGGCCAGAGCGCCGCTGTGGAGGGCGAAGAAGTGGCTGCGGCCCTGGCCGGGTACGGTCGCCATGAGCAGGCGCTGGCTGGCGAGGTTGAAGGCGGCGGCGCCAGCGCCGGCTGTCCCCTGGATCAAGAGCAGGGTCCACCAGTTCAGCGGCAGCTGGCCGGCGGCAAGGCCGGCCCACAGGCCGGCGTGGATGACCCAGGTCGCCAGCGCGACCGCGATCATCGGCCGGCTGCCGCTGCGCTCGACCAGCAGGCCGAGCAGCGGCAGCAAGACCAGTTGGGCGACCGAAGCCCACACCGGCAGCATGGCGATGAAGCCGTCGCTCTGGCCGTGCAGATCGCGCAGCACGGGAACCCACAGCACGCCAAGGGCGGCGAGAGCGACGAAGACCAGGACGTTGAAGATGAGGAAGCGGGTGAAGGGGGCGTGCGCCAGCATCGCGCGCCAGGGGACGTCGCCGATGGCGCCCTCGGCCGACACCGGCACATCCTGGATGCGGTTCATCGTCCAGGCGGCGGCGAGGCCGGTGAGGCAGGCCCAGGTGTAGATGACGGCGAAGCCGGCCGGGCCGGGCACGAGGTCGAGGACCACGGCGAAGCCGAGATTGCAGACGATGACCGTCGCCTGGATGAGCATCGCGGCCCAGCTGAGGTAGCGCCCGCGGCCGTCTTCCGGCACCAGCGAGGTGATCCACGGCATCCAAGCGCAGCTGGTCAGGCCGCGGATGACGGTGAAGGCGGCAAGCAGGCCGAGCATCAGCCAGATCACCGTCGTCGGGGACAGGTGCGGCATGGCCAGGGCGACAACGGCCATCAGCCCGACCATCACGGTGCGCGCGGTCCAGCCGCGCACCATGAGGCCGCGGTAGCCGAAGCGCGGCAGCCAGCGCGCTCCGACCAGCTGCAGGGCCGCGGTCAGCGGCATCAGCGCCAGAGCCGCCCCCAGCACGGTGGCCGAAGCGCCCTGACTCTTGAGCAGGAGGATGAGCGGCGCCCCGATCACCCCCGACCACGAGCACGCATTGACCACCTCGAAGGTGAGCGCCCAGCGCAGGCTGGCGGGGAGACGGGGGCTGGACACGGGTCGGGGATTCTCGGGGGGCGGGGGGGGACGCCAGCGGCAGCGGGCAGTGGACAGCAGCCCTGCCCGGGCAATGACTTGACACTCCCCGCCTCACCCCTACGGACTCCCGCACACCCGCCGTAGGAGTCGTCCATGGGCCTCGAAGAGGACATCATCAAGCTGCTGAAGAGTGAAGGCTACCGGATCAACGAGACGATCCGTGACGCCCTCGACGACTTCCTCGACACCGTCTATGACGAGAACGAGGAGATGGAGGACGATCTCGACGACGACGAGGAGGAAAAGGAGGAGCCGGAGGAGCGCTAGGCCACCGCCAGCCCTTTCGACCCCCCCAAGGCCGGCGCCCTCGGCGCCGGCCTTCGCGTTTCCCGGGATCGTGGGCTTCAGCCCGCGTCAGACGGTCCCGCTTGGCATCCCCACCTCCGTCCTACACTGCGCCCTCTCAGGAGCCCCCCCAGCATGGTCCTCGACCGCCTCCGCCGCGGCGCCACCGGGCGCGACCCGAAGAAGATCCCCGACGGCCTGTGGGAGAAGTGCCCCAGCTGTCAGAAGACGGTGTTCAAGCGCCTGGTCGAGGAACGCCTCGACACCTGCCCGGAGTGCAACCACCACTTCAAGATGACCGCCCCACGGCGCATCGCCTCGCTGATCGACGACGGCACCTGGCAGGAGTGGGACGCCAACATGACCTCGGCCGACCCGCTCGGCTTCGTCGACGGCAAGAGCTACCCCGAGCGCATCGCCCAGCAGCAGGCCAAGACCGGGCTCAAGGACGCCGTATTGACCGGCCGCGGCAAGCTCTCCGGCCTCGACATCGGCCTCGGCGTGATGGATTTCAGCTTCAACGGCGGCTCGATGGGCAGCGTGGTCGGCGAGAAGCTGACCCGCCAGTTCGAGCGCTGCCTCGAGGCGCGCATCCCGGCCGTGGTCATCTCGGCCTCGGGCGGCGCGCGCATGCAGGAAGGCGTCATCTCGCTGATGCAGATGGCCAAGACCAGCGCCGCGCTCGCGCGCATGCGCGAGGGTCGCGTGCCGTTCATCTCGGTGCTGACCAACCCGACCATGGCCGGCGTGATGGCCAGCTACGCCTCGCTCGGCGACGTCATCATCGCCGAACCGAAGGCGATGATCGGCTTCACCGGCGCCCGCGTCATCCAGGAGACGATCAAGCAGGAGCTGCCCGAGGGCTTCCAGACCAGCGAATTCGTGCTCAAGCACGGCCAGGTCGACCTGATCGCCGCCCGCCAGGACCTGAAGAGCGAGCTGGCCCGCATCCTCAACTATCTCAAGCCACCGAAGGTCTGAGGCCAGCGCCCAGCGCCCAGCGACCAGCGCCCAGCGACCAGCGACCAGCGCCCAGCGACCAGCGCCCAGCGCCCAGCGACCAGAGAAAACCGTCCATGACCACGATCAACGGCCTGACCGGCCTTCTCCCCCGTCGCGAACACGCCAACGCCCTGGTTGCCCCGCCCTACGACGTGATCAAGCCGGGGACGCCGCTGGAGACGCTGCTGAAGTCGCGCGCCGGCAACCTCTGGCACGTCACTCTGGGGTCGGATCCGCTCAAGGCCCTGGCCGAGCTGACCGCCTCGGCCCTGCTGCCGCTCGACCGCCCGTCCTTCCTGGTCTACGAGCAGACCTGGAGCACGGCGCAGGGGCCGCAGCGCCGCATCGGCGTGTTCACCGCCACCGAAGTCACCGACTACGCCCGCGGTGAGGTCATCCGCCACGAGAAGACCTTCGACGACAAGGTGCAGGGCCGCCTCGCTCTCACCCGCCTCACCGGACTGACCCTCGAACCGGTGTTCCTGCTCACCCGCGCGCCGATCACCCCGCTGCTCGAGCGCGTCGCCGTGGCCCGCGCCCCCGACTACGACCTGACTCCGGACTTCGCCGGGCTCAACGACCTGCACGCCCTGCGCAGCCGCATCTGGCTGCTGCCCGAGGACAGCAGCGACGGCGTCGAGCTGCGCGCCCTGGTCGCCCAGCAGCCGCTGTACATCGCCGACGGCCACCACCGCTACCACGCGGCGCTGAAGAACGGCCAGAGCCACTGCCTCGCCTACGTCGTCGAGCGCGCCGCCATCCAGGCCTACAATCGCGTCATCACCGGGGTGAAGCGCTTCGCCGAGATCAAAGCCTCGCTGCCGCTGACCCCGTCGACCTGGGCGACCCCGGCCAAGCACCACGCGCGCATCTGGCATCAGGGCCAGGCCTGGGATCTCGCCTTCCGCGACCTGCCCGCTGACGTGGTCGGGCGGCTCGACTGCTCGTGCCTGGAGCGCGAGCTGTACCCGCAGCTCGGCCTGACCCACGCGATGATCAAGGACCCCGCCCACTTCGACTACTACGCCGAATGGGAGCTGCCCAAGATGGCCGAGGTGGTGGCGCGTGGCGACTACGACCTCGCTGTCGCCCTGCATCCGGTGTCGATCGACGAACTGATGGCGGTGGCCGACGCGGGGCGCAACGACAGCTCCATCGTCATGCCCGAGAAGAGCACCTTCTTCGCCCCCAAGATCCTCTCGGGGCTGGTGCTCTACCGGCACCGCCAGCGCGCTTGACATGGCCGGCTCGGGCGAGTTCGGCGCCGCCCTGCCTCTGGCGCTGATCGCGCACACGCTCGACGTCATCTCGGTGCTGGCCCCGGACGGCACCATCCTGTTCGAGAGCCCGACCGTGCATCGCTGGACCGGTTGGCTGCCGGCCGAACTGCAGGGTCGCAACGGCTTCGAGCTGATCCATCCCGACGACCTGCCGGCGGTGCGCCAGGCCCTGGCCACCTGCCTGACCAGCCCAGGCGGCCAGGCCACCGCGACCTACCGGCTGCGGCACAAGGATGGCAGCTGGCGCTGGATCGAGTCGCTGGGCACCAACCAGGTGCAGGACCCGCAGATCGGCGGCATCGTCCTCAGCTCGCGCGACGTGACCGAACGGCGCACCCTCGATGATCAGCTGCGCCACGCCCAGAAGATGGACGCGGTCGGACGTCTCGCTGGCGGCGTCGCCCACGATTTCAACAACCTGCTCACCGCCATCCTCGGCTATACCGCGCTGCTCGAGAGAGACCTCGGCGCGGATCACCCCGGCCATGCCCGGGCGCATGAGATCCGCCGCGCCGCCGAGCGCGCCGCCGCGCTCACCCGCCAGCTGCTCGCCTTCTCGCGCCGCGCTCCGGCCGAGGCTAGGCTGGTGCGCGTCGATGCGGTGGTCGCCGACCTCGACCGCATGCTGCATCGGCTGATCGGCGAGGAGATCGAGCTGGTCACCAGCCTGGCGGCCGAGCATGGTCGCGTGCTGATCGATCCGGGCCGGCTCGAGCAGGTGGTGGTCAACCTGGTGGTCAATGCGCGCGACGCCATGCCGCACGGCGGGCACCTGCGTCTATCCACCGCCTACGTGCGCCTGCATGGCGGCGAGCCGCGCACCGGCGGCCTACGGCCCGGCAGCTATATCAGCCTGGCGGTGAGCGACGACGGCGAGGGCATGGACGAGACGGTGATGGTCCGCCTGTTCGAGCCCTTCTTCACCACCAAGGCGCCGGGTCGCGGCACCGGCCTCGGCCTGTCGGTGATCTGGGGCATCGTGCATGAAGCGGGCGGCACCGTCCTGGTCGACAGCCGGCCGGGAAACGGCAGTACCTTCACCGTCCTGCTGCCGCTCGGGCAGACCGGCCCCGAACCGTCGCCGCTGCGCACGCCGCTGCCGATAGCCGCCAGCGGCGGCGGCGAGACCATTCTGCTGGCAGAGGACGAGCCGGCGGTGCGCAACCTGCTCAACCAGACGTTGACCTCCGCCGGCTACCGCGTGCTGGTCGCGGTTGACGGTGAGGCGGCGCTTGAGCTGTCTGGCGGGTACGGCGGACCGATCGACCTGCTGCTCACCGATGTGGTCATGCCGCGTCTCGGCGGCGTCGACCTCGCGACGCAGCTGCGCCGTCGCCGGCCGGGCCTGCGCGTGCTGTTCATGACCGGCTACAGCGACGCTGAGCTGAGCGACGAGCAGGTGCTGCCCAAGCCTTTCGCCCCCTCGCTGGTCATCGCCCGCGTGCGGCACATGCTCCTGCACAGGGGCTGACATGGCTCATTGGCTGGTGAAGAGCGAACCCGACGTCTTCGGCATCGGCGAACTGCAGCGCCGCGGCACCGCGCCGTGGGATGGGGTGCGCAACTACCAGGCGCGCAACTTCCTCCGCGCCATGGCGGTCGGCGACCGCTGCATCTTCTATCACAGCAACGCCGAGCCCTCCGGCGCTGCCGGCATCTGCACGGTGGCGCGGGCGCACTACACCGACCACACGGCGTGGGATCCGGCCAGTCCTTACCACGACCCGAAGGACGGGCCCAAGGTGCAGCGCTGGTCGATGGTCGACATGCGCTTCGAACTGGTTTTCGCCCGCTTCTTGCCGCTGGCCGAGCTGCGCGCCGTGCCTGAGCTCGCCGGTATGCTGCTGTTCTCGGCCAGCCGGCTGTCGGTGCAGCCGGTGGAGGCTGGGCATTTCGCGTTCATCGAGGCGATGGGCGGCCGGCGCCCCGCCGCCACGCGCTCGGGCTCGTCCCGACGTGCTTCCGGAACAAAGCGGTGAAGGTGAACGGGCTGGCGTAGCCGAGTTCGGCGGCGATCTCCGCCACGCCCTTGGTTCCGCCCAGCAGTGCGGCGCGGGCGCGATCGAGGCGGCGGCGCAGGCGGTACTCGCCGGGACCGATGCCGACCGCGGTGCGGAAGGCTTTACGGAAGCGCCCGTAGGGCAGACCGAGTTCGCGCGCCACCAAAGCTGGAAGCTGGTCGCTGGTCGCTGGTCGCTGGTCGCTGGTCGCTGGTCGCTGGCCGCT
>JALHRW010000217.1 GCA_022841245.1 Planctomycetota bacterium
TGTTCGCCCTGGCCACGACCCCGGCCAAGCCCGGCCTGCTGCGCGGCGGTGGCGGCGGCGTCGCCGGCGAGCTGTGGCGCCTGCCCTACGCCGGCTTCGGCCGCTTCGCCGCCGCCATCCCCGCGCCGCTGGGCATCGGCAAGGTGCAGCTCGATGACGGCCGCGAAGTCGCCGGCTTCCTCGCCGAGGCAGCGGCCTGCTCCGGGGCCGAGGACATCACTGCGTTCGGCTCATGGCCTGCGTGGCTGAAGCGCGAACGCTGAGGCGTTCAGAAGGCCAACGGCTTCGCCTCGTCGACCTGCACCGCAGCCTTCCACGCTGGCTGGCCAGCACGCAGCTGATCCGCCTCAGCCGCATCCTTGGCCAGGACCATGCGCTTGGCCTTGCGGTCGAGGACCAGCAGATTGCGGTTGGCGATGATCCAGAGTTCGTTCTCCTGGATATGCTTACGGTCCTCCTCGCCGAGTTTCTGGTCGCGCTTCTCGCTGGTGAAGATCGGGAACGCGCGCACGCCCTGGTAGAGGTCCGCCAGTTGGAGATAGACCTGTTCGCGTCCGTTGCCCCCGTAATCGTTGGTGCGCATCGCACGCAGCACCTGGGCATGGGCCATGGCGACGCCTGAGGTGGCGGCGAAGCGCTGCACCATCTGGTCGCCGTCGAAGCGCCCCTCCGAGCGGTCCAGCATGCGCCGCACCACCTCGTCGACATACGGTGCGGCAAGTTCCGGGTCGATGCGCTGCAGCTGCATGACCAGGCGCGACATGTCCTGACCGCTGTTCTCGCCCTGCAGCGAGCGGTCGATGATCGCCTTGATCACCGGCAGGTAGCGGCGGTCGGTGGTGCCGTCATTGCCATCGTCCTGCATGGCATAGCGCAGATCGTTGGGATTGCCGGAGGCGGCCAGCCGTGACAACTCGCGGAAGAAGGCCTCGGGGTCGATGCGACGCAGGGCACGCAGCACCATCATGCGCGAACTGCCATCGTTGCTGCGACGCTCCAGGACTCCCAGTGCGGCCAGGAGGATCTGCGCATCCGTGGTTCCGACCTGGGGCTTCTCGGCAGCTGCCTGGACGGGCACGGGCGCGGGAGCGAGGGCTGCTGCTGCCGGCTGGACTGCAGGCTGACGACGCAGCTGACCGTCAATGCGGACGAGCAGGGCGGCGATCACCACCAGCACGGCGATGATCACGACGGACACGAGCTTGCTGGGTTGATTCATGATCTCGTATACACCGCAGCTGTGCGCACTGCAACGTATCGAAGGACGTGCGCCCAACCCATCGCCGGTTTCCCCTCCTGCGTGGCTGCTGCGAGACCGCTGACTTCCACTGTTGTCCCCACCCACCTGCCACGCAGCATCCATCGCCCATGCCCGAGCCCGTTCCAGCCGCGTGGCGCGGCGTGTTCAGCCTGACCGTCGTCGTTGCCGCGCTCGGCTACTTCGTCGACATCTACGACATCGTGCTGTTCAACGTGGTGCGCCGGCCGAGCTGCAGCGAGCTGGGCATCGCGCCGGAACGCGCCCTCTCCCTGCTCGATTGGCAGATGGCCGGCATGCTGCTGGGCGGTTTCTTCTGGGGCATCCTCGGCGACCGCATCGGCCGGCGCGCCGTGCTGTTCGGCTCGATCCTGGTCTACTCGCTGGCCAACCTCGCCAATGCCGCGGTCGGACTGGTGCCGGGCGATGCCTACGTGCAATATGCGGCGCTCCGCCTGGTCGCCGGCTTCGGCCTCGCTGGCGAGCTGGGCGCCGCCATCACCCTGGTCGCCGAGACGACCAGCGCCCGCCAGCGCGGTTACGCCACCACCCTGGTCGCTGCCATCGGCATCGCTGGCGCGGCAGCGGCCGTCGCAGTGGCCAAGCTGTTCGACTGGCGCACCGCCTACGTGGTCGGCGGTCTGCTCGGCCTCGCCCTGCTGCTGCTGCGTCTGCGCGTGATGGAATCCGGTATGTTCGACCACGCTGTCGCCAGCCACGTGCGCCGCGGCTCGCTCGCGCTGCTGCTCTCCGATCGCGGACGTATCGGCCGGCTGCTGCTGAGCACGGCCATCGGCCTGCCCATCTGGTTCATGGTCGGCATGGTCGCCTTCCGCTCCGACAAGCTCGGAGCCGCCCTCGGCACGACCACGCCGGTCGATCCCGCCTTCGCCACCCTCGCCTGCTACCTCGGACTGATCGCCGGCGATCTCGGCGCCGGCTTCGCCAGCCAGTGGCTGCAGTCGCGTCGCCTGGCGGTCGCCACCTTCCTCGTCGCCACCATCGCGGTGTGCGTCTTCATGCTGACACGCAGCGCGCCCAGTCCCGCGCTGCTCTACGCCTGCGGCACCGCGCTCGGCGTCGCCTGCGGCTACTGGGCGGTCTTCGTCACCATCTCGGCCGAGCAGTTCGGTACCAACCTGCGCTCGACCGTCGCCGGCATCGTGCCCAACCTCGTCCGCGGTGCCGTGCCGCTGTGGTCGCTGCTGGTGGCCTGGGCGGCCGGCCAGTGGGGCGTCATCACCGGCACGCTGGCGATCGGCGGCACGGTGGTCGCCCTCGCCCTGCTGGCGGTGTGGCTGATGCGCGAGACCTACGCGGTCGAACTCGACTACGTCGAGCGGTGATCCTTCGCGCACTCCGCCTCGCCGTCGTCGTGCGCGAAATGCCGGCGCGGGCGCAACCGCGAGAGCAGGCCGTGGCGCGGGCTGGCGAGCAGCGAGAGGATGAAGCCGACGCCGAGCGCGCCGACCATGCAGGCGCCGCTGGGCAGGTTGAGCTGCCAGCTGGCGAGCAGCCCGGCGCACGAGGCCAGTCCACCGTAGGCGGCGGCGAACAGCAGCATGGCGCCGAAGCGCTCGCACCACAGGTAGGCGGTTGCGGCGGGCAGGATGAACAGGCCGAGGGCGAGGACCATGCCGACGGCGTTGAGCGCGGCGACGATGTTGACCACCACCGCGGCCAGCACGCCGAGGTGCACCAGCAGGTTGCTGCCGCCGCTGACGCGCAGGAACGGGGCGTCGAAGGCCTCCATCAGCACCGCGCGGTAGGCCAGGCACAGGGCCAGGACGGTGGCGCAGGTGGTGGCGCAGACCCGCCACAGGTCGCCGCCGGTGACGCCGAGGATGTTGCCGAAGAGGTAGTGCAGCAGGTCGCCTGGCGCCGCCACCTGGCTCATCAGGCCGACGCCGAGGGCGAAGCACAGCACGAACATGGCGCCGAAGACGGCGTCCTCGGGCAGGCGGGTGAGGTGGTTGACCAGGCCGCTCATCGCCGCGGTGCCGAGGCCCGCGATCGCCGCGCCGGCGTAGAGGCCGGTGTGGCCGGGGCCGAGCCAGAGGTAGGCCAGGCCGATGCCGGGCAGCAGGGCGTGACCGAACGAGTCGGCGATCAGGACGATGCGGCGCAGCAGCAGGATGCAGCCGACCAGTCCGCCGGCGACGCCGAGCAGGAAGGCCATGGCCAGACCGCGGATGATGAAGCGGTGGGCGAACGGATCGGCCAGCAGGACGGAGGGATCAGCCATAGCAGCGCCCCACGTTGGCTTCGCTCATCGTTTCGCTGGTCGGCCCGGTCGCGATCAGTTCGCGGTTCAGCAGCAGCACGTGGTCGCACCACGCCCGCACCGTCGCCAGGTCGTGGATCACGGCGATGGCCAGCCGGCCGCCCGCCGCCCATTCCTTGAGCCGGCGCAGCAGGTCGCGGCCGCTCGGCTCGTCGAGCCCGGTGAGCGGCTCGTCGAGCAGCAGCACCTCGGCGCCGCTGGCCAGGGCGCGGGCGATCAGCGCGCGCTGCTGCTGGCCGCCCGACAGCTCGGCGAACGGCCGCTGCGCCAGGCCGGTCACGCCCATCGCCTGCATCGCGTTGGCGACCGCGGCGTGGTCGGCCTCGCGGAAGCCACGCCACAGGCCGAGACGGGCGTAGCGCCCGGTGGCGACGACCCCGGCGACATCGATGGGGAAGCCGAGGTCGGCGCTGCGCCGCTGGCCGAGCCAGCTGATCACGCCGGCGCCGTTGGGCACCTCGTGGCCGTTCCACACCACCCGGCCCGAGGTCAGCGGCAGCCAGCCGAGGATGCCGTGCAGCAGCGTGGTCTTGCCGGCGCCGTTGGGCCCGACGATGCCGACCAGGCCGCCGCAGGGCAGCGCGCACGAGAGGTGGTGGACCGCCGGCCGCTTGCGGTAGCAGATGGTCAGGTCGTCGAGCACGAGGTGGTTGTGGTGGTGGATCATGGCGCCGTCCCCGTCGCCACCACGTCGCCCGCGCCCCACACCACGCGCTCCGGCGCGTCGCCCAGGCGCAGGCGCAGGCCGCGATGCGGCGCCTCGGCGCTCGCGGCGGCGGTGGCGATGACCACCACCTCCTCGCCGGACGGGACGCTGACCGTGCCGGACCAGCTCCACGCATCGCTGGTCGCAGCCGTCTGGGCGACGCCCAGCACCGCGACCTTCCAGCTCGCGACCGGATAGGTGCTCTCGACCGCGAGACGCAGACTGCGCTGCTGCGCAACGGTCGCAGGCGGCGGCGTCGCAGGTGCTGGCTGGCCGCGCTCGACCCACCATACCAGGGCGACTGCCGCGGCGCAGAAGAGCGCTCCCGCCGCCAGCCGCGTCAGCGCCGAGGCGTGCTGTCCGATCACCGCAGCGCCGCCAGGATCGCTTCGACGTTCGCGCGGAACATGCCGACGTAGGTGCCGGCCGGGGTGCCCGGCGCGCCGACGCCGTCGAGGTGCAGCGCGGCGCCGACCTTGACCCCGGCCTCGGCCGCGAGCTGCTCGATCAGCTTGGGGTTCTTGCCCTGTTCGAGGAACACGCCCTTGACCCCCTGCTTGCGGATGAAGGCGGCGAGTTCGGCGATGCGGCTGGCTGACGGCTGGCTGTTCTCCAATGCGGTGCCCATGGCGAGGACCTCGAAGCCGTAGTCCTTGGCGAAATACGCCAGCGCATCGTGGTTGACGATCAGTTTGCGCTGGCCGCGCGGGATCGCGGCCAGCTCGGCCGTGGCCCAGGCGTCGGTGCGGCGGAGTTCATCGATCACCGCCGCCGCGCGCACGCGGATGCCCTCGGCCCCTTCCGGATCGGCGGCCAGCAGCGCATCGCGGATGTTCTCGGCATAACGCACGCCCTGGCGGATCGAGTTGTAGGGATGCGGATCGGCCGGTCCGTGGTCGTGGCCCGCATGGTCGTGGGCGTCGCATGTGGCGGCGTTCAAGGTCTGGATGCCGGCGGTGGCCACCACCACCGTGCCAGCGAAGCGTGCCTCGGCGGCGAGGTTCTCGAACCAGCCCTCGAAGCCCAGCCCGTTGATCACCACCAGCCGGGCGCCAGCGAGCCGGCGGACATCCTCCGGTACCGGCTGGTAGCCATGCGGCGAGATGCCCGGCCGGACCAGGCAGGTGACGGCGAATCGCTCGCCACCGATGCGCGCGGCCAGATCGTGGACGATGGTGCTGCCGGCGATCACCGGCACGGGGTCGGCGGCCCAGGCCAGGGCGGCGGACAGCAGGCAGAGTGCGAGGCGGAGCACGGGCATGGCGATCTCATACGCAGCCTTTTTCTTTTTGCTATTGATTTCCCGTTATCATTAAAGACAAGGTGGCGCCATGCGCTACCAACTCGTCCCGACCCTGGCCCTGTGCGCCGCCGCCGTGCACGCCGCCGATCCCGCCACCGCCCTCGACCAGGCTCTTGCCGAGCTGCCGCGTCAGCCGGCTCCGGCCGTCAGCCAGGATCGTCCGGGCGAGCCGAAACTGCGCCTGATCGACCTCTCGCTGGCCGTGGTCGGCGTGGCCGGCATCTCGACCGCGACCGACGCCGAGCTCGAGGGCCTCAACGCCGGCGGCCACGACCCGCACCGCCGCGGCTTCACCCTGCAGACCGCTGAGCTGTCGCTGACCGGCGCCGTCGATCCGTACTTCACCGCCGAGGCGCACCTCGCCGCCTCGCCGGACCACGGCATCGAACTCGAAGAGGCCTTCATCACCACCTCCAGCCTGCCCTACGGCCTGGAAGCCAAGGCCGGTTACCAGCTGATCGAGTTCGGCCGGGCGAACGCCAGCCACGCGCACGCCTGGAGCTGGATCGGACAGCCGGTGGTCGCCAGCCGCCTGCTCGGCGGCGAGGGCAGCCGGGCGCCGGGAGCCCGCCTCGCCTGCCTGCTGCCGACCGCCTGGTACAGCCAGGTGTTCGCCGGCGCCTACAATGCCGACGACGCCTCGATGATCAGCTTCCAGGGCGAGGCCGATCACGACCACGAGCACGACGAGGAAGCCGAACGCACCGTCGGCGGCCGCCTGCGCGACGAGGAGCTCACCACCGGTTCGGCTGCTGATCTCGCTTATCTGCTGCGCTGGGAGAATGGCTGCGAGGTGGGCGGAGCCGAGGTGAAGCTCGGACTCAGCCTCCTGACCGGACCGAACGCCAGCGGCGTCGGTGCGCGCAGCGACCTGTACGGCGCCGACCTGGTGGTGGCGACCAGACCGGCCAGCGGGCCGTTCACCTCGATCAAGGCCGTGGTCGAGATGATGTACCGCAGCGCCGAGGTGCCCGAGACGGCCGAGACGGGCGAGGACGAGGTCGATCCCGCCGACGACTTCATCGCGCCGGCCGACACCCTGACCGACTGGGGCCTCTACGCCCAGGTCGAGCTCGGCCTCGCCGAGCGCTGGTCGGTCGGGGTGCGCGGCGAGTACGCCACCGCCAGCGGCGACAGCGTGGACCATGCGGGCATGATCGACCCCGATGAGGACGCCATGCGCGACACCCGCATCCGCCTCTCGCCCCTGGTCGCCTTCCGCCCGAGCGAATTCAGCCGGCTGCGCCTGCAGTACGACTACGACAAGGCCGAGCACCTCGAGGACGGCACGGCCCACAGCGTGTGGCTGGGACTCGACGTGCTGCTCGGCGCCCACCCGGCGCACGGCTTCTGACATGCCCGCGAACTCCTGGCTGCTGATCCTGCTCCTGGCCGCCGTACTCCCGGCGGGCGAGCCGTTGCGCATCGTCGCCACCGTCCCGGAACTTGGCGCCATCGCCCGCGCCGTCGGTGGCGAGGACGCGACGGTCGTGGTCCTGGCCCGACCGGGCGAGGATCCGCACCGCGTCGACGCGCGGCCGAGCTTCATCGTCGAGCTGGCGCGTGCCGAACTGCTGCTCTCCACCGGTTTCGAGCTGGAGGTCGGCTGGCTGCCGCCGCTGGTGAGCGGAGCGCGCAACAGCCGCATCCGCCACGACGCCGGTAGCCACCTCGAGGCGGCCGCGGCCACCGCCCGGCCGATCGGCATCCCCCTCGCCCCCGTCGACCGCAGCGCCGGCGACGTGCATCCGCACGGCAATCCGCACGTCCTGCTCGATCCGGCGGTCGGCCTGGCGGTGGCGGAGCAGGTCGCAACCCGACTGTCGCAGCTGCGCCCCGAGGCGGCCGGGCGCATCGCCGCCCGGCTCGCAACCTTCCGCACCGCGCTGGGCACCGCCCTGGCCGGGGCGGAGATCGCCGGCCAGATGGACATCGGCAAACTCATCCAGCTCGACGACCACGGCCGGCTGCAGGAGTTCCTCCGCCAGCAGGGCGTGGAAGGCCGGCTGGGCGGCTGGTGGGGCCGCATGCAGCCGTTCGCTGACGCTGCGATCGCCGCCGACCACGACCTCTACCCGTACCTCGCCCGGCGTTTCCGGCTGCGCATCGTCGCCCTGCTCGAACCCAAGCCGGGCGTGCCGCCCTCGACCCGGCATCTCGCCGAGATCGCGACGCGGCTGCGCGCCGAGGGCGCCAAGGCGCTGCTGGCGACGCCCTACTTCGACCGCAAGGCGATCGACCTGGTGGCCCAGGCCGGCGGCCTGCGCATCGCCGAGATGGCCCACCAGGCCGGATCGCGTCCCGGGACCGGAGACTACATCGCCTTCATCGACGCGAACGTGCAGGCGCTGGCGGCCGCCCTGGCGCCGTGATCAGCGCAGCTGCGCCTGCAGCGCGCGGGCCTGCGCGTCGCCGGGGTGCTCGGCGAGATAGGCGGCCAGCGTGCTCACCGCCTCGCTGCGCCGCTGCTGGCGCAGGTACAGCGCGACCAGCCGCAGGTGCGCGGCCG
>JALHRW010000218.1 GCA_022841245.1 Planctomycetota bacterium
CCCGGCGCTGCAAGCATGGACCGAGACCAACGCCGACCGTGCCGCTGGGGCCCTCGCCCGCGCTGACATGGCCGATCCGCAGGCCCTCAGCCTGATCTCCAGCCGCTGGCCGCTCGCCGCCGCCGCCGGCGAGGCGCTGCGCAGCGAGGCGGCGCTGTGGAGCGCGCGGGGCGCCTGGCAGCTCGCCCGCGGCACGGCGCTGCGCTGCCTTGCAGAGCACTCGGGCGACGACCACCTGCTGCTGTTGCGTGCAGCGCATGCTGCAGCCCGCTCCGGCGACACCGTGGCGCTCGACGGGCTGCTCGGCCGCCTGGCCAAGGCCGGCCGGCCGCTGCCGTGGGACGGACGCAGCGTCCCACCCGACCAGATCGCCGGAGTTCTCCGCAGCCTGCTGCCGCAGTCGTTCGCCATCGAGCCGGCGCCGGCGTCACTGATCGTCCAGCTGCCGGCCTACGTCCATACCATGCGGTCCGAGACGGCCGCTGACGCGCGTCCGCCGACCCCGGCGGCGGCGCTATGCGGCGGCCTACTCGTCGTAGCCACCCCGAGCGAACTGGTTGGCGTGGGTGCCGACGGCACGCTGCGCTGGTCGATGACCGCCGCTGCGACGGCTGGCGTCGGCACGCCTCGGCTCGCCAGTGCGGGTGAGGCGTCACTGGCGGCGGAGGCCGGGATGGTGGTCGCCGGACTGCATCACGTTGGCACCCGCCGACTGGTCGCGGTCGAGGCCGCAACCGGTAGGCAGTTGTGGTCGAGCGCCACGATCCAGCACCTTGCCGGAGCCACCCTGGCTTCGGCGCCGACGCTCAGTGGCGGCCGGGTCTGGGCCTGGTTCATCGAGTCCAGCCGAGGCTTCGCCGCCTGTCTCGACGCGCGCGATGGCACCGTGCTGTGGCGCAGCACCCTGGCCACCGGCGCCGTGCGTCAGCCGCTGACCAATGCCGGCGACGTGTTCGCCGCCGGCAACGCACCGGCTCCGGCCTTGAGCGGGCGCGAGCTGTTCGTCTCCACCGATGCCGGCCAGGTCGGCGCCTTCGATGCCGTCGACGGCCGGCTGCTGTGGCTGCACACCTATCCGCGCACCACCATAGACGTCCACAGCGCGAAGACCGCACTGCGCCGCCTGATGGCGCGCGGGCGCGGCGCCATCCTCGCCGATGCCGAACGCGTCTACGTCGCCCCGCGCGATGGCCTCGGCATCATTGCCATCGATCGTGCCGGTGGCGGGCGTGCCTGGTCGGCCGAGTTGGCCGACGTCCATGAGCTGTGCGCGCTGACGCCTGCCGGTCTGGTCGCCATCGGTCCGGCCGTCACCCTGCACCATCCCGCGACCGGCGCGCTCCGCCTGCGCTGGCGGCCGTCCAGCGGCGAACGCCCGGGCCGGCCGGCCGTCACCGGCGACGCGGCGTGGATACCGCTGCGCCATGGTCCGTTGCGCCTGTCGTTGGCCGATGGCAGCATCCGCCAGGGTCCGGCGTGGAGCGCCCTCGGCATCGTCGGTCAGACGCCAGGAGCACTGCAGGCCGAGGATGGGCGCATGCTCGCCCTGGCCGACGGGCTGGTCGTCCAGACCCAGGCTGGCGCAGGCAAGCCGGCCACGGTCGAGATCGCCCCGCGCATCGAACCATCGTTCCAGCAGCAGGCGGTGGCTGGGGAGGCCGCACCGACCGCCTTGGCGATGCGCTGGGATCTGCCGATCGGCCTTATCGAGACGCTGTATCGTCCCGACGATGCCCGCGATGGAGAGATCTACGCCGTCGCCGCCGGCCGCCTGCATCGCCTGGATGCCGCGACAGGGCGCGTCGTCTGGTCGGTCCCTACGCTGTGCAGCCCTCGCGGGATCAGCAGTGACGGTACCGCACTGCTGGTCCGCTCCGTTGGTCTGCTCGCCATCCTCGACCGTGCGACCGGGCGGCAGCGCTATGCCGAACCCACGAGCCGCGACCCCGTGCCATCCACGCACGGGTGGTGGAACGGCTGGCGGGCGCAGGCCAAGCTGGTCGGCGGCATGCTGGCGCGCTGGAGCGTGGGCGACGGATGGTTCACTCTGCGTCGTAGCGAGGACGGGCGCAGCTTTCACAACGGCCGCTGCGAAGGCAGCATACTGGGCATCCACATCGCCGGCGACGAGCTCCAGATCATGGTCTCGCGTGGCAACGCCCTCATCATGGAACTGCGCCGTCTCGCCGATGGCGTGCGCATCAACGAGGTCCCGCTCGGATTGCCTGGCGACCAGGCGTCGATGCTGCGCCTGCCCGATGATCGGCTGGTGATCGGCAACATCCACGGTGGCCTGCTGTGGAACCCGGTCAGCCACGAGATGGTGCGCTTCGACCTCGGCATGGAATATGTCCACACCGTCTGGCGCGACGGCGAGGTGCTCAATCTGGTCGGGGTCAAACAGGGCAAGCATCGCAGCGTGTTCCTGGATCCGACCGGCAAGCTGATCGCCCAGGACGAGTTCCTGGCATGGGGCGAGTGGCCGGAGCGGCTGCCTCTGGCGCCCCGCGTGGTCGCCGGCCAACGCATGCAGATCGCCTGGCGTGGCGGGAAGACCGGCTATCTGATCCGTCGTCCCGACGGCGCCGAGCAGGCCTGGCTGCCGGTGCGCGAGGAATGGCGCCGGCAGCAGTACGGGCTGGTCCCATTCGGCGGCAAGGCGATCTCCTTCGCCAGCGACAAGGACGGCCTGCTGCGCTCCCTGATCATCGATCCCAAGGCCGGCAAGGTCGAGGTCGAATCGACCCTGGGCCTGACCATGGTTGGCCAGATCCTGCCGCAGACTGCGGCCGGGGGCGTGGTGGTCCCGACCACCCGCGGCCTGGTCTCCATCGTGCCGGTGGCGGGCCCGGCCAAGCCGTTGCCCGGCCGTGCTCAGGCCGAGATGCACGAAGCGGTCTGGCGCATGGCCAAACCGCTTGAGCTGGATGGACGCCTCGACGAGTGGGGCGATCAGGCCGAGTTGGAGCAGTCCGCCGGTGATGGCGGCCGCGGCCTGAGCGCCCGCGTGGCGTGGCGTGACGACGCCCTGCTCATGGCCATCAGCATCCCGCGTGCGCCGGCGCAGACCGCTGCCACGTTGATCGCGATCGAGCCGATGCGCGGAGAGTTTGACTGGGATGCGCCCCCGCTGCAGCTCACGCTGTCCTGGCAGGGCGGCGCTGCCAGGACCCAGGTGGTGTCCAGCCCGAGGCCCGAGGATGCGACGCGTGCCTCGATCCAGGCCCGTGCCGCCAGCGATGGCACCGCGCTGACCTGGGAGGTGGTCGTGCCATGGAGCTGGATGTATCCCAACGGCGAGCGGCCCGCGCGCGACCACTGGCTGCGCTGGGACGCCATGACCAGCCTGCCGGGCGGTTCCCCTGCCGGACTCGAGGTCGGTGGAGGTCTGGGACGCGGCCTGGACAAGTCCGGTTTCATCCGCATGTGCCTGACGGACACCCAGCCGGCGCCCGATGCGGCGGCCCCCGCGCGGTTCAAGAAGAAGTAGGCCTCAAGCCCGCGGGTGGAAGCGGCGGTGGATGTCGCGCAGGCGTGCCGCGTCGACATGGGTGTAGCGTTCGGTCGTAGTCAGGCTGGCGTGCCCGAGCAGCGCCTGCACCGCACGCAGGTCGGCGCCGCCGTGCAGCAGGTGGGTGGCGAAGCTGTGGCGCAGCAAGTGCGGCCACACCGGCTTGGTGATGCCGGCCAGCACCGCCGCCTGCTGCACCACCAGCCACAGGCCCTGACGGTTCCACGGCCCGCCGCGGGCGCCGAGCAGCAGGTGCTCCTGGCGGCCTCGCGGATCGAGTTCCTTGCGCAGGCCATCGCGGTACGCAGCAACCGCCCGGCGGGCGCGCTCGCCGACCGGCACCAGCCGCTCCTTCGAGCCTTTGCCGCGCAGCAGCGCGAGGCGTCCGCCCTCCTTGAGGTCGGTCATGCCCAGGCCGATCACCTCCGAGGCGCGGCCGCCGAGGGCGTAGAGCAGCTCCAGGGCGGCCTTGTCGCGCGGACGGAGGTCGCCGTCAGGCGGATTGGCGAGCAGGCGGTCGACCTCTTCGGGGCTGAGCACCTCCGGCACCGAGCGCCACAGCTTGGGCGACGGGGTCAGCGCCAGGCGGTCGCGGACCAGCGCGCCTTCCTCGACCAGGTAGCGTGCCCACATGCGCCACGCGACCAGGCACAGGGCGAGCGATCCGGCGGCCAGCGACCGCTCATCGCGCAGCCAGCCGAGGCAGGCGGCGACCTCATCGGGGCCGAGATCCTCCACCGCGGCGATGCCACGCGCCGACATCGCCGATTGCAGGTGCTGCAGGGCGGTGCGGTAGTCGCGCAGGGTATTCGGCGACAACGCCAGCGCGAGGCGGCCGTGGGCGAGGAAGCGTTCAGCGAGCGGCGGCAGCGCTCTAGCGGGGAGAGGCCGATAATCAGCCTTGGGCTGGGGCGGAGTCCCGCTAGCGCTCATGCCCCGGCGACCGGGGCGAGCAGCCGGGCCAGCACCGAGGTGCGTGGCGGAGACGGGATGATGGCGGCGCATCCTTCGGGAGCGGAGCCCTCCCCGCCGGTGGCGATGAGCAGGGCGTCGCAGCCATCGGCGCGCAAGGCACGCGCCGCGCCGGCGGCGCCACCGGGCGGCAGGTCGCTGGCAAGGAAGAGGGCGGCATGTCGCCCGTGGCGCTCGGCGGTCAGCGCCTCGCCAAGGTCGCTGGCCAGGTCGACCCGGCAGCCGAGATCGGTGAGCACCCCGCAGAGCACGCGCAGATTGCCCAGGCGATGGTCGGCCACCAGCACCGGCAGGTCGTTGAAGCGGCGCGGGATGCGCTGCGTCCCCGAACCCGGTCTGCCACCAAGCACGCGCAGGGCGGCCTCGCGCAGCTGACGCCGGCGGACCGGCTTGGATGCCGTGGACGCGTTCGGAACGTCCTGGCGGATCTGGGCGGCGAAGGTGGTCAGCAGCACGACCGGGACTCCGGCCAGGCGCGGGTCGGCGCGTAGCTGCCCGGCAATGGCTCGTGGGTCGTCCCCCGACCCAGCCGCGTCGAGCACGGCGAAGTCCGGCAGGTGCTCGCCCAAGGCGGCCAGGCCGTCGATCAAGGTCGCGGCGCCGACCACCTCGCAGCCGCATTCACCGAGGATGGCGGCTGCTGCGGCGCGAGCACCGGCATGGTCGTCAACCACCAGGACGAGGCGACCGGTCAGCTCGGGCGGCAGAGCCGAGGCGGCAGATGGCTCCTCGCGCAGCAGCACCACATCGGCGTGGAACAGGCTGCCCTCGCCGGGGACGCTGGTTGCACCGATGGTCCCGCCCATCGCCTCCGCCAAGCGCTTGCTGATGGCGAGGCCGAGACCGGTGCCGCCGAAGCGGCGGCTGATCGAGCCGTCGGCCTGGGTGAAGGGGGCGAACAATTGCGGAATCATCGCCGGCTCGATGCCGATGCCGGTGTCGGCCACGGATAACCGCACGAGGGGCCGTTCGAGATTGTCCCGCTGCAGGCGCAGGCTGACCACCACCGATCCCCGCTCGGTGAATTTGACCGCGTTTCCAACCAGGTTGAGCAGCAGCTGGCGCAGGCGCGACGGGTCGCCGCGCAGGCGCATGCCCAGGCGGGGGTCGACTTCGCCGACCAGCTCCAGACCCTTGGCCTGGGCCCGGTCGGCGGTGATTTGCAGGACGTCCTCGACCAGATCGCGTGGATCGAACGGGGTATCCTCCAGCTCGATGCGCCCCGCCTCCAGCTTGGAGTAGTCGAGGATGTCGTTGATCACCTCGAGCAGTCCGGTGGCGCAGGTGCGTGCGGTCTCAGCGAAGTCGCGGGCCTGCGGCTCGAGATCGCTGTCGAGCAGCAGGGTGGTCATGCCGATGACGCCGTTGAGCGGCGTGCGCAGCTCGTGGCTCATCACCGCCAGGAACTCATCCTTGGCCTTGGCCGCGTCCTGCGCGCTGGACAAGGCCTTGCGCAACCCGTCCTCGGCGGTGCGCAGTTCAGCGGTCATCTGCTCGGCCAGCAGCTGGGCGCGCTCCTCGCGACGGCGCAGTTCGCGGATGACGGCGAAGCCGAGCAGGCCGATGGCCAGGGCCATCGCCGTGAGGATCCACGGGATGGCGCTGGCCAGGGTGTTGGGCCCGTGTTCGGTGATCGAGATGCGGCGCAGATCCCAGCCGACGAGGAAGGCGGTGAGCGGCAGGATCAGGCAGCTCGCGGCACCGATGGCCGGAAGCAGCCAGTGGCGGCGGCGCAGGAAACTGGCGGTTCCGCTCATGCGAAGTTCAGATGTTGCAGGCCGACGATCTCGCGCTGCTGGGCGGCGAAGAATCCCGGCTTGGTGAGCATGGCGGAGGATTACCCCTCGGGGCCTGGGATCAATGCCGGCAATAACGGCCAGCCCGTCAGGGCCGCGGCGGCGAAGCCGGCGAAGCCCCTGAATTGAAATGCCGGTGCGTGATCCCACCGGCATGCTGCCAGGCGTGCGTGATGTGGCCGACGATTGCCTCGACGCCCTCGCCATGCTTGACCTGGGCGAAGACGGTGGGGCCGCTGCCGCGCATCTTCCGCGCATCGCGGTCCATGACCGTCAGATCGGCGCCGACCGCGGGGGCGAGGTCGGTCTTGTTGATCACCAGCAGGTCGCTCTGGGTGATGCCGGGGCCGCCTTTCCGGGGCACCTTGTCGCCGCCGGCCACGTCGATGACGTAGATGATGTAGTCGGCCAGCTCGCGGCTGTAGTTCGCCGCCAGGTTGTCGCCGCCGCTCTCGATCAGGAGGATGTCGGGATGGTGCAGGGCGTGCAGCTCCTCGAGCGCGACGAGGTTCGCGGTGATATCTTCGCGGATCGCAGCGTGCGGGCAGCCGCCGGTCTCGACCGCGCGGATGCGGTCGTGCGGCAGGGCGTCGTTCCGCATGAGGAACTCGCCGTCCTCGCGGGTGAAGATATCGTTGGTCACCGCGGCAACCGACATGGTCGTGCGCAGCCGCTGGCACAACTGCAGCATCAGCGCGGTTTTGCCCGAGCCGACCGGGCCGCCGATTCCGACAGTGAAGGCGCGATGGGCGTAGTCGCGTGGCAGCGGCGCGTCGCGGTCGTGGTAGTGGCCGGGGTGATCGAGGTGCTCGTGGGTGTGCGGATGGTCGTGCGAATGGGTGTGCATGGTGTATCCTTTGCCGACGATATGTAACAGTGGGGTCACTGACCGCTGGGTGGGGGTCGGGGGAGGGGCGAACGTCGCAGCGACGGGAAACTGGCGTCGTACGCCCCGTCGCGGAGACGCCGAGCTCCTCCCCCGGCAAAGAGCTCAGCTCGTGAACAGGCGTGAATAGAGGCGATCCTGGCAACCCTGGACGATGTCGAGCAGCGGGTCGATGGCGGCGGCATCATCGAGCGCCATGGCCATCCCGCGCTGCACCGCCGCCTCGGCGCGGCCGGCGAGGGAGCGCTGCAGCGCCTGCCCTTCCAACGGGCCGATGGCGTTCAAGCGTACGCCGGCGCCGATCAGCGAACGCAGCGTGCCGTGCAGATGCAGCCTCAGGGTGTCGAGGCGGTCGAGGCCGAGCATGCGACCGACCACGCCGAAGGCCGGCGCGACGTGCGCGGGTCGACGCTCGCGCAGGGCGGCCGCGCGCATACTGCGGATGCGCTCGTCGCCGAAGGCGCCGGCGGCAGCGGCGAGCAGCGACTGCCCGGTGCTGCGGCTGGCGCGGTTGGCGACCTGGCTGGTGAGCAGGGCATCGCACAGCGCGTCGAGTTCGGCCCAGCGCGCGGGATCATCCCAGCCGGCGGCGCACAGCGGCACCGTTAGTTCGCCGGCGGCGTCGATGCTGCGTCCGATCCACTCGCGGATCCCGTCGCGGCCGCGCGCCTGGCCGACGGCGATCGCCGCCTCGATGCCGCCGGCGTGCGCCAGCCCGCCGGCCGGGAAGGCGGCGTCGGCGAGCTGCATGGA
>JALHRW010000219.1 GCA_022841245.1 Planctomycetota bacterium
TGGTCATCGAGCGCGACATCGCCAACACCCCGCGCATGACCCCGGCCGCCCGCGCCGCCGGCGGCGCCCAGCCCGCCTCAGGCACCGGCCTGGCCGGCACCATCACCGCCGCCGACCGTTCGGTGAAGACCCCGGACCCCGGACCCCGGACCCCGGACCCTGGGGCAATGACCGACATCCCGGTCAAATCGATCCGCAAGATCATCGCCGAGCGCATGCGCCAGTCGATCGCGACCACCGCGCAGCTGACCCTCAACACCACGGCCAAGGCCACGGCGATGAACGCCCTGCGCGCGCGCTACAAGGCGGCCGGCGAATCGGTCGGCCTGGCGGCACCCTCGGTCAACGACCTCATCCTCTTCGCCGTGTCGCGCACGCTGCCGAAGTTCCCGGCGGTGAACGCGCACTTCCTCGGCGACAAGATCCGCCAGTTCAGCGACATCCACCTCGGCGTCGCGGTCGACACCGAGCGCGGCCTGATAGTGCCGGTGGTCAAGGACGCCGGCCGCAAGAGCGTGGCCGAGATCGGCCGCGAGGTGAAGGCTTTGGCCAAGGCCTGCCAGGAGGGTGCGGCCAAGCCCGAGCAGCTCGCCGGCAGCACCTTCACCGTCACCAACCTCGGTGCCCTCGGCATCGAGCACTTCACCCCGGTGCTGAACGTGCCCGAGGTCGCCATCCTCGGCGTCGGCGGCATCGTCCTGCGCCCGTACGACGGACCGAAGGGCGTCGAGTTCGTCCCCTCGATCGCGCTCTCGCTGACCATCGACCACCAGGGCCTCGACGGCGCCCCGGCCGCCCGCTTCCTGCAGGCGCTGGTCAAGGCCATCGAAGCCATCGACCTCGTGGTGGCAGCATGAGCGGCATCTACGACCTGATCGTCATCGGTGCCGGTCCCGCCGGCTACGTCGCGGCCGAGCGCGCTGGCGAAGCCAAGCTCAAGACCCTGCTGATCGAGCGCGAAGAGCACCTCGGCGGCGTGTGCCTGAACTGGGGCTGCATCCCGACCAAGACCTGGCTGGCGTGCTCGAAGCTCTACTACCAGGCGACGCATGGCGCTGCCTTCGGCGTGAAAGCCGAGAACGTCGCCCTCGACTTCGCCAAGGTCCAGGAGCGCAAGGCCAAGGTGCAGGGCCAGCTGCGCCAGGGCATCAAGGGCCTGATGCGCAAGTTCGGCGTCACCGTGGTGAGCGGCAGCGCCAAGCTGATCGCCGCCGGCAAGGTCCAGGTCGGCGAGACGGTCTACGAGGCGAAGAACGTGCTCATCGCCAGCGGCAGCCGTCCGGCCAAGCCGCCGATCCCCGGCCTCGATGGACCGAACGTGGTCGACTCGTCGGGCATCCTCTCGCTGAGCGCGCTGCCGAAGAAGCTGGCGGTGATCGGCGGCGGCGTCATCGGCGTCGAATTCGCCTGCTTCTTCGCCCAGGCCGGCGTGACGGTCGAGGTGATCGAGCTGATGCCCGAGATCGGCGGCGCCATCGATCCCGACTGCGCGCGCATCCTGCGCGAGGAGCTGAGCGCCAAGGGCGTCACCTTCCGCCTCGGCTACAAGGTGCAGAGCGTCGACGCGGCCGGCGTGCACGCGGTCGATGGCGGCGGCAATGCCGTGCACATCCCCGCCGACCTCGTGCTGTGCTCGGTCGGGCGCACGCCCAACACCGAGAACCTCGGACTCGAAGCCGTCGGCGTCGACCTCGACCGGCGCCTCATCCGCGTCGACGAGCAGGGCCGCACCAACATCCCCGGGGTGTGGGCGGCGGGCGATTGCTGCTCGCGCATCATGCTGGCGCACGTCGCCAGCCGGCAGGCCGAGGTGGTGGTCAACAACCTCGCCGGCCGCAAGGACCGCATGCGCTGGAAGGCGGTGCCCGGCGTGGTCTACAGCAGCCCGGAGATCGCCGGCGTCGGCCTCACCGAGGCTGCGGCCAAGGCCGAAGGCGTGCCGGTGACGGTGGCCAAGTGGCCGCTGCAGGCCAACGGCCGCTTCATCGCCGAGAACGACGGCAAGGGCCTGGTGAAGGTCATCGTCCACGCGACCGACCGCCGTGTTCTGGGCGTGCACATCGCCGGCGGCGCCGCTGGCGAGATGATCGCCGGCGCGGCCATCGCCATCGAATCCGAATTGCGCATCGACGAGCTCGCCGAGGTGATCTGGCCGCATCCGACGGTCAGCGAGGCGCAGAAAGACGCGATCTACCCTCTTCTCCATCACTGAGCCAACGACCAGCGACCAGCGACCAGCGACCAGCGGCCAGGGACCAGCGGCCAGCGGCCAGCGGCCAGCGACCAGCGACCAGCGACCAGCGACCAGCGACCAGCAGCCACCCAACCAATTCTACCAGCCGAGACTCCCATGCCCAAGCACCTCTTCATCGATCCCGCCACTGCCCGCGCCTCGGGCTTCATCGACTCGCCGCGCATCCCGCTGTGCCAGTACGCCACGCCGATCGGCGACGAGCTGAACCGCTACGGCAAGACGGCCCTGGTCGGCGTGCTCGAGGACATGGTCCTGATCCGCGAGTTCGAGACCATGCTGCACAAGATCAAGATGGAGGGCAGCTACGAGGGCGTGAAGTACGAGCACGCCGGCCCTGCCCACCTCTCGATCGGCCAGGAGGCATCGTCCGTCGGCCAGGCTCTCGAACTCGGCATCGACGACCACATCTTCGGCAGCCACCGCAGCCACGGCGAGATCCTCGCCAAAGGCATGAGCGCGATCCGCAAGCTCTCGGAAGCCGACCTCGACAAAGTCATGCGCGGTTTCGACAGCGGCGCGATCCTCAAGGTCATCGAGCCCGGCTTCTCCGGCAGCGGCAAAGCGCTGGCCACGCGCTTCCTGGTCTACGGCGCGCTCGCCGAGATCTTCGCCCGCGTGCCCGGCTTCAACAAGGGCCTCGGCGGCTCGATGCACGCCTTCTTCACCCCGTTCGGCATCTATCCGAACAACGCCCTGGTCGGCGGCAGCGCCGACATCGCCATGGGCGCCTCGCTGTTCAAGCGCGTCAACGGCAAGCCCGGCATCGTCGTGGCCAATATCGGCGACGCCTCGATGGGCTGCGGCCCGGTGTGGGAGGCGCTCAACTTCGCCTCGATGGATCAGCTGACCAAGCTGTGGCCCGAGCACCGCCGCGGCGGTCTGCCGATCATCTTCAACTTCATGAACAACATGTACGGCATGGGCGGCCAGACGGTCGGCGAGACGATGGGCTTCCAGGTCCTCGCCCGCATCGGTCTGGCGGTCAACCCCGACGGCATGCACTCCGAGCGCGTCGACGGCTACAACCCGCTGGCCGTCGCCGACGCGGTGCGGCGCAAGAAGGCGCTGCTCGCCAGCGGCAAGGGCCCGGTGCTGCTCGACACGTTGACCTACCGCTACAGCGGCCACTCGCCGTCCGACGCCTCCAGCTACCGCGACAAGGCTGAGGTCGAGGCATGGCAGGCGGTCGACTCGATCAACGGCTACGCCGAGCAGCTGAAGAAGGCCGGCATCCTCGACGACGCTGGCATCCAGGGCGTGAAGGACCGCGCCAAGGCGCTGATGCTGGCGGTGCTGCCGCTGGCCATCGACCCGGTGAAGAGCCCGCGCATCCAGCCCGAGGAGATCGGCAAGCTGATGCTCTCGAACCGCACGGTCGAGAAGCTGAGCGACGCCAAGCCCGAGCTGCTCGACGTCAGCGAGAACAACCCGCGCATCAAGCAGATCGCCGGCAAGGTGCGTTCGCTGGTCGGGCAGAACCCGGCACCGGCGAAGGCCAAGCAGTACAACGTCTCGGACGGCATCTTCGAAGCGATGCTGCACCACTTCAGGACCGACCCGACGATGGCGGCCTGGGGCGAGGAGAACCGCGACTGGGGCGGCGCCTTCGGCGCGTACCGCGGTTTGACCGAGGCCCTGCCCTACCACCGCCTGTTCAACAGCCCGATCTCCGAAGGCGCCATCGTCGGCGCCGGCGTCGGTTACGCCTTGGCGGGCGGCCGCGCCGTGGTCGAGCTGATGTACTGCGACTTCCTCGGCCGCGCCGGCGACGAGGTGTTCAACCAGATGGCCAAGTGGCAGTCGATGAGCGCTGGCGTGCTGACCATGCCGCTGACCCTGCGCATCTCGGTCGGCAGCAAGTACGGCGCCCAGCACAGCCAGGACTGGGTGGCGATGGTCGCCCACGTCCCCGGCCTCAAGGTCGCGTTCCCGGCCACGCCCTACGACCACAAGGGCATCCTGCACAGCGCCCTCTCCGGCACCGATCCGGTGGTGTTCTTCGAGAGCCAGCGCCTCTACACCCAGGCCGAGGTGTTCGAGAAGGACGTGCCGGCCGGCTTCTACACCGTGCCCGAGGGCCAGCCGGCGATCCGGCGCGTGGGCCAAGACGTCACCATCATCACCCTCGGCGCGACGCTCTACCGCGCGCTCGAGGCCGCCGAGCTGCTGGCCAAGCAGGGCGTCTCGGCCGAGGTCATCGACCTGCGCTGGGCGGTGCCGCTCGACTACGACATCCTGGTCCAGTCGGTGAAGAAGACCGGCCGCGTGATCTGCGCGTCGGACGCCTGCGAGCGGGGCAGCTTCATGCACACCGTCGCCGGCGGCCTGACCAAGGCCTGCTTCGGCCGTCTCGATGCCCCGCCGATCGTCATCGGCGCGCGCAATTGGATCAGCCCCTGCGCCGAGATGGAGAACGACTACTACCCGCAGGCCGCCTGGTTCCTCGACGCCATCCACGAGCAGCTCCTGCCGCTGAAGGACTGGAAGCCGGTCACGAACCAGACCACCGGCGAGGCGCTCAAGCGGGCGCGCGCTGGCATCTGAGCGGCTGGTCGCTGGTCGCTGGTCGCTGGTCGCTGGTCGCTGGTCGCTGGTCGCTGGCTGCTGGCTGCTGGTCGCTGGCCGCTGGTCGCTGGTCGCTGGGTGCTGGTCGCTGGTCGCTGGCGCCGAGGGGCGGTGTGCCATAGCATCGGGCATGGTCCCCACGCCCGACCTGCTCCGCCGCTACAGTTTGTTCGGCGGCCTGATCGACAGCCAGCTGCAAACCCTGGTTGCGCGCATCAGCGTCAGCGATGTCGCAGCCGGAACGGCGATCATGCGCGAGGGCGAGAAGGGCGACCAGCTCTTCTGCCTGGTCAGCGGCGAGGTCGAGGTGCGCCGCGGCGATCGCGTGATCACCCGCCTGGGCGCCGGCGAGACCATCGGCGAGATGGAGCTGATCGACATGAACCCGCGTTCGGCGACCGTCGTCGCGCTGACCCGCTGCACGCTCTACGCCCTGGCGCGGCGCGACATCCTCGCGCTGCAGCGCGAGGATCTGCCCGCCTTCACCCTGGTGATCATGAATCTCGCGCGCGACCTCAGCCGCCGCCTGCGCCAGATGGACGTCGCTGCGGCCGGGACCACGCCATGAGCCAGTTCCCGGTACCGCGCGACCGCCGCTTCGCCGCCGGCCAGGTGATCATGTGCGAGGACGACGACGCCGCGAACATGTACATCATCAAGCGCGGCAAGGTGCGCGTGCTCAAGCGCAGCCGGCGCGGCGATGTGCTGCTCGGCGACCTCGGCCCCGGCAACCTCTTCGGCGAGATGTCGCTGGTCGACCACCGCAAGCGCTCGGCCACCATCATCGCCATGGAGGACACCTCGTGCATCGAGCTGCCCTACCAGCTGATCGAGGATTCCGTCGAGCGCTCGGCGCCGTGGGTGGTCGCCATCCTGCGCATCCTGGTGCTGCGCCTGCGCGCCGCTGATACCGCCCTGGCCAGCACTCGTGCGGCAAAGGACTCCGGAGACGTGCCGATCGACGAGGTGACCGAGCGGCACATGCGCAAGATAGTACGCCAGCTCGAGGAGACCTCGGCGCTGGAATGGGAACGGCTGGCGGCCGGCCGGCCGCCGCGCTAGCTCAGCGCTGCTCCTCCACCTTCCATCCGGCCCCGTCCTTGACGATGCGCCAGAAGGTGGTGTCAGCTCGATCGCCGTCCTCGCCGACGTCGCCGAAGCTGACCACGTCGGTGCTGCCGCTGCGCAGTCGGAACATGCCGCGCCACGACGGCTTGGCCGGCCGGCCGGCGATGGCCTGCAATGCCGCCAAGACGTTGAGCCCCGTGGTCGCGGCGTCGTCGCCAGTGGCGACCCGCCAGGTGGGATAGTAGCCGAGCCCGTCGCGCATGGCGCCCATCTGCCCTTGGCCGCCCCCAGCGCAGGCGGCGAAGACCAGGCACTGGACCGGGGCAGCCGGCGCTGTGCCGCCCATCGTCTCGTAGAAGACCTTGTTCCTGGCCAGATGCTGGGCGATCGATTCGCTGGCGATGCTGCTGCCTGAGCCGTGGCCGAGCAACAGCACGCCCCGGCGGATCGCCGGCGCCTGCGATAGGATCGACCAGACACCTTCGCGGATGCCGGTGAAAGCTCCGTTGTGATCGGTGCCGAAAGTGACGAGCAGGACGCTGCGGTCGCCAGCCGTGGCGACCAGGCACTGGGTCACGCCGCTGGCGGTGAAGGCCAGCGGCCGGATTCCGGCAGCGGGCGCGCCAGTGGCGCCTGCTGGCGCGGATGAGGTGGCCTGGACGGCAGGTGCCGCTGTCGGGGCTGGCGCATCGACCGCCACGCTGCGTGGACCCGCCCGCTCCGCCGCATCCTTGGCCGCAATCGCAGCCTGGTCGCGTTGCGCCCGGTCGCGGTCCAGACGGCGGAGAAGCTCCTGCAGGCCTGTTTCGTCGAGCGCCGGATCGGGCTCAGCTCCATGCCGGGCACGGATGAGTTCGCGCAGCCGCCGCCGGCGCTCTGCCACCCCCGGGTCATCGTCGCTCGAAGCAGACCGTGCCGCCCAGGCTGCAGCGTACTGCGACTGCAGTTCCTCCAGCGAGACGCCCGCGGCCGGCTTCAGGCCATAGACCTCGCGCAAATGGTCGATGAGGGCCAGGCGTTCGCCCAGGCCGATGGGGTCAGGCACCGGCGGCGGCTCGGCTGCGACGAGTACCGCGGCAAGCAGAAGCAGAGCGCTACGCACAGCTGCACGCTAGCCGATGACCGGCGCCCCTCAACGTCCGCCGACGAACAGCGCAGCGAACAGCCGGTGGAGCAGCCCGCGCGGCGCCGGCGGATCGAGGGTCGCGGCGAGCAGTCCCGCCCGGTCGGTGCCGGCGAGGCGGCGCAGCACCGCGTCCTCATCGGCCCAGCCGCCGGTGGCGCGCAGGTCGGCGATACCGCCGCGCGCCCGGGTCCAGCGCATGGCCAGGACCTGGGCGATGAGATAGGCGTGGCGCGAGGTGGCGGGATCGCGGAACGCGGCGCTGCTCCACAGCGCGGCCGGATCGGCACCACGCCACAGCGCCAGGCACTCGGCGAATTCGTGCTCGTCGGTGAACGGATCGCGGCGATTGCCCATCCACGTCTCGACCTCGCAGGCGATGCCCTCCTGCAGCCACAGCGGGATGCCGTCGGCGGACAGCACGGCATGCACCAGCTCGTGGGCGAAGGCGGCGTCGAGGGCGTCCCAGGCATGCACCGGGATGGCGAGGTGGCCGACCGGCCAGCTGCGCCAGCAGCCGCCATCGATGATGGTGTGCTCGGGCGGATCGTCGGGGCGGGCGAACAGCCCGTGGTAGGCGAGTTGCGACGCCTCATCCGGAAGCAGCACCGCGGCGATGGGCTCACGACCGGGGTCGAGGCCCATCTGGTCCAGGCGGACAAGGGCATGATGCGCGTGTTGCGTGAGTTCGGCGTGCTCCGCCGCGTCGCTGCGCGTCGCCCAGAGGAAGCGGCCATCGCCGACCACGCGCCAACCCGCGCCGAGCGATTCGCACAGGGCGGTGAGGAACTCGGCTGCGGTGGGGAGGGGTTTGGCCACGGTGCGGGATGGTGACTGGCTGGCGGCCAGCGGC
>JALHRW010000220.1 GCA_022841245.1 Planctomycetota bacterium
CCGCGCGCATCGCCCGCGTCCGCGTCTCGCTGCGCTCGGGCGATCCCGCCCCCCTGCGCGCCGCACTGGCCGCCGCCGGCTGGGCCCAGGTCGGCGATGGCGACACCCCCGCCCAGATCGCGGTCGATTCCGATCCTTCGCGCCGCGCCGAACTTGTCGCCCTGGCCGAGGCCAACGGTGGTTTACGTGAATTGGCCGAGGACCGCGTGCCGCTGGAAGTGGTGTTCCGCGAACTGGTCGCGGGCTAGCACGATCGCCCGTCGACCTCGACGCTCTACACCACCAGATCGACCTGGGCGACGGCGCCCGCGCGACCGTCGTCAGCGAGGAATACCCCGCCGCGCCGACCGACCGCCTGCAGGCTGCCATCCTCGCCACGGTGCTGGAAGGGCAGCGCGACCGAGGCGGTGGCGATCGCCGCCACCCCTCCGCCAGACAAGCTGCTGAAGCGCAGGCCGTCCCACAGCTGCAGCCGACCGAAGGCCTCATCACCGCCATCGATCCAGCCATTGCCATCGCCGTCGAGCGCAGCGAGGTCGCGGAAGGCCTGACCGCTATCGGCTCCAAGCAGCCGGCCATCGAGGGCGACGATGCGGTCCGCGCCGACCGGCCGGGCCACCGCCTCCTTGGCTCCATCGCGATCAAGGTCGATGCGCGCCAATTCGCCGGAGAAGCGGATGCCGTCGCCGTCGAGATCGAGAACCAGCGGATCCTTGAGCTGGGCGTCGCCCATGGCCACGCGCACACTGCGTTCCTCGATGCGGATGCTGCTCTGGCTCCAGTCGAGGCGGAAGGCCAGCATGCTGCCGTCAGCCAGCGTCAGTTCGGCCTCGGCGCTGAGGCTGGCCGTCTGGGTCTCGATCGTGCGCTCGTGCAACTCGTACTCCACGCCCCAGCCGACGCGCTGTGGTTGCGCAGCCTGCTGCTGCACCGCGGCGACAGCCTGCTGCTGATCGACCTGGAGCGCCTGCATCTTCAGCGCGAATTTTCGCGCCCCCTTGGCGCCAAAAACCTTTTCGAGGATGAGCAACAGCTTCTCTAGTTCAGGATCGAGCTGTTCTTTGGCCGTTTCCGTCTGCTTCGCCTTGGCCGCCTGCTCCAACATCTTGGTCAGGCCGTTGTCGGCTGAGATGAGGAACTGACGTGGTCGTTCCGCCTGCTGGCGCTGCGGGCGCTCGCCTGTCCACATCTCCAGACGCTCGGAGCGTTCCTGGCGGAACAGGCGCGCGCTGCTGCCGGACAGGGACAGATCGCTGGAGAGGATCTGCATGGCACAGGATCGGAAGCGGGCAGCGCGACTTGAGTCTCGACGCGGGCTGAAGCCCGCGGTCCTGTCATCCTGCCAGCAGGCGTTCCGCCGAAGCCAGCTCCAGCATCACGTTCTCGTCGCCCCACACCCGGCGCAGGCCCTCGACCAGGGCGGCGCTGGGGTGGACGCGCCACTTGTCGTCGGGAACCAGCGACACCGCCTGGGTGCCGGTGTGCACGCTGAGATGGACGCGGGCGCGGTCGCCACTGTGCTCGGCGAGCAGCTTCTCGGTCTCGCGCAGCTGCTCCACCGAGCTGGCGGTGGCGTCGATCGCCACCGTGATCGAGCGCACCAGCAGCTCGGTGGCGCGCGAGGCCGGCAGCACCTCGCTGACCACCAGGCCGGGGATGGCCGGGGTGGCGTCCGCATGGGCCATGCCGTGGCCCTCGTCGTCTTCCCCACCGGTGGCGGCGTGCTCGTCGCCCTCTTCTTCACCGCCGCCGGCAGCCTTGGCCGGACCGCGGTTGCGGCGCTCGATGGTGCCGGCGAACAACCCCACGGTATCGGGCTCGCACAGCGCGGCGAAGCGCTCGCACGGGCTGGCCTCGCCTCGCCCACCACGTCCGCCACCGCCGAACAGCACCGCCTCGAAGGCGCCGCGCTCGTCTTCGAGCGAGAGGATGCACATGGTGTTGCCGGTCTTCGTCTTGAGCATGCGCTTGGCGGTGACGGCGGCGAGAACCGCGACCTTGTAGCCGTCCGGCGTGGTCGCCATCTGCCGGGTGTCGGCGGTGGCGTGGGCGCCGAGCTGCGGCCGCCAGGCGCGCACCGGGTGGTCGCTGATCCAGTAGCCGGTCAGCGCCTTCTCGAAGCCGAGGCGCGTCTCCAGCGACCAGTCCGGCACCTCGGCGTAGCCCTGCACCGCCTCGCGGTAGCTGGTGTCGGCCTCGAACGAGGCGAACAGCGTCTGCTGGCTGTCGTTCCGGGATTTCGACAGCTTCTGCCCGCGGTCGAAGGCCTTCTCCATCGCCTCGAAGAGAGCGCGCCGGTTGGCGTGCACGGTGTCGAAGGCGCCGACCTTGACCAGCGCCTCGACCACGCGCTTGTTGACCGTGCGGGTGTCGACGCGCTCGCACAGGCTGTAGAGCGAGTCGTACGGCCCGCCCTTCAGGCGCGTGGCGATCAGCGAATCCGCAGCGCCCTCGCCGATGCCCTTCACGCCGCCGAAGCCGAACCTGATCTCCTGCGCCTCGCCGCGCTTGACCAGGGTGAACTCCCAGCCCGACATGTTGACGTCCGGCGGCAGCACCGGGATGTTCTGGCCGCGGAGCTCTTCGACGAACTCGGTCATCTTCTCCTTGTTGCCCATCTCGAAGATGAGGTTCGCGGTCATGAACGCAGCGTAGTGGTTGGCCTTGAACCAGGCGGTCCAGTAGGCGATCAGGCCGTAGCAGGCGGAGTGCGATTTGTTGAAGCAGTATTCGGCGAAGCCGAGGATCTTGTCCCACATCTCCTCGCACTTCTCGCGCGGGAAGTGGTTCAGCGTGTCGGCGCCTTCGATGAACTTGTCCTTCAGCTTGGACAGGACCGCCTTGTCCTTCTTGCCCATCGCCTTGCGCAGGTCGTCGGCTTGGGCCGGGGTGAAGCCGCACAGCTCGCGGCTGATCGACATCACCTGCTCCTGGTAGATGTAGAGGCCGTAGGTCTCCTTGAGCACGCCCTCCAGCACCGGGTGCGGGTACTCGACCTTCTGGATGCCCTGCTTGCGATCGCAGTAGTCGAGGTGCATGTTCGCCTTGAGCGGCCCTGGGCGATACAATGCCACCAGCGCGATCATGTCCTCGAAACGGTCGGGCTTCAGGCGGGCGATGAGGTTCTGGAAGCCCGGCGATTCGCACTGGAATATGCCGAGCGTCCTGCCGGTCCCGAGCATGCGGAAGGTCGCCGGATCATCGAGCGGGATGGTCAGCAGGTCGATCGCCGGACCGCCGGACGCCTTCACGATGTCGACGCACTTCTTCAGGATCGTCATCGTCTTGAGGCCGAGGAAGTCCATCTTCAGCAGGCCGGCCTTCTCGACCTGGGTCATGTTGAACTGGGTCGACGGCTTCGACTTCACCACGCACACCGGCACCAGCTGGTGCACCGGCTTCGGCGCGATGATCACGCCGCAGGCGTGCACGCCGAGCGAGCGTCCGAGCTTCTCCAGCGACAGCGCGGCATCGAGCACCTGCCTGGTGCGCGGATCCGAGTCGTAGCGCTTCAGCATCACATCGACGGTGCCGAAGGTGTTGCTCGCCTTGTCGAGCGGCTTGCGGCCCAGGCACACCGAGAGGTCGTGCTTGCCGCTGGGATCCTTCGGCACCAGGTTGGCCAGCTCCTGCGACTCCTCCGGCGTCCACTCGTAGGCGCGGGCGACGTCCTTGATCGCCATGCGCGCCTTCATCGTGCCGAGGGTCATGATGTTGGTCACCGCCTCGGCGCCGTACTTGCCGCGCACGTAGTCGAGGACCTCCTCACGGCGCGTCTGGCAGAAGTCGATATCGATGTCGGGCATCGACTTGCGGCCCGGATTCAGGAAGCGCTCGAAGAGCAGGCCGTAGCGCAGCGGGCAGATGTCGGTGATGCCGAGGCTGTAGGCGACCAGCGATCCGGCCGCCGAGCCGCGCCCCGGCCCGACCGGGATGTCATTGCGCTTCGCCCACATGATGAAGTCGGAGACGATGAGGAAGTAGGCCGGGAAGCCCATCTCGATGATCGTCTTCAATTCGAATTCGAGGCGCGTGCGATGCTCGTCGGTGATGGTGGCGTAGCGCTGCTTCAGCCCGGTTTCGCACAGCTCGCGCAGCAGTTCGGCCTCGCTCTGCCCCGCCTTGCACGGATAGGTCGGCAGGTGGTAGGTGCCGGTGGGGATCTTCGCCTTGGCGCAGCGCTCGACCACGGCGCGGGTGTTGGTGACCGCCTCGGGCAGGTCGCTGAACAGCGCCGCCATCTCGTCTGGCGACTTCAGCCAGTACTCGCGCGAGGGCATGTGCGGCCGCTTGGGATCCGACAGCGTGGTCGCGTCCGAGATCGCCAGCATGACGTCATGGACGTCGGCGTCCTTGGCGCCCAGGTAATGCACCCAGTTGGTCGCCACCACCGGCACCGAGAGCTCGCGCGCGAGCTGGAGGTTGCCGTGGCGCAGGCTGACCGGCCCGTCGACCAAATGGTCGGCCAGTTCGACCCACAAGCGGTCGGCGAAGACGTCCTTGAGCAGGCCGAGCTGCCGCCGCGCCTCCTCGGTCGAACCGCGGCGCAGGTGGCTGTTGAGGAAGCCGTCGTCGCCCGCCCCGGTCAGGCAGACGAGGTCCGAGGAGAAGCGCGCGATGGTCTCGATGTCGACGCGCGGTTCGAAATAGAAGCCCTGCTTCCAGCCCAGCGAGACCAGCTCAGCGAGATCGAAGTAGCCCTTCTCGCTCGCCGCGATCAGCACCAGCTGCAGGTTGCCGCGCGACTTCTCGCGCATGCCCAGCGGAGCGATTGCCACCTGGCAGCCGAGCAGCGCGGTGATGCCGTGCTGGTGCGCCGCCGCCTGCGCCCTCGCCGCCAGCGTCACGTCGTCGGGCTTGGCCGCCGCGGCTGCTGCCAGCTCCTCGGCGGTCTTCTTGTGCTTCTCCTTCAGATCCTTGGCTGCGGTCTGCAGCTCGAAGGCGCCGAACAGGTTGCCGGCATCGGTGAGCGCCACCGCATCCATGCCGCCCTTCTCCACGGCTTCGAGCAGTCGCGGCACGCTCGGCGTCGCCTTCAGCAGCGAGTAGTGCGAGAGGACGTGGAGATGGGTGAAGTCCGTCATGGGTGCGTGATGCGCAAGCGACGGAGGACAGCCCTAGAACGATACGTTCAGGTTCACGCCGCCCAGCCAGATCAGGTCGTCGCTGGCATCCAGCGGCGTCCCCAGCGCGGTGGCGTGCTGTTCCTGCGCATCGGCCAGACCCTCGCCCGGCTTGAGGCCGGCGGCGAAGAGGCGGATCTGGGCGTTGTAGGTGTACTGCCAGCGCAGCGCGACGTCGACCTCGGTGCCGAAGTCGGTGCTGCCGCCGACCACCACCGGCTCGCCGAGGCGGTAGTACGCGCCGGTCAGATCGATGCGCACGCGGTCGCGCTCGTCGAAGCCGATGCCCCAGCGCACCTTGAGCGAACCGAGATTGCCGATCACCAGATCCGACAGCTCGCCATACTTCTCGCTCTCGACGATCAGGGTGTCGCCGATCGACTCCCATTGGTTGACGTAGCCCTCGAACTCGTCCGGCGTGCTGGGATCGTCGCCGGTCAGGTAGGTGCCGATCAGCTGGAAGCGGCCCTTGCCGTACTGGCTGAACTGCCAGTCGAGTCCGATTTCAGCGCCATAGCCGCCGAACTCCTTGTCCGCACCGGCATCGCCCTGCTGGAATCCGCCTTCGATCCACAGTCCGGTCTCGCCGAGGCGCCAGTCGAGGCCGACGCCCCAGGTCAGCAGGCTTTCGGCCGAGGTGAGTCCGGCGACCACCGGCTCGTTCTGCACCACCGCGCTGCCGGTGACGAAGACCTTGTCGCCGCTGGCGGTGGCCGGCTTCCAGTCGAGGGTCAGGCCGTACAGGGTCGAGGCCTCGGGCAGGCGGTAGATCCACGGGCTGACCACCAGGACTTCGAAGCCGCTGTAGCTGGCGCGGACGCCGTCCCACGAGCCGATCGCCGGGTCGTTGGCGCGCGAGTCGAACATGAACGCGCCGCGGTCGTCGGTCAGGTTCCAGCTCACCGGCATGCGCCCGCCGATCACGCCCAGCTCCTCGAAACCGAGGAACTCCTTGAGGTTGACGTAGGCATCCTTGAGCACGACCTGGGCCTGGTCGGAGTCGATCTGCGAGTCGTTCACTCCTGGCGTCGGACGGCCGGGTGCCTGGTTGGTCTTGCCGTAGTCGCCGAGGTCGGCCCGGTAGCCGAAGCCGATCATCACCGAGGCGCGTTCGTCGAGCTTGACCTTGAGCCCGAGCTCGGCGCGCATGGTGCCATAGCCGCGGTGGTCGGAGAGGTCGCTGTCGGAATCGGTGTAGTTGCCGCGCTGCAGCACATCCAGATCGAGCTGACCCTGGACGATGACCTGACGGGCAGCTCCGACCGAGGACTTGCCCGGACCGAACTCGCTGAACGACGACAGGCCTTCGCCACCCAGCGTCGTGCCACCGCGCGGCGCCTCAGCTGGAGCCTCTCCGGCAGCCAGGCTGGCGGCGAGGATGAGCAGGGCGGGGACGGGACGGCTGATCAGGGACATCGTGACGGCTCCGGCGGAAGACGGGGAAAGCGGGACATTAGTGGGCGGAGCGGCCCAGCCAACCGTATTGCAGGAGCGGGCGCTGCCGCCACAGTCCCGCGATGCGCAAGTTCCTCATCCTGCTCGTCCTGGCCGCAGCTGCAGTCGGTGGCTGGTACTGGTGGTCCCACCGCGGGGCTGCCACCGACGATCCTTTCGGCCCGACCGACACCGTCGCCACGCCGGCCGCCCCGCTGCCTGCGGCAGCCAAGCAGGCCCTCGACCAGGCCGAGGCGCTGTGGTCGCAGGCCGGCGCCGATGCGCCGCATGCCGCCAGCGCGCCGCGCATGGCCCGTCTGTACAGCCAGGTGCTGCAGGCGATGTACGACCTCCCCGGCAACCATGACGCCGAAGCCGCCCTGCTGCGCGACCGGCTGAATCCGCTGGGCCAGGCGTTGTTCTTCAGCAAGGCGAAGTGGACCAGCGACGACAGCGGGCTGATGGGCATCCACACCGTCGACCCCGGACAGAGCCCGGACGGGATCTCGAAGGAATACGGCATGAGCCAGGAGCTGCTCAACCGCCTGCGCGGCAAGGAGCCGAACTCGTCGGAGCTGCGTTCCGGTGAGGCGATCAAGGTGGTGAAGGTCAAGGAGGCCGGCGGCTACCGCATCGACATCGACCTCTCCGACTTCACCCTCGACCTGTTCATCGGCGGGGCTTTCGCAAAGCGCTACGAGATCACGCACGGCGCCGCCGAGTCGCCGACTCCGGCTGGCACCACCGAGTTGACCAACCGTGTGTGGCATCCGCAGTGGACCCACCCGTCGAAGAAGGTCGTCTACCAGTACGGCGATCCCGAGAACATCCTCGGCCCGATCTGGCTGCCCTTCGACGCCAAGCTGCTCGGCGCCAGCGGCATCGGCATCCATGGCTACACCGGCGCCGACGCCCAGATGAAGGTCCAGGCGAGCAACGGCTGCATCCGCATGCAGAACCAGGACGCCGAGGAGCTGTACCAGCTGATCGCGCACCCCGGCCGCGCGCCAACGGCGGTGGTGATTAGGAGATAGCTGGGAGGGTCGAGCGCCAGCTCGACCATGGGGCAATGCGCCAAAAGGGCAGGCTCGCGCCGGAGCTACCAGAGGGTAGCGCCAGC
>JALHRW010000221.1 GCA_022841245.1 Planctomycetota bacterium
CGCGGTCAGCCCGGCCTCTTCGGCGACGGGCTCGTCGCTGGTCCCGGCCGCGACCACGGCAATGCGCGGCAGGCTGGCGGCCGGCATGCCGACGGTGAAGCAGCCGGAACGGGCATGCGCCCGGCCGCGCGGCAGGGCGATACGCAGGGCGACGAGCTGCTCAGGGCGGCAGCGGGTGACCAGCACGCGCCCATGGGCTGCGACCAGGCGCTCGGCGGCGACGGTGCATTCCACCTCGGTCTTGCCGGCGGCGTAGACCACCTCGGGAAAGCCCAGCCGCTTGTCGCGGTGCAGGTCGAGATCGAGGGCCGGGCCGCGCTTCAAGGCGCGGTCCAGCGGCGGATGGCGTCGTGCACGCGGCCGGGGATCAGACCCTCGGTGCTGAGTCCGGCGGCCATGACCTGACGGATGATGCGCGAGCTGACGTGGGCCAGGGCGGGATCGCAGAGCAGGAACAGTGTCTCGAAGCCGTTGGCGCGGTGGACCGAGGCCATCGGTGCCTCGGCGTCGAGATCGGCGGCCGAGCGCAGGCCGCGCACCAGCGTCTGCACGCCGTTGGCCTTGGCCCAGTGCACGGTGGCGCCGGTGTACTGCACCACCTCGACGTTGCGCAGGCTGCCGCACTCGGCGCGCAGGATTTCGCAACGGGTCATCGCCGGCAGGAAAGGTTTCTTTTCGGGATTGCCGCCGACCCCGACCACCAGCACGTCGCAGACCTTGGCAGCGCGCTTGATGACGTCGAGATGACCGAGGTGCGGGGGATCGAAAGAACCGGGGTAGAAGGCCTTCATCTGAGATCCAACGGGTGGCTATTCGATGTCTTCTTCGATGCGCGCGATCACCGAGGCATCGATGACCTCCTCGCCAGCGCCATCGCGGTGGACGACGCGCACCGAGACCAGATTGCCGTCACCGTCGAGCCGCTTCGAGCGGACGAAGGCGGTCAGCGTGCGGCTGCTCTTGTAGATGATGCGGTCGATCTTGCCGAGGTCGTCGGTGGGGATGCGCGGAGGCGGGGCGATCGGGGCTGCTTCCGGCTCTGCTTCCACCGGCTTGTCGACCACGACCGGATCGAGCTTCTTGTCGATCTTGTCGAGCTTCTTCTTCATCTCGACGTCGCGGGTGCGGGCGGTCAGCCAGGCCTGCCAGTCGGCTGCGGTGTCGCCGGTGGGGTAGCCGGGATAGCTGCTTGCGCCCTCGCGGGCCGGTGGGTTCAGGCCGGTGCGGGCGCGCAGCGCGCGGATCGCAGGTTCATTGCCCTGGCGGTCGGCGACTGCGCCGACCAGCAGGGGCAGGATCTCATCGTCGGTCCCGGCATCCTTCGATACCAGGGCGGCAATGGCCTGTTTCTTGGCCGTGCCATCATCGTCCGCCATCACCTTCTTGAATTCAGTGACGGCAGCGGATTCCCCGGACCAGGCCAGGGCGGTGCAGAGGACGAAGAGGGCGGCGAGACGCATGGACGGCTCCTGCTTATGCTGCTAGGCCGAGGCGTGGACCGCCACGGCGTCGGGGATGATCATGTCGCGGGCGACTCTGACTGCCACCTCTGCTCCCGCCAGGCGGCGGGCGAGGGCGAGGGCCAGAGCCATGGTGGTGCCGGCGGCCTGGGAGGTCACCAGGGAACCGTCTTCGACCACCGGCTGGTCGAGCCAGGCCGCGGCCACGGGTTCGACCACGGCGCGCGAGCCGGGATGGCTGGTGACCCGGCGACCGGCGCATAGCCGGCGCGGCACCAGGGCGATCGGCGCGGCGCACACCGCCGCCAGCAGCCGGCCGGCGCGCAGCTGGGACTCGGCCAGATCCTGGGTGCGGGCGTCGTCGCGGTGGTGCTCGGCCGACTTGACCCCGCCGGGCAGGTAGATGGCGTCGAAGGCCTGGCTTTTGACCAGATCGAGCATGGTGTGCGCTGCCAGCGGGATGCCGCGGCTGCCGCGCACCACCGGGGTCTCGCCAGCGCTCGCCGCCACCACCTGCACCCCGGCGCGGACCAGCACGTCGCAGACCGTGATGTATTCGATCTCCTCGGCCCCGGGGGCGAGCACGACCAGGCAGCTGAGCACAGGACCTCCTTGCGGTCGGACGACGGCGCCGAGCATCGACCCCATGCTGCGAGTTCAAGCGCTCCTGCTGGTCAGCCTGCTGTACGCCGGCGAACCACTCGTCGGTGAGGCCGGCCTGACCGAGCTGGCCGCCGCCCGCGCCGCCGTCCGGGTGGTTGCCGGCGAGGGACTGCGCACGGTGGAACACGTGGGCGATCCGGATGGACCGAGCGAGCCCAAGCGTGACCGCTTCGCCGTCGCCCTCGATGGCCGCTACGATGTCGTGGAGACCGACCCCACGGATCCAGATGGCCCGCGCAGCCGCTTCGTCAGCGATGGGCATACCACCTGGGAGGTGTCCGTGGCTGGGGTCGACGAGAAGCCGGTGAACAAGCGGCGACCGGCGGCAAATGACTTCCTTGCCCGCATGTTCGCCTGCCTGCGCCTCGACCTGGCCCAGTTGCGTCGGGATTACACGGTGGAACTGGTGGCGGTTGACGCTGAGCGGGAGCTGCGCCTGACTCCCAGCGATCCGGCTCTGGCACGCGAGATCGTCAGCATCGTCCTGACCATCGATGTCGCCGGACGTCCGAAGCGTCTGCTGCTCATCGACACCAGCGACAACCGCCATCGCCTGGTGATCAGCTCGTTTCAAGACGATCCGCAGCTCGACCCGGCGTGGTTCGCGACACCTGGACCGTGATATCCGCATATCCGATACCCATCACAGGGTTCGGCGTTTCCCGCTCCAGGCTGCGACTCCTCCGCTAGCGTTGCCGCGGTGAGCACACCGACGATCTACCACTGCTACTGCACCGGCGTAACCCAGAAGCGGGTCCTGCGCGCGATGGCCGAGCAGGGGGTGCGCGAACTCGACGACGTGCGCCGTGCCTCCGGCGCCTGCACTGCCTGCCAGTCTTGCCGCTGCGAACTGGAGGCGTTGCTCGCGGCAGTCGCCGAGGGCTCGATCACCCTGGGACCGGTGAAACCCAGTTCATCGTAGGTCCGGAACGCAGCCAGGTATACGGATTATGACCACCCATAGCGGAGGCGCACTCGCTTAGGACTTCGCTCGGCCAGGGCCAGAGTGACGTTTCGGTCGGTTTGGTTCAGCCGCCTGTGCAAAGAGATCGCGACCAAGCGAGGTGATGGCAACCAGGGCCGGGTTGGTGATCCGGCGTTCCAGGGTGATGGCGTAGTGGTGGACGAGCAGGTTGGGTAGACGACCGATGACGCGGACTCCGTAGGTGCTGCACAGATCCTCGGCGATGGCCTCGGGAGCGACGAACACGCCCAGGCCGGCTTGACCCATGGTTTTCAGCAGTGCGCTGTCCTGCACCTGGGCGACAACCCGCGGTTGCAGGCCCTGGTCGGCACACCAGGCATCCCACGCTCGACGCTGTGGAGATGTGGGTAGCCCCGCAAGCAGTGGAGCGCCATGCAGCGAGCGGGGAAAACCGCGTGCGAGCTTGGCCAGGGATGGTGCTCCGAAGACGGCCAGAGGACAGGAACCGAGCGGGTGGGTGAAGGCACGGATACGCAGGTGCGCATCCAGCGGAGCATCGGACACCACCATGTCGAGCATGTGGGTCGACAAGCGCTGCAGCAGCGCCTCGTGGCAATCCTCGTAGATGGTGACCTGCACCGGATCGGGCAAGCGTACGGCCGAGGCCACCAACCGGCAGGCGATGAGCTTCGAGACGGCGTCGCTGATGCCGATGGCCATCGGGACGGGGCGCGTCGTGGCGTGGTTGGCCAGGGTCTGATGCAGTTCCCGGCCCAGGGAAAATATCTCATCAGCGTAGTCCATCACCATCCGTCCGGCATCGGTAACGCGGATGTGGCGTCCCTGACGGACGAACAGGTCAGTGCGCATGGCTTCGGCCAGGCTGCGCAGCTGTTCGCTGATGGTCGATGGCGACACCTTCAGCAAGGTGCAAGCCCGGATGATCGATCCTTCCCGGGCCACCGCCCAGAAGCTGCGGAGATGGTGGTAGTTGAGTTCGGGCAGGCTGGGCATGTTTCCCATCCTGCGCCTGGTACAGGATGTGGAAGAGCCATCGTCTGGATTATGATCAATCGGTTTTTCCGAATCAAGATCATGCCGCTTCCGAAGAGAGGATCACGCCCCCAGCGATAGGTTGGTCGCAGGAGACAGCCATGAACATCGACCTTTCAACCCGCAACCTGCCAGATCGGCCGAAGCTGCTGGAATTCTCCCAGCGCCGTGCCGCTTTCGCCTTCGCCCGCTTCGGCGGCCAAGTACAAGGTGTCGCGATCCGTGTCGAGGACGTCAATGGACCACGTGGCGGCTTGGGTATTTCCTGCCTGGCCCGTCTACGTCTGGCGCAGGGTGGAGAACTGCTGGTCGAAGGAGCGGCAAGTTCGCCAGAGCAGGGCATCGCCAGCGTCCTGGCTCGCCTTGCGGGACGCCTGCGGCGCTTGGCTTCGTTCCGGCACGATCACCGCTGACACGTGATGGCGGATAGCTGCTGACAACCACCAAAGGAGCCACATGTTCGATCTTCTCTATCTCGTCATCGCCGGTGTCACCATGCTGCTATCGCTGGCAGCGGCCGGCCTGGTCCGCTACCGGGTCTCCCAGGCCCGCAAGGTTCCCAGCCGTGGTGGGATGACCGGTGCCGAGGCCGCGGCGCTCATCCTGCGCCGCACCGGCCTCGACGACCTGCGCATCGAGGAGCACGCGGGCGTGCTGAGTGATCACTACAACCCGATGACCCGCACCCTCGCCCTCAGCCATGACGTCTTCCATGGGCGCGACGCCGCAGCTGTCGGCATCGCCGCGCATGAGGCGGGCCACGCCATCCAGCACGCCCAGGGCTATACGCCAATGTGGTTGCGCAGCCTGCTGGTGCCGGCGGCGAATCTGGGCTCGATGCTCGGCCCCTGGCTGGTCATCGGCGGCATCGTCCTGGGCGCCGTGCAGCAGCACGCCGCCCCAGGCCTGGCTTGGTGGCTGGCTGCGGTCGGCCTTGGCCTGTTCGGTCTGGCTGCGGCCTTCACCCTGGTGACCTTGCCGGTGGAGTTCGATGCCTCGGCCCGCGCCCGCGTCCTGCTGGTCGAATACGGCGTCATCGGCCGGGACGAGGATGCGACGCATGTCGATCGCGTCCTCACCGCCGCCGGCCTGACCTACGTCGCTGCCGCCGCCACCTCGGTGCTGTGGTTGCTCTACTGGGCCTGGCAGGCGGGATTCATCGGCGGCAGCAGGGACCGCTGAATGGACGCCATCGTACTCTTCCCCTTCGCCGACTACTGGTGGGTTTACGGCATATTCACCCTGCTGGTCCTGGTCATCCTCGCCCTCGATCTCGGCGTTTTCCACAAGCAGGCGCACGAGGTCTCGCTCCGCGAGGCTGCTGTGTGGAGCGGAGTGTGGGTTGTTCTCGGCCTGAGCGTGGGCGCTGTGCTGTGGTGGTATGCCGGGTACGCCCTCGACGACCCGGAGCGCATCGCGACCCTGGCCCGGCTTGGCGAAACCCCGGCTACGGCGGCCGATCGCATCGGCATGGAGTACCTTGCCGGCTATATCGTCGAGAAGGCCCTGGCGGTCGACAACGTCTTCGTCTGGGCGATGATCTTCAGCTATTTCGCCGTACCGGCGCAATACCAGCATCGCATTCTCTTCTACGGTATCCTCGGGGCGATCGTCTTCCGCGCGGTGTTCATCGCCCTCGGTGCCGTGCTCCTGCAATACCAGTGGATCGTCTGGCTGGCCGGTGGCTTCCTCATCCTTACCGGCATCAAGATGGCCGTAGTCGGCGACCACAAGCTGGAACCCGAGCGCAACCCGGTGGTGCGGCTGCTGCGTCGGCTGCTGCCGATCACGCCGACGATGGAGGGGCAGTGCTTCTTCGTCCGCCGGGACGGGCTGCTCATGGCCACGCCGCTGCTGCTCGTCCTCGTCCTGGTCGAGGTCTCCGACATCATTTTCTCGATCGATAGCGTGCCGGCGATCTTCGCCATCACCAACGAACCGCTTGTGGTTTTCACCTCGAACATCTGCGCCATCCTCGGCCTGCGGGCGATGTACTTCCTGCTCGCTAGCGTGATGGACCGCTTCCATCTGCTCAAGTACGGCCTGTCGCTGATCCTGGTCTTCGTCGGTCTGAAGATGCTCGGCGAGATCGTGCCAGGCTTCAACCAACTGCTCGATGCCAAGGGCAAGTTCCCCATCACCTGGTCGTTGGGCATCATCTGCGGCATCCTCGCCGTGTCGGTGGCTGCCAGCCTGCTCGTCCCGCCGCGGCGGACGGCAGCGTGAGGCTGGCTCAGAGTTGGAGGGGGCTTGGGCCGTCCGGGAGTACCCGTGTTGTCGGTGCCTTGGCGTCGAGTTCCGCTAGTGGCTGGTTCTGATGCGTCACCAGCATGTAACGCTCGGTCTCGCCCGCCTGTCTGCCGACAACGGTGACCGCGTACTGCGAGCACACCTGGTCGGCGACGATGGAGGGGCCAGCGGATCCTGCGTAGCGATGCCGACATGGTGGAGGCCTGGAACCGGCTCATCGGATTGGGGCGGGTCGATGCCGCTGCGTTGGCGGCGTACTACGGCTCGACCTCGGCCGTCACCTTTCTCACCGCCGCTGCCTACCTTGCTGCCGGCCATTGCTCGCGTCCTGGCCGGCAAATCGATCGTCCTGTTGCTGGGCGGCATGGCGGTGGGCTGGGTTGCCGACCGCGAAGCCCTGGGCTAGTGCTGATCTCGGACTCTGCCTGGCCAGCGCGCTCGGCGTGACCTTCCCCTTCAACCTCGCGTTGGGCATACCGCTGTACCACGCCCTGCTGCATTCCTGGCGCGGCCGCCGACCTAGTCCTTCAGGTCACGCCCGCATCGCCGAACCCAGCCGCCGGCCGCTGAGTGTTTGCGCGGCGGCGAACGCCGCGGCCAGGAACAGCATTGCCCAGGTGGCGAAGGCGCAGGCGATGGCCGGGCCGTTGCCGAGGATGTCGGTCAGGCCGAACATCACCTTGGTGATCGGCCAGTGCTCGCGCCGCTCGGCCAGGATCAGCGAGTCGGCAACTTCCAGCATGCTGAACGAGAAGGCGAGGATGGCGCCGGCCGCCAGCGAGGCGGCGAGCAGCGGCAGGACGATGCGGCGCAGGCGCATGAACGCGCCGGCGCCGCTGATCGCCGCGGCCTCCTCCAGCGCGACCGGCGTCTGCTCGTAGCCGGCCGCCGCCGCGCGCACCACATAGGGCAGGCGACGCACGCCGTAGGCCAGGGCGATGAGCATCGTCGGCTCAACCACCGGGTTGAGCCAACCGAAGCCGGGAATGGCGGGCAGGGCGCGGTAGCCGAAGGCCAGGATGATGCCGGGAATGGCCAGGGGCAGCATCGCCAGCAGGTCGAGGGCCTGCCAGCCGCGCGGCCGCCAGCGCACCGTCGCCCAGGCGACGTAGGTGCCGAGGACGAGGGCGAGCGTGGTGGCCAGGGCGCTGTATTTCAGCGACTGCAGGATCGACGAGACGACCTGGGGATGGACCAGCGCGTCGCGCAGATGGGTGACGGTCAGGCCGCTGGGCAGCACGGAACGGTACCAGTCCTGGGCCACCGCCAGCACGGCGACCGCGGCGTGCGGCGCGGCGGCGAGGGCGCACACCGCGCCGATCA
>JALHRW010000222.1 GCA_022841245.1 Planctomycetota bacterium
GCGGCCAGCGGCCAGCGGCCAGCGGCCAGCGACCAGCGACCAGCGGCCAGCGGCCAGCGGCCAGCGACCAGCGACCAGCGGCCAGCGGCCAGCGACCAGCGACCAGCGACCAGCGACCAGCGACCAGCGACCAGCGGCCAGCGACCAGCGACCAGCGACCAGCAACGGTTGCGACCGGCTCGCCAGTCCGACTATGCCGCGATGCGCAACGCCGACGCCCGGCAATCGTCTCTCTTCGCCATGGTCCAGTCCGAGGACCGTGTGCCCAAATCGCACCCGTTGCGCAAGGTGCGCGAGGCCACCGCCGGCGCGATCGCCGACATGCGCCACCGCATCGATGCGGTCTACCCGGCTGGCAAGGAGCTGGCCGCTGCTCCCGAGGAGATCCTGCGCGCCCTGCTGCTGTCGGCGCTGTACGGCATCCCCAGCGAACGCCGCCTGATGGAGGAGCTGGAATACAACCTGCTCTACCGCTGGTTCGTCGGCCTGCAGCTCGATGACCAGCTGTTCGACCGCCAGACCTTCCGCAAGCACCGCGATCGTCTGGAAAAGGCCGGGGTGGTGCGCGACTTCGCCTCGCGCACGCTGTCGCGGCTCACGCCCAGCATCCTGCGCAACCCGCACTTCTCGCCCAACCGACCGCTACTGGAATCGTGGGTCGGGCAATTGCGCTGGGACGAGTAGCCGGCTGGTCGCTGGTCGCTGGTCGCTGGTCGCTGGCCGCTGCTCACTGGCCGCTGGTCACTGGCCTGCACACGCCGCCATCCATCCTGACGCCATGCCCCGCACCTGGCGCCTGCTCTCCACCGAATCCGTCGTCGCCTCGCCGTGGTTCAGCCTGCACCGCGAGCGGTTGGAGACCGGCCGCGGCCACGTGCTCGACCCGTTCTGGCGCATCGACGCGCCGTCGTGGGTCTGCGTGGTGGCGATCACGCCTGACGACCAGGTGGTGCTGGTCGAGCAGTACCGCCGCGGCTGCGACCGCATCGCGCGCGAACTGCCGGCCGGCAATCTGGAACCTGGCGAGGATCCCGCCGCCTGCGCGGTGCGCGAACTGGCCGAGGAAACCGGCTTCCGCGCCATCGGTGCGCCGGAGCCGCTCGGCGTGCTCTACGCCGAGCCGGCGCGGTCGAGCGCACGGGCGCATGGCTTCCGCTGCCGCGTCGAGGCGCTTCCCGGTGGCGACGCGCAGGAGGCGAGCGAGGACATCGCCACCGTGCTGGTGCCGCGCGCGGCGCTGTTCGCCGATCCGTCGGCCTGCGGCATGGTCCACGCCGTGCACCACGCCTTCCTCGCCAAGGCGGCGGACTGAGGCGATGCCGTCACCCGCCGCGCCGCTGCGCCTGCTGCGCAACGCCAGCGCCTACCGTACCAGCGGTGCCGGCCAGGGCGTGCGCATCGGCGTCGGCTTCCTGGTCAAATCAGGTCGCTCGGTCGACTTCCCGTGGGGCCGCGTTCCGCACTACTCAGCGGTATGGCTGCTGCGCGGCAGCGGCACCTACATCGACGAGCAGCGGCGCGTGCATGTCCTGCGCCCCGGCTCGCTGTTCCACCGCTTCCACGACCGCCCGCATGGCACCACCATCGAACCCGCCTCGCACTGGGCGGAGGCCTTCTTCCACCTGCCCGACGCCATGGCCACCGCGCTGATGCAGATCGGCGCGATCGATCCGCGTCGCCCGGTGAGCGAGCCCGGCGTCGATCTCGCCCTGCTCGACGACCTCGACGCGCTGCGCGAAGAGCTGACCCGCGCCGGTGAAAGCGAGCTGCCCCGGCTGATGAACCGCATCGCCGATCTGCTCGTCGATCTGCTGTCGCGCGAGGACGGTCGCGGTGATGCGCCGCGGCGACGCCTGGTCGACGAGGCCTGCCGCCGCTTGGCCGACGATTCGCGCTGCGATCTGGCGCGGCTGGCCGCTGAGCTGGGGCTGAGCTACGAGCGCTTCCGCAAGGTCTTCCGCGACGCCACCGGCGTGGCGCCGGCCGCCTATCGCATCCGCCGCCGCATCGACCGCGCCCGTCGCTTGCTGGTGGGCGGCACGCAGCCGCTGGCGGTGATCGCCGACGAGCTCGGCTATCCCAATCCGTTCGCCTTCTCGGCCCAGTTCAAGCGGCTGGTGGGGGAATCGCCGGAGGCGTATCGGAAGCGGCATTAGTGGCTGGTCGCTGGTTGCTGGTTGCTGGTTGCTGGTCGTTGGCCGCTGGCCGCTGGTCACTGGCCGCTGGCCGCTGGCCGCTGGCCGCTGGTCGCTGGTCGCTGGCCGCTGGTCACTGGTCGCTGGTCGCTGGCTCGCAAGCGTGGAAGGTACGGCGTCCCTACCGATACGCGGGCCTACGGATTCGCTGCCCTTGCCGAAGCCAGCGGCCAGTAGCCAGCGCCCAACCGCAACATGCCATCGCCCAATTTTGACATGTCGTCCCCATCGCCATTGGTGAAATCTGTGTCAACGACCCACAGGAGACGACCATGACGGACATCCAGACCCTACGCTGGGGCATCCTCGGCGCCGGCAACATCGCCAAGAAGTTCGCTCGCGCGATGGCCAAGGCCAAGCACGGCCGGCTCGCCGCCGTCGCCAGCCGCGGCGCCGACAAGGCCAAGGCCTTCGCTGCCGAGTTCACCATCCCGACGGCGCACGGCTCCTACGAGGCCCTGCTCGCCGACCCGCTGGTCGACGCGGTCTACATCGCCACGCCGCATCCGTTGCACCCGCGCTGGGCCGTCGCCGCCTGCGAGGCCGGTAAGCACGTGCTGTGCGAGAAGCCGATCGCGCTCAACGCCTGGCAGGCCGAAGCGATGGTGCAGGCGGCGAAGGAGCACGGCGTCCTGCTCATGGAGGCCTACATGTACCGCTGCCATCCGCAGACTGCGCGGATGGTCGAGTTGATCCGGAGCGGCATCATCGGCGAGGTGCGCGTCATCCGCACCTCGTTCGGCTTCCGCTGCGGCGGCGAGCCCACCAGCCGGCTGATGGACGCCGCGCTGGGCGGCGGCGGCATCCTCGATGTCGGCGGATACCCGGTCAGCTTCGCCCGGCTCATCGCCGGCGCGGCCCTCGGCTGCGGTGTGGCTGAGCCCGTGTCGGTGAGCGGAGCCGGCCATCTCGGCGCCACCGGCATCGACGAGCACGCTTCGGCCGTGCTGCGCTTCGCCAACGGCATCGTCGCCGAGGTCGCGACCGGCGTGCGCCTGAACCGCGAGAACGACGCCACCATCGTCGGCACCGAGGGTAGCATCCACCTCGACCACCCGTGGACCCACCACCCCAAGGCGACGGCGCGCATCGAGATCCGCGTCAACGGCAAGGAGCCGCGCGTCGAACCCGTCGGCGATGCGGTCGACGCCTACGCCTGCGAGATCGATCTGGTGGCGGTGCACGCCGCGCAGGGCCAGGTGCCGCAGATGACGTGGGATGACTCGCTCGGCCAGATGCGCACCCTCGACCGCTGGCGCGAGGCCATCGGCCTGACCTACCCGGCCGAGCGCCCCGAACTGAGCGAGCCGGCGCGCGGCGGGACGCTGCGCGTGCTGCCGATCTCGGCCTGCCGTCCGGCCATGCTCTACGGCCGCGTCGCCGGGCTCGACAAGCCGGTCTCACGCCTGGTCTTCGGCTGCGACAACCAGAGGGAGTTCCGCCACGGCGCGGCGGTGTGGGACGACTTCTTCGAACGCGGTGGCAACGCCTTCGACACCGCCTACGGCTACGGCGGCGGCGCCATGGAGCAGAACCTCGGCCTGTGGATGGAGCGGCGCGGCGTGCGCGAGCAGTGCGTCGTCCTGGCCAAGGGCGTACACACGCCCGAGTGCTTCCCCGACCGCATCGCCACGCAGCTGACGGTGTCGCTGGAGCGTTTACGCACCAGCTACGCCGACATCTACCTGATGCACCGCGACAACCCCGACGTCCCGGTCGGCGAGTTCGTCGATGCGCTCGACGCCGAGGTGCGCGCCGGCCGCGTGCGCGCCTTCGGCGGCTCGAACTGGAGTCGCGAGCGCGTGCTCGCCGCCAACGCCTACGCCAAGGCGAAAGACCGGCGCGGCTTCACCGCCCTGTCCAACCAGCTGTCGCTGGCGCGCATGGTCGAACCGGTGTGGAAGGGCTGCTTCTCCGCCTTCGATGCCGCCAGCCGGCAGACGCTGGCTGATGCAGGGATCGCCCTGCTGCCGTGGTCGTCGCAGGCGCGTGGCTTCTTCCTGCGCGGCGATCCCGCCTTCACCGGCGACGCCGAGCTAGTGCGCTGCTGGTACGGCGAGGACAACTTCGCTCGCCTGGCCCGCGCTAAGCAGCTGGCCGCCGCCAAGGGCGTGTTGCCGATCCACATCGCCTTGGCCTGGGTGCTGCACCAGCCCTTCGCCACCTTCCCGCTGATCGGACCGCGCACCATCGCCGAGACCGCCAGCTCGTGCGCCGGCCTCGCGGTGACGCTGACTGCAGCCGAGTCGACCTTCCTTGAGCACGGCGCGACGATGACGCAGCGCGGCTGAGCCCGCGTTGACTGGTCGCTGGTCGCTGGTCGCTGGCCGCTGGCCGCTGGTCGCTGGTCGCTGGTCGCGTCGTCAGTTTGCGACCGGCGTCGCTACCGCGCCAGCTCTTCACGCAGTGCCGTGCGTACGCACTCGAGCGCGGCCCCCACCGGGTTCTCGGTGTACAGGCCGATGGCGAGGCGGTTGGCGGTCAGCGGGTCGCCAGCGGCGGCGGCGAGGTCGAGCAGCTTCCAGCCGGCGGTGCGTGCGTCGGCGGCCAGTTCCCGTCGGCGGCGCGCGTCGTCCTCGCTCCACGACGCGGCGACCGGGGCCGGCGGCAGCGCGAGGACCAGCTGCGGCCGGATGCCCAGGGCAGCGAGGCGGGCGGACAGCGCGCTGCACAGCCGGCCTTCGCCGGACCAGGTGCGGGCGTACAGCGCGCCATTGCCCGGGCACCACACGATGCTGCGCGGCTGGGCGATGGCGACCAGGGCGGCCAGCGCCGCGTGCTGCGGATAGCGCGCATCCATCGCCGGGCGCAGCTCGGCGTCGAGTCCGCTCCAGGCCTCGCCGAGCGGATCGCCAACCAGGATGGGTCGGCCGGTCGGACGCGGCAGGGCGCGGGGGGCGAGCCGTTCGCGGCGCAGGTCGTTGACCGAACGGCGCCGCTCGACCAGCACCACCGGCACGCCGTCAGCGTCGACCGGCAGGCCGTCGCGCAGCCCGGCGATCGGCCAGGGCTCCGCGGCCGGGGCGAGACGGATGGTGAGCTGACCGGCCTGCCCGCACAGCCGGGCTTCGCCCACATGCAGGCCGGACCCGGACGGCAGCACCAGCAGCCCGTCGCTGGCTCCGGCCGGCACTGGGAAAGCCCCACCCGCGGCGCCATCCCATGTGACCACGGCGCTGCCGGCCTCCGCTGCGTGCAGACGAATGGCGACGCTGTGTCGCTCGTCGGCGTGGATCAGCGCCGGCCAGGCGGTGAGCTCGGCCAATTCGGCGGCGGCCAGGGCGCACGGCAGCAACAGCAGCGCCAGCGCGTTCACGGCTGCACCAGGATCTTCCACGCCAGATGCCGGGTGAAGCCCGGCGGCGTCAGCTGCAGTGTTCCGCCAGGGTGGGCGATGGTCTGCCGGGACACCACCACGCCGAGTTCGGGATCCCACCACTCGCACAGCAATTGCCCCGCCACAAACACGTCGTCGAGCGCGATCTGCGCGTTCACCTGCCTGGCGGTGGTGCCGTCCGCGGCCCAGCGCTCGTCGATGGCATAGCCGAACAGGCGGTTGCGCGTGCGCCAGGCCGCAGACCACAGGCGGCCGGCGGCCATGGCGCGCACGATGACCGGCCTGCCGTCGCCGCGCAATTCCTCGCCAGCGATGAAGCGACCGATCGCGCCGTATGGGGCGAAACGGCCGCCCTGGTCGATCCACTCGAACCACCACAGCATCGGCGCTCCGGCGTGACCGCTGACGAAGGCGACCCAGGCGCCGCAGGCGTGTTCGACCTGCATCAGCGCGTCGGTACGCGTGCCGCCGGGGCTGCCGCCGTATTCGGTGACCAGGATCGGCCGCCCCAGCACCGCCAGGCCGCGGTCGGCGGCCAGGGTGCTGTCGCGCAGCAGGCGGTGGACCAGGCGGTAGGGATCGTCACCGCCATCGCCGTGGTAGGCATCGATGCACACGTAGTCGAGCAGGCGAGCGGTGGCGTGGTCGGGGACGCGATAGTCGCTGCTCCAATGCGTGGCGACCGGATGGCCGTAGGGATCCTCGGCGCGCCAGCGCGGCACCGCCTGGGCGTGCCACGGCTTCAGGAAATGGCGGCCGTTGGTCAGATTGATCTCGGTCCACAGCTTCCAGCCGAGCACGCCCGGATGGTCGGCGTAGCGGCCGATGAGGTAGCGGCGCAGCTTATCCTGTCCGAGCTTCGCCCACGGATCGTTGAACATCTCGGCCGCCGCGTCGAGCCGTCCGCCGGCCAGGCGGTTGTAGGGGTTGTTGGCCCATTCGGCGTCGCAGGAGTCGGAGGCCTGGCCGTGGTTGTTGATCACCAGGTTGACGCGCATGCCCTCGGCCCAGGCCACGTCGAGGATGCGGTCGAGGCGCCAGGCGTTCTCCTGGTTGTAGCGGCCCACGCCGTCGTAGCCGGGCCAGTCGCGCCGCCATTCCAGCGCCAGATTCCACGCGCTCATCCAGATCTCGCAGGCGTTGGCGCCGGCGGCGGCGAAGCGGCGCAGGTAGGCGAGATAGGCGAGAGTGCCGCGGTCCGCGGTCAGCCGGGTGCGCATACGGCCGCGCGAACGCAGGTCCCACACCGAGCGCAGATTCGGGCCCGACGGCCAGTAGAAGCGGCCGTCGACGGTGAAGAATCGCGGATCCTGCTGGTCGACGCGGACGTAGCCGTCCCACGCCGTGCCGGCCACCGACAGTGGCGGCAGGGCGCAGGCGACCCGGCCGCCGTCGCGCCAGGAGGCCTGCAGGGTCAGGCGGTGCTGGCCGGGCGTGCGCGGGCGGTAGCGCACCTCGAAGCGTCCGCTGCCGAGCACGTGCAGCTCCTCGCGGTCGCCGCGGTCGCCCGCCACCATGTCCTCGACGTAGAAACCGGGCAGCTGCAGCTGCGTCCCTTCCGGCGTGGTGACCAGCAGGTCGAGGCGGAAGTCCTCGGGATCGAAAGGGTTGGCCGGGAACGGATCGGGCCGCAGGGTCAGGCTCCAGCGCTCGCCGGTGCGTCCGCCCGCTGCGCTGGCCAGGGCGAGCAGGCGCGGCGTGCGGCATGCCTCGGCGTCCGCTTGCGGTCGCACCTGCACCTCGCCGACCATCAGCTGCAGCGGCGCGGGCGAGGCGCTGGTGAAGACCAGGGCGGAGCGCTCGAACTGGGCCAGCGCGTTCTCGTTCCACGCGCCGTTGCCGGGCGCGGCCGCCAGCGCGGCACGGCGGTCGATGGCCAGGTCGAGGCGGTTGATGCCCGGACGCAGCGCGTGCCGGCGCAGCGGCTCGTACCAGCGGTCGTGGTGATCGACCGCGGCGACCGCCACCGCCAGATCGGCCGGCGCCCCGTCCGGCACCAGCACGGTGGCGGTGATGCGCTGCGCCGCGCCTTCTGCGGCGAGCCGCAGCGGCAGGACGGTGGCGAGCG
>JALHRW010000223.1 GCA_022841245.1 Planctomycetota bacterium
CGCACCCGCGCGAGACGCGTCGGACGAGTTCGCGAGCGTGTTTCCAGAGGAGGAGATTGGGATAGCGAGCCATGCGAGGTTTCCTTTCGAACCCCAGACCCATGCCGCGCGCAGGCGTCAAGGCCGCGCAGCGCCGAGCGCAGCGAGGGCAGCCTTGACGCCGAGCCCGGCATGGAAGCTGGGGTGAAGAAGGAAACCGGAAGGGAACGCGCAGTCTCAGCCTGGTCGCTGGTCGCTGGTCGCTGGCCGCTGGCCGCTGGTCGCTGGTCGCTGGTCGCTGGCCGCTGGTCGCTGGCCGCTGGCCGCTGGTCGCTGGTCGCTGGTCGCTGGCCGCTGGCCGCTGGTCGCTGGTCGCTGGTCGCTGGCCGCTGGCCCGCAAGCGTTGGCAGGACATTGCGCCTGAACTGATACCGGCTCGGCGCATGAGTCCTATGTGCCGAGACCAGTGACCAGCGGCTAGCCCGCAGCCGACGCCATGACGCGCTCAGTCTCCGACGCCTACATCCTACTGATCGTCACGCATACCCGGTCGCACCGGTCCTCAACGTCCTCCTGATCCCATTCCTCCGGACCATCCGTATTCGTGTCATGTACCACGACATGGGTTCCCATGCCCACCAGGCACACCGCGTGATTGCCAGATATGGCGAGCGAAACCCTGCCTTGCTGCACGATGTCAGGATAGCCCAACGGCTTGACTTCAAGTCGATACGTCGACCTGTCTGTCGTCAGCAACATCCCCCGGTAGATGTTCAGTAGCGATGTGCCCCGCCGATTGGTCAGACACCGATCCATCATCTCTGCTTCGGTGACCACCTGTCCCAGATAGGAGGCCGCCACCACACACACGGCAGCACCGCAACTGTATGGCGATGACTGTTTCAGGTGGTGCCGGCTGTCCGCGACATGTGCTTTCCCAATCGATTCGTGCAGTTCGTGCCCCGCGCACATGTACACGCCGTGCGCAGCCACAGCCAACGAGAGAACTGCAATCGCCCGCTTGTCTCTGGTGTTGCGCACCATCGCCAGTGCACATCCCAGCAAGCCGCACACGCAGGCATAGAGGACGGCACCGTTATGCAGGATGTACCAGTCGTACCCCAGGAGTGCGATTTCGTGGTCGGCCCGATAACCGAAGTAGATCTTCAGCGCGAGGATGCACCCGAATGCGGTCAGTACGACATGGCCGACGGTCCTGTTCCATGCGGCCGCCCGGAAACCCAGAACAAAGAACAGCAGCATGCCGAACGTGGCGACTGCCAGGGTTGCAGTGGTGCTCATCCGGACATGTCGGCAGACCACGTTCCATCTGCAGCGAGCACGATGGCCATGCCATGACCACCATATTCGAACGGCCCGCCGCAGAGGAACTTGACGACTCCGGAAGTGCGGATCTGCAGGATGTGCGGGAAGGCGAGCTCGGCGAAGCGCGTGGCGTCCAGCGCTTCATTCTCGTCGCTCCATTCCCGATGTAGGTCATGGCACTCCGTCCGCAGCATGCGCCCGATGCCGTCGAGCAGCGGCTGCTGATCGCGCATGATGCGCGAGGCCAGGGCGGCCAGATCGTCCGGGATCGCGTCGGATGTGCTGTCGATCCACAGCTCGCATGGCCGGTTCCAGAGGTCGACGCTGCCCTCGAACACCTCGAGATCCCGGTTCAGGGCGAAGTGCCCGACGCCATCGATCGTCACCTCGACGTCCCGGTTCCTGTAGGCGATCAGTGCAGTCAGCGCGTCGGATTGCGCCCTGCTGAGACCTCCCACCAGGCCACACCGGCTCTTGCCGGCATTGAAGATCGCCCGCGCCAGGTAGATGGCATGCGGTTCGACCTCTATGCGTTGCGTGGCGACACGCGGAGACAGCACCAGCAATTCGCGATCATGGACCATGCCATCGCAGGCGAAGCCGATGCAGGCTATGGTGTCGATGTCGTATTCTTCCCCGGACCAACCGCCGGGTCCGCGCCGTCCGACTGCCAGCAGGACCTGGGTTGCCGTCTCATCATATGGCCCAGATCGCTGGTCGTACTGCGCCGGTCCGAAATCCTTTGGCAGCCGATCCCATCGAGCCTTCGTGTTCTTCTCCCGGTTGAGCTCTGCGAAGTGCCGATCGACGATCCAGGTGTACTCGTCCCGGACGCCCAAGCCGAAATACTGGACCATGTCGTAGGTTCTGATGTAGCTCAGCGCTGTTTTGCCGTCGGCATCGGGCAGATTGACGTCCGCGCCATGCGCCATCAGCAGCTGCACCATATCCAGCCGGTTCCGGGCCACGGCCTGGGATAGCGCCGTTGATCGCGCCTTGTCCACATGGTTGACGTCGCAACCCAGGGAAATGCGTTTCTTTACCAGTTCCAGATCGCCGGCCATAACGGCATAGACGATGGGGGGGATGGCCGGCTGACGATCCATGGGGATGTGGAGCAAGGTATGGAGCAGGTGGAATTGACCAAGTGGCGGGGGTGAAGACGAGGATGGCGGTGTGAAGGAGAATGGCTGGTTGCTGGTTGCTGGTCGCTGGTCGCTGGTCGCTGGTCGCTGGTTGCTGGTTGCTGGTCGCTGGTCGCTGGCCGCTGGTCGCTGGCCGCTGGCCGCTGGCCGCTGGTCCGCAAGCGTCGGCAGGAATCTGCGCCTGAATTGGCACCGGCTCTGTGGATGAGGCGTCTGTGCCGAGACCAGTGACCAGCGACTAGCGACAAGAGACCAGAGACCAGCGACCAGCAACCAGCAACCAGCAACCAGCGACCAGCACGAGACGGAGTCTAGGATCGAGAACCCGGGACGGCCATATGCCAGCGAATCTGATTCTCTCCTCAGGACAGGCATTGATCGCCCTCGACGATCAATGCTATCTGGATTCCGGATCGAACATGATCTCGCGAACCTCCTGCGTGCACCGGCAGCTACGGGCGAATCTTGCCGCCCATATCAGCGCATCCTCACGCGAAGGAACCTCGATGATCGAAAAACCACCGATGACCGGCTTCGTTTCCGGCACAGGTCCGGCCGCGATGGAGCCATCTGGCGCAACCAGGGTCGATTGTTGGCGCTGAATTCCGCCGCCGAAGATCCAGACTCCTGCGGCCTTTGCCTCTCGCACCACCCGACGCGCTTCTTCGCCTACAGCTGGCAAGTCCTTCTCGGAAATATGATCCATCGAGCCGTCATCGAATGAAATAAGGTAGCGAGGCATGGTTTCCGATCTCCTGAGTGGCTCAACGGAACAGGTCCGTGGACGACGGATTCAGACTTTCAAAATCCCACGGAATCCGCGGGCCGCAAAATAGGAATCCGCGCCATTATGGTATGTGAACACCTTGCCATAACGGCGATCACAGAATATCGCGCCGCCGAGATGCCGGATGTCGGATGGGGTTCTCACCCAACTGGACGTTTTAGTATCGAAGACACCAAGTTTTTGCAGACTCCTGTATTCCTCCTCGGTCAACAGCTCAATACCCATGTCCTCGGACATGGCGATCGCGCTGTGCTTCGGCTTGTTCTCCTTTCTGGAATCCAAGGCCGCCTGATCATAGCACACGCTTCTCCTGCCTGCCGGACTTTCGGCGGAACAATCACAGAACAGGTATACGTCAGCACTCTTGTCGTAGCCGATGACATCTGGTTCCCCGCCCGTCCGGTCCATTTCATACAGAGACCACAGGTTCTCTGGCTTGACGACAAGTCGCGATTCGATCTTGGGCCATGGCAGGCCACTATGCCTGGGCATATTCCTGTCGAAACGGTCTTTCAGCGACTGGAGCAGACCGTCGGTCTGCTTATCGGTGAGTTTGCCGGATTTCGCCACGAGCATCCTTTGGTTTCCCTGGAGGTTTCCAGGGGTTTGACGACCAGGGTACTGGCGCAACGGCGCAGGATCAAGAACCGGGAGGCCGAGCTGCGACGTCGGGTCGGGGCGGATTGCTGGAGCTGGTCGCGTGATGCTGCTCGGTGCGGGAGATTGATTGGTCGCTGGTCGCTGGTCGCTGGTCGCTGGCTACTGGCCGCTGGCCGCTGGCCGCTGGCCGCTGGCTGCTGGTCCGCAAGCGTTGGCAGGACAATGTGCCTGAACTGACAGCGGCTCTTGTATGAGTCGTAAGCGATCAGTTAAGAAATGTCCTAAATGGCAACGTAACCTTAATGGCCAGGCATGACAACATGCGGGCGGTTCAGACCTTTCCGTCATCTAGAAACTTTTGCGGGTTGGCTATAAATCGCTTATACATCGACGTTAATCTGCAGTCTGCAAAGGAAACGCGATGGATGCCCAAGCTGGTTATGTCAAAAATCTCGGAATTGGGACAGCCCAATAAAATGGGAGAGTGCGTGGAAACAACAAACTGGCATCCTTGCTCCGCCAGTGAGCTCATCGTATATATGAGCGCAATCAGCCTGGTGAATGATAGTGCCGATTCCGGTTCATCCAGAATGTATATCCCATTTGGCCTGAACTGCGTCTCTATGATATCCCAAAATGATTCGCCATGGGATCGGCTATGCATTGACTTGCCCAACCAACCGCCGCGAATGGACGGTCCCCAATTATCATCCCGTTCGTTGTCGTCATCGATGAAGTTCGCCAACGTATAAAATGATTCCGCGCGCAGATAATACCCATGCGTTGGCCTGCCGAACCCGATGATATGGAGATGCTTCTTCAAATCCGAATGCGAATCGCGCGTTTTGTAGCGGATATTTCTACTGCCGCCCTCTGGATTTAGCCCGAAATATACCGCGAGTGATTCGATCAGTGTGGACTTTCCCATTCCATTGTCGCCAATAAGAAATGTTATTTTCTTGTTCAGCACGATATTCGAACAATGCTTTACGGCCGGAACATTGAACGGGTAACTACCCATATCAGCGCCTGATGTGTCAATCGATACGGATTGAATGAACTGATTATTTACTAATGGCATGGGTTCACTGTCGGCACAGGTTGTAGCCCAACGTCAAAGGCCAGCCGACCGCTTCAGCAGCTCGGATGCGCCGCCTTGTCGGGCAACTCTAAGAACATCGAGCAGTCCATCCATTGGGCAGATGGTGTCCGCTATTGCAATGATTTCCTCCTGAATCTTATTTATGTTTTTATACCTATCAATGACCCTTTCTTCATTTGTGGCGATCCCATTTAGACAAAGGGCGTATGCCAAATAGCATGTATCTATATTGTCATTGACCAATTTCTTCCTGCCAGGTATAGTTCCGCCATTCAAGGCCCTCTCAATCGAGACATATGTGAAAGCCAATAGATAAGTAAATGTTACCGACTCAAATGTGAGTCGATCAATGGCCTCGCTTTTCTTCCGTATTCCGTCTTCAAAAATAAGCCATGTGGACTTGGTAATGAACTTTCGCAGTTCGTCCTTGATGATCCCTTCGTCATCTACTGACTTCTTCTTTTTGTATTGCACCAGCAGCCTTCTAAATTCATCGACCAGTGGAGAATGCAGTCTAAAGTGCTCGTCGTAATTAAATCCTTCATCAAGTGTATTATTCCTTTCGGCATCGGCGGGGAATCCATGTTCACCTGAAAGCAAGGTCCTTCTCAAAAGATCAGTGGCCTCATAGTCTATAATGTCTTGAATATCAAAGTTCCCATTTTTCAGTTCCCAATCCATTATAGATCTGATTGACTTAATCTTGTAAATATTAGGGACGTACTTCTTCAGTTTTTTGGACGTCTCTCTTAATCCAGCCCCAGGATTGCCCTTCATGGCCTCTGCCAGGAATTCATCAGTTATGGCAAGCATGAATCTTTCGGTTAAATTATTCAGGTAATCTGGATTACTGACGGCATTCTGATCGAGTACTAGGATGGGGGTATAATCTTTATTCATGGCTTAGCCCTGCTGCCCAACGACAAAGGTCAGCGGGCCCGTGGCCGACTGGCGTGGATTGGAGAGATATCATGGATGGTGATTGGAAAACTGGGGAGTAGGGCGTCAAGAACTGAGCGGCGGGGACAACCATGGTTTCCCACCACATCACCCTATTCCGCCGCGAATTCTTGACCGGAACGCGCCTGGAACGAACACGTCACGGGCTCCGTCTGCACCGACTTGTTAGCCAGATCCTTCAATGCCAGTAGCATTTGGACTTCCTATCGGGACCACTATCTTGTCAAATCCAAGTGCCTTTCTTGAGTGAGAAACCTGCAGCTTAACCTGTAAATATATATTATACACTGTTACACATTGCGTTTTTACCATTAAATCGTCCAAGCGACTAGCTGAAATATGAGTGATATTACATTCGTCAGTGCTAATCAATGTCCCTGATATCGGTTTTTTGCTGTATGAGGAAAATCTTGAACAGGCGGCGATGTCATGTAGATTTAGAATTGGTATAGTTTCTATTCCATTTAAATTTGTCATAAACCAATCGTACGTTTTACCGTCAATTAGCAGTCGATTAAGCTTATCGCGTGACAGTATTCTAGCGTTGTTGATTATAGCTGGTCCGAATATGTTTCCGCCATATTTTGTAATTTTATCGTAGGTGATGGAGTAACGAAGTGATATATGGCCGATTTCCTTCTTAAGTTTAGGATAAAATATCCCAGCATTATAACACCTCAGATTCGCCTCGAAATAGGCAATAAAGACAAGTGCATGCAATGGACTTGTGAATAACTGAAACCCTCCATCTCCGGTAGAGACAAACCAATCGCTAAAATCGTTTTTCATGTATGAAAACAGCCATTTTTCATTCTCCTTGCAGTTCTTGTTGGCCTCCTTGTAAAGCAGTTCAAACAAAAACGGCACCAATGGCTGTTTTGGATAAGGCAATGAACTGTACTTATAAATATCAATGCCAACTAAGGCGCGATTTTCATGAGTCGATTCAGACAACAGGCTAAAAAGATCAGTGATGTCACCTAATTTTGTTTCCCCATCAGGTGAGTCCACCAGATTTAGCAATTTTACAGCCGTCTCATATGTGTAGTCCATGAAATTCCTACTTTGATGTGGCTAACAGATAATTGGATGTTTTTCTGCCGCCTAACATTGTTAGGCAGTGCCCTTATCCGCTTCCAACCATGAAGTGTCAAGCAGTCACAGAGAACGTTCCAAACGTTTCACTGTCTGCCCGCCGCGCCGCTTCAGTCGCCATCGGTCTTCACCTGGGCCCCTCACCCCGCAAGTATACTCATCGTCACCTGCGCCCAGGCGTCACCGCGGGAGCCGAAATTGTACATGCCCCAGGTGGTGGCGATGAAGGCGACGATCACTGCCACGACCATGACGCCGAAGCCGACCACGGCGCCGCTGGCCGCTGGTCGCTGGTCGCTGGCCGCTGGCCGCTGGCCGCTGGTCCGCAAGCGTATGACTGAAGATGGCAATCAGCCGGCCGCGCACCGCGGTCCACCTTGACGCCGGGCACGAGCGGTACGGTAGGCGAAACAAGGAGCCGAACCGAAGTCACATCTCCCGCTTGCGGACCAGCGACCAGCGACCGGCGGCCAGCAATCAGCGACCAGCGGCCAGCGGCCAGCGGCCAGCAATCAGCAACCAGCAGCCAGCAGCTATGCTCTCCCAAACACCGTCATA
>JALHRW010000224.1 GCA_022841245.1 Planctomycetota bacterium
GCCATCACCCTGGCTGCGCGCTACGCCAGCTCGTGGACGATCAGCCGGACAGCGGAGACCCCGTGGAGCTATGCCGGCGTGTCGGCCGGCCTGGAATCGGGCTACGCGCAGAACAGCTTCAACCGCAGCGATCAGGACCGTTCGCTCTACCGCAACCAGCCGATCTCCCACCGCGATGACCGGAACCGCCAGGAGCAGCCCGTCTTCGACGGCGCCGGCAACATCACCCATCTGACCCATCCCGACGGCACCTGGGAAGCGTTCACCTACAACGATCGCCAGCAGGTGGTGCAGGAGATCGACCGCCTCGGCCGGGTCACCCAGCGCGGCTTCGACGCCCAGGGCAACCGGCTGTTCGTGCGGCGCGGCCTGGTGTGGGACATCGCGACTGAAACGGTCCAGCCCGTTGCCGGCACCCCGGTGACGATCGAGACCTGGAGCTACGACGCCCAGGGCCGCCGGACGGCGCACAGCGATCCGCGCCGCGACCCCGCCTATGACGCCGCGGGTGTTCCACCCGCCCCCGAGCACCGCACCGACTACGCCTACCATCCCGATGGCCTGCTGCTGAGCGTGACCGAGCCGCCGGATGCCGTCGGCGGCCCGCGTGCCGTCACCAGCTACGCGTACAACGCGGCCGGTCTCCTGACCCGGGTGACCCCGCCGAACCCCGCGGCGTGGGTGTCGTACCGCTACGATGCGCGCAACCGGCTGGACAAGACCACCTTCGCCGATGCGACCAACGAGTGGCGCTGCTACGGCAGCGGAGCCGACGCGAACCTCCTGGTCCGGCAGGTCGACCGCAACAACGGCGAGACCGCCTACGCCTACGACGCCCGTGGCCGGCGCACCGGCATGACCGTGTCGGGCCCCGGCGGCACGCCGGTGGTGCGCACCGGCGCCACCACCTATCTGCCCGGCACGGACGTCGCGATCGAACAGTATCGCGACGGAGCGCAGACCACGATCATCCTCGACCACCGCCACCGCGACGTGGCCGAGCGCCGCATCCCGCGTCTGGTCACCAGCAATGGCGTCACCACGCCGAAGATCCTCGAGACGCGTCGCCCGATCGACACGCTCAACCGCCGTTACGTCACGGTCGATCCCTACGGTCGGCGCACCTGGTTCGCCTTCGACGGCGACAACGACGTCACCCGCGTGGTGCGCGAACTGGTGCCCAACAGCGTGTCGCCGCCCGGCGACGCCGCCGGCCGCAACACCCATCTGCTGGCCTTGACCCGCTCCGTGGTCGCCAACCCGGCCTACGTCATCGAGGATGACATCCACGACGACGGCCACCAGACCGTGGCGCGCATCGACGGCCGCGGCATCCGGACCGCCTATGCCTACGATAGCCTCGGCCGCCTGGTCGAGATGTCGGAGGATGCCGACGACGTGGACGGCGACGGCCCCACGCCGCCGACGCGCTACGCGTACGACGAGGCGGGCAACCGCACCGCGGTGGTGACGCCCGGCGGCCTCCGCACGGAAACGCGCTACTCCGGCCGCAACCTGCCCATCGCGGTGTACGAGGCGGTGGGCACGTCGCAGGCGACGTTGGTCGACACCATCGAATACACCCTCACCCGGAAGCCGCGTTACCGCACCGACGCGCTCGGCCGGACCACCGGCCAGGTCTACGGCGGCTGCTGCGACCGGCTGGAGACCATCGTCGACCCGCTCGGCAACGAGACCCGCTTCACCTACGACGGCAACGGCAACCGCACCGAGGAGCTCCGCTGGAACCAGCTGGATCCGGCGCAGTCGCTGATCACGCGCTTCACCTACGACGCGCTGAACCGCCCGCTCACGCGCACGCGTGTGGCGCGCAACGCCCAGGAGCATGCCGAGCAAACCATCTGGGCCTACGACCAGGATCTCACCGACGGCGCCGGCATCGACGTCCAGGTGTCGCCCACCATCCTGGCCAAACTGGGTCTCGGCGTCGGCGCGCCGGGCTCGGGCGTGGCGGTGACCAACCCTGCCAACGAGACCAGCTATCAGCTGATGGACGGCCTTGGCCGGCCGGTGGCCGCTATCGTGGTTGTCGCGAACGATGGCCGACAAGTCGCTACCATCACCACCCATGACGCCATGTCCTCCAGCCTGCTGGAGACCGCGACGACCTCGCCCTTGAACCACACCACCCGGAGCCGGGCCGATGGCGTTGGCCGCGTGCGTCAGCTGATCGATGCGCTGAACAAGATCACCACCCTGTCCTACGACGCGGCTGGCAACCAGGTCGGGGAGCGCTCACCCAAGCAGGTCGGCTGGGACGCCATCTACACGGCGCGCAGCTTTCTGAGTCAGCGGACCGGCACGAGCACCGACGCGGTGGACAGCCGGAGCTGGCGCTACGACCTCGACGGCAACCGGACCGAGGAGACCGATGCGCTGGGCAAGACCGAGTTCTCGTTCTACGACCGCCGCAACCGCCGCATCCAGGTCACCGACCGCGTGGGTGGCGAGACCTCCTTTGCCTACGACGCCGTAGGCAACCTGACGACGATCTCGGACGCTGACAACACGGCCCATGGCGGCCTGACCAACGTGTCCGGCTGCACGCAGTACGCGTACGATGCCCGCAACCTGCTGGTGGCCGAGGCTTTCCCGCAGGGGAGCCAGGGGCGCACGCTGCGCGTGTACGCCTACGACGGCTGGCGCCGTTTGACCAGCCGCAGCGTCGGTACGCTGGCGGGTGCGTTCAGCGCCGCACCGTCCTTCACCAGCGCGGCGACGCAGACCGCCTACGCCTACGACAACCACGATCGGCTCACCACCCGGGCGTACCCGGGCGGAGCCGGCGATGACGCGTTCACCTACGACCATGCCGGCCGTCTGCTGAGCGCGATCAGCGGTCAATACGCCACCACCGTGACCCGGCAGTACGATCCCGCTGGTCGGCTGACCCGCGAGGAGCTGACGCTGCCGCAGGGTCAGCTGGTGGGCTCGACGCTGCAGCCGGCGATGTATCCGGTGCAGTACACCTACGATGACAGCAGCCGCCTGACCGGTTTGACCTACCCCACCGGCACCTCGGTGGTGCGGACCTACACCGCGCGCTCCGAGTTGTCGACGGTGAAGCAGGGGATGACGATGGTGCTCAAGAGCCGGACCTACGATGACGCCGGTCGTCAGCTGACCGCGACGGCGGGGAATAACCTGGTGGAGACCCGCACCTACACCCCGGGCGGCGACCAGGTCGCGACCATCGCTGTGCCGGCGGTCACCAGCTTCGGCTACACCTACGACGCCCGACGGGTGAAGACCGCCGAGACGAACGCATATGCCCCCGGCCAGAGCTTCGGCTATGACGATGCGCAGCGCCTGACGGCGTGGTCGGCTGCGGCGCAGTCGCAGACGTGGGATCTGAGCCCGGTGGGCGACTGGCGTTCGACGACGCGTGATGGCGTGCTGGAAGAGCGCACGCACAAGCCCGTGCACGAGGTGACCAAGGTCGGCACCGTCGACCTCGCGTACGATGTCCAGGGCAACCTGACGCGTGACGAGCAGGGCACCGCCCTGGCATGGGACCGCGAGAACCGGCTGCAGACGGCGGTGATCGCGCCTTCCCAGGCGGTGAGCGGATTCGGCCGGCCTGCCACCTACCGCTACGACGCCTTGGGTCGTCGCATCGCGAAGACCGTGCAGGGCCGCACCACGCTGTACCTGCCAGCCGGCGCGCAAACGGTGGTCGAGCTGGATCTGTCGGCGCTGCCGGCCAGCCAAGCGGCGATCGACGGGGCGGAAGCCGATGGTACGCTGGCCAACATGGCCCAGACGCCGGCAGCCGGAGGCATCCTCCCCGGAACGGTGACGCGCATCAACTTCCAGCCCGCCACGGCGGCGCTGCCGAGCGGGTTCGTGAAGGACGCCGGCCGGACCTACGCTGTGCGCACGAACGGTATGAGCTACGGCTGGACGGTCGACCGGACCACGGCGGCGGTGCGGCGCGATGCTGCTGACCTACCGGAGTTCGACACCTTCGTGCAGGCGCAGACCACGGGTGACGCGACGTGGTCGGTGGCGCTGCCCAATGGCACCTACCCGGTGGTGGTGGTGGCTGGTGACGCGCTGTCGACGGACCAGACCAACACCCTGCAGATCGGGGATGTGCTGCAGTCGGACACGACGCCGGCCGTGGTGACACCGACCTACCGCATGGGCAACTTCGATGGCTACGCCGTGCAGGCGCAGGTCAGCGACGGCGTGCTGCGCATCGCGCCGGCCGCTGGCGCGGTGCGGGCGAAGCTGTGCTTCGTCGAGATTGGATTGGCTGGAGCGACGATCGATCAGGCGACCATGGATCGGCTCGCGGATCGAATCGTGCGCATGAATGATATGACGGCGCTGGCGGTGGAGCTGATGGGGACGAGGGAGTTTGTGTATGGCTCCTATGTGGACGAAGTGGTGGCTTACACCCAGACCGTAGGGGGCGTGACCAAGCGGTACTATCCGCACTACAACCACCTCTACTCGGTGGCTGCGCTGACGGATGGGACGACGGGGGCCGTGGTCGAGCGCTTCACCTACGATGCCTACGGCAAACAGGTGATCACCGATGCCAGCGGGAATGTGACGCGGGCAAAGAGTAGCGTGGGATGGGATCGCGGGTTTACCGGCTACATTACGGATAATGAGACGGGGCTGCTGCATGCGCGGGCGAGGCAGTATAGCCCGACGTTGGGGAGGTTTGTGGGGAGGGATCCGTGGAGGGAGAACGACTATGCGCCGACTGCTGGTGATGGCTATGTGGACGGCTTTAGCTCCTATGCAGCGTGGTACGTGCCCAACGGACTTGATCCGTTTGGTCTCGAAGATTGCTGGAAAATCAGCAGGCACCGGGAAAAGGAAGATAACCCGTTGCCGAACTGGCCAGCCGTCAGGCCTGGATTCTCCGTGGAGTTTTTGGATAAATGTAAGCCTGCCTGCTGTAAGTCGATAAAGCTACTCCAGTGGATCATGGACGATGGGGGTGTAGGCTGGCACCCTGATGGCACAAAGGATCGTGTGACGACTCAGCCGCCTCTTCCGAAGAGGCCGGGGCGTCCGTGGCATTATTTCGATGCGCCAACTCGTGCGGGGGCGAAAGTGTACAATGTCACGGCGTGCGCATACTGCGTAAAAGATGATGGTTCCGAGTCCTTGATCTCATGTGTCTACTTTAGCTTCAACAGAAATAGCGGAGACATCAATGTGGATGGTGGTCACAGACCTGATGGCACCCCATCAGATCCTGAGGACTGGAACCACTCGGCTCCTGGTGAGCAGCCCAGGCCCGGCGTGCCCCCTTTGGTTCCCGGCAAGCCGCCCAAACCATGGTGGCAAGGGCACTTGAATCCCAACACGGTTCCTGTCGGATTCCATGGCCATGCATTCTAACGAGTCATCGGAGTTATGTTCCTTTCAGCGCATAACTATGCTAGGTAGTGCGTAAGGACACCAGATGATATTCGGTGTATTGTACATCCTATTGGGGATCGTCGTGTTCTTTGCTGTAGACATACTGTCTCCGTTTTACATAGACATTGGCATGGGGGTCCCCTCAATAACGGCATTTCTGCTTCAATATGCAACATGGGTAAGTGCTGTCTTATCGATTGTTGGGATTCTGTGCTTGTGCAAAGCAAAGATGGTCGCGGACAGCGCTGTGATTCATGCTGTGGTTATATCCGTGTTGGGAATCGTCATTAGCTGTGCTTACGTTATTCCGTTGTTTGGGGAGGTGAGTGGTGGCATCCTAAAATGAGCAATGATGAACATGGACAGACACAAGTTGGCCCCAACCCCACCCCCATCCTCCAAGTAGCCCATCCCTCAGCTCCCTCCTATCGGCGCACTGGTCTGGTCGGGGTGGTGAGCGGGGCGGATAGCGGTGGGGGCAGGTTTGGGGTGGGGTTCGTGCGTAGGTGGTGCGGTTGATCCTCGCCGGTAGGCTGCCGGCGTGATCGAACCGCTTGCCGAAGCCATCGCTGTTCTGGTCAAGGTCCTCGTGGACCTGATCGCCCTGATGATTGAGGCGTTGGTGTGGTTGGTGATGCTGGCGTTCGAGGCCGTGGTGGCGCTGGTGCAGTGGCGACGAGTCAACGCACCGAAGTTCCGGCGGTGGCGGAAGGCGAAGGCGAAGATGGGTCAACGGTCGTAGGTGGTCGCGGCACCTACCACAGCAACGTCGTAGGTGGTGCGGTTGGACCGGAGCACGGAGCTACGCTGGTCAGGCTCTGCTCATCGCCGGATCTAGGTGCGCCCTGATCGCCGCCTCGACCTCGGCCGCCCGATCCATGACCATCAGATGCCCGGCGTTATGGATGACGACATCGACGTGATGCTGTCGGCGGATCGGGAACACCTTATCAGAAGAGCCGTGGATCGTCACCGTCCCTGGTAGCCGAGGCGATCCCGTCCATTCCATGACTGCGCCGCAGGCCCAGCGGATGAATGCCATGTCCTGCTCCTCGAACATGGTCAAGGCGAGCTTCCGGTGCGCGGGCATCAGTCCTCGGGGCAGCAGTCGAGCCACCTCGAACGGCGAGACGGGACCGAGGGCGCTGAACGTCGCGATGAACGGCGACAACTGGCAGATGTCGGTGCAGGAGGAGATGAGAATCAGGCGCTGAGGTGGAGTCATCTGCGCGATGGGTCCAGCGACGATGCCGCCCATCGACACGCCAACGATGATGTCGGCAGCCCCGATGCCGTAGTGCTTTGCGAAGCGGGCGGCGTAAGCTGACAGCTTCTCGCCGTCGCGGTGAGGAATCCAGTTAGCACGGAGGACGTCGAAGCCAGTGAGCTTGATACCGTCGAACAGGCGGTGATCGGCTCCCATGCCGGGGATGAGGACGATGCGGTGGCTCACGGACGGTCTCTGTCGTTACTGTCTCGGCGCTGGGCGCGATGGAAGTGCTGGCGAGTGCGCTGATTGCCCCTGCTCGCTGCGGTCGATGCTGCCCGCCGCATGACCGCATGGCCGACAACCCCGCAGGCGATCAAGGCCCGCATCTCGTCCTACCGGCGCATCCTGCGCCAGGAGGCCGCTTCCCCAGGCGGCTTCGGTGACGGTCGCGGCAAGCGGTTCCTGCTCTTCACCCTCTACTTCCAACTGCGCGAGGACGACGAGGCGCGGGCCTGGGATCACCACCAAGAACGTGGACACGCACCGACTGACGCCGCCTCCGGCCGCTGACGGCCGATAGCAGCCAACGAACGACCTCCGACAGCACGAAGCCGGCCCGATTGGGCCGGCTTTGCTCGTCGTAGCGGTCTGCGATGCGCTTACGGTGGTCGATTCGTGGTGCAACTCGACGGTGGCTCGGCGGCCTGTCGGCCGCTGTCGCGTCGGGGTGCTGATCAAGGAGCGACGCGACCGCTACGCGGTGGCCGGCTCGGGTGGCTGGTCGTCGCGGTAGAGTCCGGAGGTCAAGAACCAAGAACGTGGACACGCACCGACTGACGCCGCCTCCGGCCGCTGACGGCCGATAGCAGCCAACGAACGACCTCCGACAGCACGAAGCCGGCCCGATTGGGCCGGCTTTGCTCGTCGTAG
>JALHRW010000225.1 GCA_022841245.1 Planctomycetota bacterium
AGCACCGGCCGGTCGTTGATCAGCGCCACGCGCAGGCCGTGACGCGCGGCGGTGATGGCGGCGCAGATGCCGGCGTAGCCGCCGCCGGCGACCACCAGGTCGAAGGGGCCGCGCTGCTCGACGGGCCGCGGCGTGCGCAATGCGGACGGTTCGGCAGGCGGACCATCCTGGTCGCTGAACAGCAGGCAGTCGCAGCGCCCGTCGAAGCCGGTGAGATCCTCCAGCGCGAGATCGACACTCGATCCGCACGCCACCGAGCCGCCGTCGTGCCAGGCCCAGGCGCCGTCGCCGTCGCAACCGAAGATGCGCGGGTGCGGGACGCCATCGAGCAGGACGCGGAAGGCGCCGGGGCCATGCGGGGCCGCCCAGTCGCGGGTGCGCACCCACAGGCGCCAGATGCCGGCATGCGGCAGCGCGACGACGGTGCGGGCCGGGGCCACCGGCCGGCCGAGGCCGTGCGCCAGCAGGTAGGGCGAGCCGATCACATCCATCGACTGCTGGTCGACCACCCAGCCGCCGAGGTCGGTGAAGGATTCGGCCTCGATCAGGACGTTCACGGCGTGCCCTCCCGGTCGACTGGCACCACGCCACGGGCGGCGAGCAGGCGGGCGTAGCGGGCGATGGTCGACGGGGTGGCGGCGATGCGGCCGCCGCCAGCGACGCGGCGGAACAGCTCGCTGATGCGCGTGCCGCGGTCCCACACCGCCGGGGCGAAGGCGACCACCGGCGCGTCGAGGGTGGCGAGCAGCCAGCCCGGCCGCGGTCCGGCGGCGGTATCGAGATCCTCGGGATCCTGGATGCGCACGTAGGGCGAGGCGGGGTGCACGCAGCGGCAGGTCTGGTTGAGCGCGACGAAGCCGTCCTGGCGGTGCAGCAGGCGGCTGCGCCCGGGCTTGGCGCTGGAGAGATCGAAGGCGAGGCCGGCACCAGCATAGGCGCGGTGCAGCGCCGCCGCCGGCAGGGCGAGCGTCTCCAGATCGGTATCGAGGAAGCTGAAGTGGCCACGCGGGGTGCCGGCATCGCCGGCGATGGCGCGGATCGTGGCCAGCGCCGAACGCAGGGCGCTCTGCAGGCGATCGGGCGGAGCGACGCCTTCGGCCATCACGCCCCAGCCGTTGCCGTAGAGCAGCGGTTCGACCAGGCCGGCGAAACCACCGGCTTGCCGCGCCGTGGCGATCATCTCCCATTGCTGCGGGCAGGTGCGGTAGCGGCCGACGCAGGCGGCGAGACCAAGGGCGACGTTGTGGCGTCCGGCCAGTTCGCACAGCGCCAGCATCGCTTCGTTGTGCGCTATTTCGCCGCTGTGGACCAGGATGCAGGCGAGCTGCCTGCCCTCGTCGGCCCAGCGCGCCAGCTGCGCATCGTCCGGCTGCGCGGGGATGGTGTGCGGGGCCCAGGTCTGGGGCATGGCCTCGACCACCGGCAGTGGCGGTCGGCACGGGTCGGTGATCTCCATGCCGATGCCGCGGGCCGACCATGCCAGGATGTCGCCATCGCCGGTCTGCCGCCCGGTGATCAGCGGCGGATCGCAGGCTGCTGCCATTGCTCCGGCGGCGTCGCAGGCCGTGCTGCGCTCCTCGACATAGGCGGAGACACGCACGGCGGCTGGCGGCACGTGGCTCTTCCGTCCCCACAGCGAGACGCGGTGGGCTCGGCAGTGCCAGGCGAGCTGGGAGCGGATCGCCAACGGATCGCCGAAGGCCACGCCGTTGGCGGAGGTGCGCCAGCGTTCCGCGATGCGGGTGGTGATGGACGCCGGCGTGTCGCTGGGCAGCGCTGCGTCTGCCTGCTTCCAGCCTGCTGGCGCAGGGACGAAGAAGGCTGCCTTGTCGGCGATGGCTCCGGCTGCTGATGGTTCCGACACCGCCAACCGCCGGCCGAGGCAGATGTCGGGATGCAGGTAGGTGGCGACGTCGAAGTCGCCCTCGGCGGTCGCGATCGGCGACAGGGGCAGGAGGGCGGCTCCGCTTGGCGGACGTACGCCGGGCTCGGCCAGGAGGACGGCATGGATGGCAGCTGCATCTCCCGCAACCAGCACCTCGCCCATGTCCAGCGATGAGGCGAACAACTGCGGCTGACCCAGCACGACGTAGCGCACCTGGGCCCGGGCATGCAGCCAGTTCCACGCCTGATGGTGCTGGCCCGAGCAGACCAGCGAACCGCTCGGAGCGAACAGTTCGCCGCTGCGGGACGCTTCCAGGTAGCATTCGCACAGCACCCCGGCGTCGGCCGCCATCCAGGCCATCGTCGGCAGGACCAGCGGCACCTGCGGGTCGTCCAGGCGGGCGAGCAGCAACCAGACCACGGGCTTGGCGGATGTTTTGATCATGTCTCTATATTAGAGACACTAAGTCGGGACGCAAGTGCCGTTGCCGGAGGCGCGCCGCGCGGCATGGTGCTGCCATGCCGGCCTCGTCATCGCAGCCCAACCGCAGCCTGATGCACGGCTTGGATGTGCTGGAAGCGGTCATGGCGGCGGAGGCCCCGGTCGGATCACGCGAGCTGGGGCGCCTGCTCGGCCTCGATCGCAGCGTCGCCAACCGGATGCTCCTCACCCTGGCCGGCCTGGGCATGCTGGAGCGGACGGAATCGGGCCGCTACCTGCCTGGCGTCGGGATTCATGCTTTGGCCGCGCTGAGCCTGCGCAGTTCGGGCCTGCTACGCTCCATCCTGCCGCTGGCGTCCACCTGGACGGCGCGCGGGCATGCCTTCACCCTCGGCGTGCTGTGGCGGCAGCACCTCTGCCATCTCATCCATGCCCGTCCGGGCCAGCCGGTCGAGCAGGCGGTCGGCGGCATGGCGCCCGGCGATCCGTTCCATTCGGCCGCCGGCCTGGTGCTGCTGGCCAACGCCTCGGCGGTGACGGTGCGGGCGGCACTCCTCGCCTGGCCCGGGGAGGATGCGCCTCGCCGGGCGCAACTGGCCGCCGTGCGCAGCGCCGGGCACGGCGTGAACCGCTTCGCCGATGGCACGGTGGCGGTCGGCGTCGCGATCGGCAAACCGGTGCGCGCCGCGGTCGCCGTCTCCCGCATCGGCCTGCAGCCCGCAGAAGAAGCTGGCTTGGCCGGCGAGCTGGCGGCGCAGATCGCTGCGCTGCCGACCGACTGACCGTTCAGGCCCAGCGGCTCGGCGGCACGCCGAGGTGGGCGCGGAACTGGGCGCTGAACTCGAACGGCGACGGGTAGCCGAGTTCGGCCGCCACCGCCTGCACGCTGAGCCCCGAGCGCAGCAGGGCGCAGGCGCGATCGATGCGGCGGCGGATGCGGTAGCGGTGCGGCGGCAGGCCGGTGCGGCGGCGGAAGTCCTTGCGGAAGCGTTCATAGGCCAGCCCGCGCGAGGCGCACCACGCTTCGAGATCGATGCGGCGCGAACTCTCCTCGGCGAGCAGGCGGCAGGCCTCGTCGACCGGATCAGCGGTCGGGGCCGGCGGCTCGGCCCCAGCCATGGCGTCGACGGACACGCCGATGATGCGCGCCGCCATGCGCGGCAGATCGCGGTCGGTCGCCGCGGCCAGACCGCTGACCAGATCCAGCATGCGACCACGGACATCGCTGCCCGGCGGCAGCGCCCAGGCCGGAGGATCCTGGGGCAGGATGCGCAGTTCGGCGAGCGGCCGGTGGAGGCGGGCGCCGAGCTCGATGAACACCTCCTTCCAGTCGGAGGACGGATCGAGGTAGGTCGAATGAGTGATGCCTGGTATGCGTTGGAAACACCAGCCAACACCGATGTCCCAACCCCGTCCATGCTGATCGACATAGCGCCCGCGCCCGCGCAGCACGTGGATCAGCGACCAGGCCTCCATGCGCCGCTCGCGCATGTCGACCGCGATTCCGCCCTTGGCCATGACGCCGGCCCCGATGCGGTCGAAGGCGCCGCGTCCGAGCGAGCGGTAGACCATGCGCGGGCGTTCGTCCATATTCCATATGCTGGCATCCAGATCGCCCATGGGCAAGGGGGGAGGCGGGTGCGTATCCTGCGCTACCGAGGAACCCTCCATGGCCGCCAAGCCCGTCTCCAAGACCGCCACCGTCACCGCCAAGGACAGCCTGATCCCCTGGCAGACGCCGGAGCTCACCGGCATCAACCGGCTGCGTGGCCGTGCCTACGGCTACGGCTATGCCAGCGCCGACGACGCGCTGCGCGCAGCGAAGCCGCAGGTCCGCTCGCTCGATGGCACGTGGAAGTTCAAGATCCTCGATCGGCCCGAGGACACCCCGGCCGACTTCCCCTCGCCCGCGCTGAAGGACTCCGGCTGGCACGACATCCAGGTGCCGGGCTGCTTCACCATGCAGGGCTTCGGCAAGCCGATCTACACCAACGTCAAGATGCCGTGGGCCAGCCGCTACCCGGAGGTCCCCGAGCAGAATCCCACCGGCCTCTACCGCGTCCGCTTCGACGTGCCGCGGAACTGGTCGGGCAAGCGCCTGGTCCTGCGCTTCGGCTCGATCGAGAGCGTCGGCAGCATCTGGGTCAACGGCGTGGCCGTCGGCATGAGCAAGGATTCGCGCCTGCCCAGCGAGTTCGACATCACCGCGGTGGCCAGGACCGGTGAGAACCTGCTCGCCGTGCAGGTCATCCAGTGGTCGGACTGCACCTTCATCGAGGACCAGGACCAGTGGTGGCAGGCCGGCATCGCGCGCGAGGTCGAACTGCTCGCCTATCCGCAGGTCCACATCGAGGACGTCTTCGCCAAGGCCGGCTACGATCACGCGAAGGGCTCCGGCGCCCTCGATCTGCAGGTGCGCGTGCACGCCACCCCGGCCAAGGGCTGGAAGGTCCGCGCCTGCCTGTTCGACGCCAAGGGCCGGGCAGCACTGAAGAAGCCGCTCGAAGCCGAGGTCCCCTGGTTCGAAGCCAAGGATTCGCATTGGAAGGAGGAGCACGTCGCCACGGCGAAGGCCGAGTTGGCCAAGGTCGAGCCCTGGTCGCACGAGTCGCCGACGCTCTACACCCTGGTCATCACACTGGTCGACCCGGCTGGCAAGGAGACCGATCATGCGCGCCAGCGCCTCGGCTTCCGCACCGTCGAGATCAAGGACCGCTCGCTGCTGCTGAACGGCAAGCGCGTGTTCATCCGTGGCGCCAACCGCCACGAGAACCACGACCGCCATGGCAAGGTGGTCGACGAGGCGACCACGCTGCGCGACATCCAGGTGCTCAAGCAATTCAACTTCAATGCCGTGCGCACCTCGCACTACCCGCCCCACCCGCGCTTCTTCGACCTGTGCGACGAGCACGGCATCCTCTGCATCGACGAGACCAACATTGAGGCGCACCACCACTACCAAGACATCTGCAACGACCCGCGCTACGCCCTCGCCTTCCTCGATCGCGGCAGCCGCATGGTGCTGCGCGACCGCAACCATCCGTCGATCATCATCTGGTCGCTGGGCAACGAGACCGGCTACGGCCCCAACCACGACGCCATGGCCGGCTGGATGCGGCATGCCGACGGCACGCGCATCATGCACTACGAGGGTGCCATCGCGGTGGCGGGCTGGGAGAAGGGCCACGCCGGTTCCGACCTGGTCTGCCCGATGTACCCGGCGCCGAAGGACCTGGTCAACTGGGCGACCACGACCAAGGACTGGCGGCCGCTGATCATGTGCGAGTACGCCCACGCCATGGGCAATTCCTGCGGCGGCCTGGCCGACTACTGGCAGGCCTTCGAGAACACCCCGGGCATGCAGGGCGGTTTCATCTGGGAACTGCTCGACCACGGCATCCGCAAGCGCGTCGGCGAGGACATGCCGATCGGCGCCGAGGCGGAGGCCAAGCCGAGTGGACGTACGCCGGACATCGGCTGGCCGGGCGACCAGGAGTACTGGGCCTACGGCGGCGACTTCGGCGAGGCGACGCATGACACCAACTTCGTCTGCGACGGCCTGGTCTGGCCGGACCGCACCCCGCACACCCCGATGTGGGAGGCGAAGGTGCTGTTCCAGCCGCTGGCGGTGCGCCTGCTCGACGCGGCGCAGCGCGCCGTCCAGATCCGCTCGAAGCTCGACTTCATCTCCACGGCGCATCTCGCCGGCATCTGGGAGCTGACCGTCGACGGCGTGGTCGTCGACGGCGGCAAGCTGCCGAAGCTGGAGTTGAAGCCCGGCGAGACCCGGCAGATCCAGGTCGCCTGCGGCAATCCGCGGGTCAAGCCCGGCCAGGAGGTGCATCTCACCCTGCGCTGGCGCGACAGCCGGGCGATGCCGTTGACCGGCAAGGACCACGAGGTGGCCTGGGCGCAGTTCGCCCTGCCGGCCGAGGCCGAGGCGCCGTCCGCTCCGGCGGTGATCGCTCCGCGCGGCCGCCTGGCGATCGGGCAGGGCACGTCGGCCATCACCATCGCCAGCGAGGGGGTCGAGGTCGCGATCGATCGCGGCACCGGCCGTCTGACCGCTTGGAACGTGGGCGGGAACGACCTGCTCAGCGCCGGTCCGCAGCCCTGCGTGTGGCGGGCGCCGACCGACAACGACGGCATCCGGCTGTGGGACATGACCCGCACCCCGCCGAAGAACCCGAACAACCCGTGGGAGTGCAAGCCGGTCCGCCGCTGGATGATCGCCCATCTCGATGAGGCGAAGACCGTGGTGGAGAAGCTCTCCGCCCGCGCCGCCGGCGGCGGCGCCGAGATCGTCGTGCGCACCCGCACCTGGGGACATGACAAGGCCAAGGCGATCATCGCCGAGCACCGTCTGCGGGTCAGTGCCGATGGTGCGCTGGCCTGGAGCCACCGCTTCGACGTGCACAAGGATCTGCCGGATCTGCCGCGCATCGGCGTGCACCTGCTGCTGCCGGCCGAACTCGAGCAGCTCGAATGGCTCGGTCTCGGCCCGCACGAGACCTACTGCGACCGCCGCACCTGCGGCCAGGTCGGGCGCTTCGGCTCCAGCGTGCTGGAGCAGTACATCCCGCACATCATGCCGCAGGAGCACGGCCACCACTGCGACACGCGCTGGCTGAGCCTGCGCCGGTCCGACGGCAGCGGCGTGCTGGTCAGCGGCGCCCCGATGCTGGAGTTCAACGCCAGCCGCTTCGACCAGATGGATCTGACCAAGGCGCGGCACACCACCGACGTCACGGACAGCGGCTTCGTCCATCTGCACCTCGACGCCGCCCACCGCGGTCTTGGCACCGCCAGCTGCGGCCCCGACGCCTTCGAGCAGTACCGGGTCAAGTCCGGCCAGCGCTACCAGCTGGCCTACCGCATGATCCCGCTCGCCAAAGGCGAGGATCCGGCGACCAAGCACCGGGGATGACCCGGATCACGTCCCGCCGCGCCGGCGCCAGTCCGCAGGGCTGGCGCCGGTGCGTTGGCGGAACCAGCGGCAGAAGTGGCTGGGGTCGCCGAAGCCGAGGCGGGTGGCCACCGCCTTGACCGGCTCCTCGCGGTCGCCGAGGGCGGTGCAGGCGTCGGCGAGCAGGCGCGACTCGGTCCAGGCGCGCACGCTGCCGCCGCAATGGCGGCGGAACAGGCGGTCGAGCTGCGGCGGCGACAGGCCGGTGGCGGCGTGCAGCTCGG
>JALHRW010000226.1 GCA_022841245.1 Planctomycetota bacterium
GCCGCGCCGCCGCCGTCCCGCACGGCGGACCGGCGGCACGCGACCGCCGCCTCGCCGAAGCGGCGCGGCTGTCGCGCTAAACACCGAGAGGATGCCGGAATCCGGCATCCTCTCGGTTCAACCCGTCGAGCCGCCGGGCGGCTACTATTCCTTCTTCGGCGATGCCAGCCTCTCCATCAGACGCACGGCGTAGAGGCCGGCCTTGGTGGCGGCGTATTTCGTGCTGATCATCTGGTAGCCGGCCTTGGCCTTGTCGATCTCGCCTTTGCGCTGCGCCGTGATCGACGCGTCGAGGCTGTGCAGCAGGTTCCAGGCGGTGACCTCGGGCTTGAATGCGGGGTCGTCGCCACGCAGCTTGACCTTGGCCTTCAGCTCCTTGCCGGCATCGCTGGTCGGCTTGAACTTCTCCATCTGGGAGGCCAGGCGCTGCAGCGACAACCAGGCGATGATGTCGGCCGTGGCCGGATCGCCGAGCTTCGCCAGGCGCTTCTCCAACTCGGCCTTGGCCGCGGCCTGGAGGTCGGCGGCGACCGTGGTCCCCGCCTTGTCGCTCAGCCCGCCGAGCTTGCCGTAGTCGAACATCTCGGCTTGGAACCAGGCATTCTGCATGCTGACCGGAGCCTTGGCGTCAGGCTTGGGCAGGCGGCCGGTGAACTCGCCGGCAAGGAACTTATCGAAGTCCTCCTTGGCCGTCTTGCCCATGGTCGAGACGAAGCTCTCTTGTCCATCCGGCCCGAACACGCGGATTTCTACCGGCACGGTGCTCCGCGTATCGATCGCATAGAGCACGCCGGTCGCCAGATCGTTCGGAATGACCGGTTTCAGCGCGACGAGCGCACCGATCGCCTCGGCGCGGGTGGTGACGATGACACTCAGGGGGCTACGCATCTGCTGCTTCCGGGCGACAAACTGTCGAACCGGGTCCATGGCGTTCTGGACGTAGGTGGCAGCGCCTCAACAGGCGCCGAGCAGTCCTGGCGCGTAGACGCTGACGACCACGACGGTACCACCGGCGAAGTCGGCCAGGGTGTAGGCCTGTCCATTGGTGAAGACCAGCGTTTCGAGCGGGTCGGCGGCGCGCGCTGAACTCAGCGCGAACACCGCGAGGGCGGCGAGCAATATGCGCATAGGGGCTCCTGGGCCCATCATGTCCAGGTCGGCGCCGGCGTGCAATCGACACGCCTGTCCGGTTTGCCTGACGGGTCCATACGGGCCGTCAGCCCAGGGCGCGCTCCACCGCATCTGCCAGCTTCGCCACCACCACGCGGCCGCGGCCGCTGCCAGCCCCCGGGCCGATCAGGCGCTGGAAGCCGAGCCGCCGCGCCTCGGTGGCGCGCAGCTCGTAGCGCGGGGCAGGACGCAGCTCGCCGCCGAGGCCGACCTCGCCGACTGCTACCAGGTCCGACGGCACCGGGACGTCGCGCCAGGCGCTGGCCACCGCGAGCGCGACCGCGAGGTCGGCGGCGGGTTCGGACAGCTTCGCTCCGCCGGTGACGTTGACGTAGACGTCGCGCGATCCGAGCGGCAGATGCAGCCGGCGCGCCAGCACCGCCAGGACCATGGCGACGCGGTTGGTGTCGGCGCCGCTGACCCGGCGCGCGGGGTTGGGTACCTCGTTCGGGCCGACCAGAGCCTGGACCTCGACCAGCAGGCAGCGGTTGCCCTCGACCGACGGCACCACGCACGAGCCCGGCACCGACGGATCGCGGTCGGCGATGAACACGCCGGTCGGATCGGCGACTTCGATCAGGCCCGCCGCCTCCATGCGCAGCAGCCCGATCTCGCTGGTGGCGCCGTAGCGGTTCTTCACCGCGCGCAGCACGCGCAGGTCGGCGTAGCGGTCGCCCTCGAAGGCGAGCACGGTGTCGACGAGATGCTCGAGCAGGCGCGGGCCAGCCAGCGTCCCGTCCTTGGTCACATGCCCGACCAGCACCAGCGCGACGCCGGCACGCTTGGCCGCGGCGACCAGCTCGGCGGCGCAGGCCTTGACCTGGGCCACGCCACCCGGCTCGCCATCGATACCGTCGAGCGAGAGCAGCTGTACCGAGTCGACCACCACCAGGCGGTGCGCCCCGGCGGCGATGCGGGCGGCGATCTGCCGCGCGTCGGAGCCGGCGGCGAGTTCGAGGCCGGGCCCCATGGCGCCGACCCGGGTGAGCCGGGCGCGGATCTGCGACAGCCCCTCCTCGGCGGTGACGTAGAGGGCCGGCGCCGTGCGCGCGACAGCCCCGGCGATCTGCGCCAGCAGGGTGCTCTTGCCGATGCCCGGCTCGCCGCCGAGCAGGACGGCCGCGCCCGCCGGCAGTCCGCCGCCCAGCACCCGGTCGACCTCGCCGAGGCCGCTGGCCAAGCGCGGCGGATCGGGCGCGCCCACGGCCTCGGCAGACTCCAGGATCAGCTGCAGCGCCCCGGGCGGACCGCTGCCGAGGCCGCTGGAGATGGCGGCTTCAGCCGCGGTCAGCTGGACGATGCTGTTGAACGCCCCGCAAGAGCCGCATTTCCCCGTCCATTTGGGCGCCTTGGCGCCGCAGTCGCCGCACGCCCAGGCTGGTTCCTTCTTGGCCATGGCCGGAGTTGATCGGCAAGACGCGCCTTGCCCAGCCCCCGGCTGGCGGTTCAATCCCGCCCCGCCGATGACCGACCTCGCCCCCCTCGCCCTCGCCTGCCACGCCGCCTCCCTCTGCGCCGGCAAGGCGGCGGAAAACGTCGCCGTCCTGCGCCTGCCGGCCGGCGGCGAGTTCGAATACGTCGTGCTGGCCACCGCGCGCAGCGAACGCCAGGCCTACACCCTGGTCGATGAGGTCTTCGGCTTCTGCAAGCGGCACAAGATCGGCCACAAGAACGTCGAGGGCGACGCCGGCTGGTACCTGATCGACTGTTTCCAGGTCGTGGTCCACGCCCTGGGCGAGGCGCAGCGCTCGTATTACAACTTCGAGAAGCTGTGGAAGAAGGCGGAGACGGTCGACTGGCAGGCCGTGCTGGCCAAGCTTCCTGCCCTGCCCGAGCCGCCGCCCAAGCCGGAGTAAGCCCGTGTTCAAGGCGATCGGCAAGTTCTTCCAGAAGGTCAAGGAAGGCCTCAGCAAGACCCGCCAGGTCATCGGTGGCGCGCTGCGCAAGCTGGTCGGCGGCGGCCGCACCATCGACGCCGCCTTCCTCCAGGAGCTCGAGGACACCCTCCTCTCCGCTGACATCGGCATCGCCAAAAGCGAAGAGATCGTCGCCGAGCTGACCAAGAAGTACAAGACCGGCGAGGTCGCCAAGGGCGAGGACCTGCTCGCCTTCCTCAAGGCCAGTCTGCGCTCCGAGCTCGCCGCCCTGGAGAGCGAGATCCGCTTCCAGCCCAGCGGCCCGACCGTGGTGCTGGTGGTCGGGGTCAACGGCGCCGGCAAGACCACCACCATCGCCAAGCTGGCGCACCGCCTCTCGGGCTTGGGCAAGAAGGTGCTGATCGCCGCTGGCGACACCTACCGCGCCGCCGCGATCGAGCAGCTCGAGATCTGGGCCAAGCGCGCCAAGGTCGACATCGTCAAGGGCGAGGCCGGCGGCGACGCGGCGGCCATCGCCTTCGACGCGGTGGCGGCGGCGCAGGCGCGCGGCTGCGACGTGGTGCTGATCGACACCGCCGGCCGCCTGCACAACAAAGAGCACCTGATGCGCGAGCTGGAGAAGATCCGCCGCGTCATCCAGAAGCGCCTGCCCGACGCGCCGCACGACGTGCTGCTGGTGCTCGACGCCACCGCCGGGCAGAACGCGGTGCAGCAGGCCAAGGTGTTCAAGGACGCGATGGGCGTCACGGGACTGGTCATCACCAAGCTCGACGGCACCGCCAAGGGCGGCATCGCCATCACGATCAAACGCGAGCTGGGACTTACGGTGCGATACATCGGGGTCGGCGAGGGCATGGACGATTTGCAGCCTTTCGATCCTGACGCCTTCATTGAAGCGATATTCGCTTAGCAGTTGAAGCACGTTTGCTGTCAGGGGGACTCGTCCCCCTGACAACCCCCGACCGGGGCGCCCCCCAGGCCCCCTGCGGGACTGCTCGCCGCGTCCCGGAACCCCCGCTCGCGCTTCACGCGCTCGCGTCTGGCGCGCACGACGTCCGTAGAGACTCGCTGGGCTGACGCCGGCGCTCGTCATGAACGCGCATACTTCGGGCCTAGTGGGCACGGAAAACCGCAGCATGATCCCGCGCCATGCAGTCGCTCCGCGAACTCTTCCGCATCGGCGTCGGGCCATCGAGCAGCCACACCATGGGGCCGGCGCTGGCGGCGGCGCGCTTCGCTGCGCAGCATCCGCAAGCAGCGAGCTTCACCGCGACACTGCTCGGCAGCCTGGCGGCGACTGGACGCGGGCACGGCACCGACACCGCGCTGCAGAACGCCTTCGCACCGAAGCCCGTCACGATCACCTGGCGGCCGGAGGTCGAGCATCCCTTCCATCCCAACGGGCTGGAACTCGCCGCTCTCGGCGGCGACGGGGCGGTGCTGGGGACCTGGCAGGTGTTCAGCACCGGTGGCGGCGCGCTCGGCGAACCCGGACAGCCTGGCCCACCGCAGGTCTATCAGGCGGCGTCGATGGCCGAGCTGCTGGACTGGTGCGCCACCACCGGCAAGCCGCTGCACCAGCACGTCCGCGAACGGGATGGTGACGCGCTGTGGCCATACCTGGCCGAGTGCTGGCAGGCGATGCGCCGCTGCCTGGCGCGCGGCCTGGCCATCGACGGGGAACTCCCCGGCGGCCTGCGCCTGCGCCGCCGCGCCCGCACCATGCTGACGCGCTCGCGCGGGGTGCGCGCGGTCGCCGTCTCCGCCTTCGCCCTGGCGGTGATGGAGGAGAACGCGGCCGGCGGCGAGGTCGTCACCGCCCCGACCTGCGGCGCCTGCGGCGTGGTACCCGCGGTGCTCGCGCGACTGCAGGGCGACCTGATGGCGCCTGACAGCCACATCCACGACGCCCTCGCCACCGCCGGCCTGGTCGGCAACCTGGTCAAGCGCAACGCGTCGATCAGCGGCGCCGAAGTCGGCTGCCAGGGCGAGGTCGGCACCGCCTGCGCGATGGCCGCGGCGGCCGCGACCCAGCTGCTCGGTGGCAACCCGCCCCAGGTCGAGCACGCCGCCGAAATGGCCCTCGAACACCACCTCGGCCTGACCTGCGACCCGGTCCTCGGCCTGGTGCAGATGCCGTGCATCGAACGCAACGCCTTCGCCGCCACCCGCGCCCTCGACTGCGCCGAGCTGGCGCTGTGCTCGGACGGCACCCACCGCATCTCCTTCGACGAGGCGGTAGCGGCGATGAAAGCCACCGGCCGCGATCTCAGCCGCAAGTACCGCGAGACCGCCGAAGGCGGCCTCGCCGCGCTACGCCCAACCGCCACCTGGATGATGGGTTCGTAAGCTTCACCGACGCAGACGACGCATAGCCTGTCGGCATGCGCCTGCTCCTGCTGCTCTGCTGCCTCACCTGCCTCACCGCCCTCGACCAGGCCGGCCGCGACCAGGCGCGGGCCGAGCTGCGTCAGCTGGCAGCCGAAAGCACGCGGCTATCGCGCTGCTTCAACCTGGTGCACGAGATCGTCGGGCCGAGCGTGGTCGCGATCCGCACCAAGGAGCGCCAGGTGGTGCTGACCTGGGGCGGCCGGGCGGTGCGCGAGGTCGATGCCGGCGAAGGTTCCGGCTTCGTCGTCGCCGCCGACGCCGAGCAGGCCTGGATCCTGACCAACGCCCACGTCGTGCTGCAGAGCGATGGACAGAACGGCTTCCAGAAGCGCCGCGACGGCAGCTACGTCGGCTACGATCGCCTGCGCGTCGTGCTGCACGACAACCGCGAGGCCGACGCGGTCTACGTCGGCGTCGATGTGCCCAGCGACCTCGCCCTGGTGCGGGTGCCGATCGGCGGCCTGCCAGCGGTCGAGTGGGCCGACTCCGAACAGGTCCACGTCGGCGACTGGGTGGTGGCGCTGGGCTATCCGCTCGGCGTCGGCTACAGCGCCTCGGCCGGCATCGTCAGCGCCACCGATCGTTCGACCGGCATCTACGAGGCGGTCGGCGGCTTCGAGTCGTTCATCCAGACCGACACCGCGATCAATCCGGGCAACAGCGGCGGGCCGCTGGTCGATCTGCAGGGCCGCATCCTCGGGGTCAACGCCAACATCGTCTCGCGCACTGGCGCCAACATCGGCCTCGGCTTCGCCATCCCCTCGGCCATCGCCCGGCGTGTCGCCGAGGATCTGCGCGCCAACGGCACGGTCAGGCGCGGCGCGCTCGGCGTGCGGCTGGAGGAGATCGACGCCAACCTGGCGCGCAGCCTCGGCCTGCCGCCGGCCCAGGCGGTGCGCGTCAGCGGGATCGATCCGCTGACCCCGGCCGAGCAGGCCGGCATCCGCGCCGGCGACGTCGTGCTCGCGGTCGGCGGCACGCCGGTGGCCAGCATCCAGCAGTTCCGCGGCCGGCTCGCCACCCGCCGCCCGGGCGAGCAGGTGCAGTTGACGTTGTGGCGCGACGGCGCCCGCAGCCAGCTGTCGCTGCGCATCGCCGACCGCGATGAGATCGATCGTGCCCTGGCCAAGGCGGCGGAGGAGCTGATCGCCAAGGCCACGCCGCTGGCCAACCTCGGCTGCCGCGTGCTGCCCGACAGCCAGGGCCTGATCATCGTGCAGGTCGAGGCGGGCGGGCTGGCCGCGGACGGCGGGCTGTCACCGGGCGACCGCATCCTCGCGGAACGGGGACTGGGGAAGCTGATCACGGTGGAGCATGCGGCCCAACTGGCGGCGTTGCGCGACGGCGTGATCCAGGTGCAGAGCGGCCGCCGGGTGGCGTGGCTGCGTTTCCGAGGCTAGACCGCGACGGTCGCAGTCAGCCGTGCCGCCTGCGGGCCGTGGTAGCCGCCGACCGTCGTCAGCTCGCGGCTGAAGCGCACATCGGCCATCGCCTCGCGCAGGACGCCGGAGACGCTGCCGCCGCGCACCGCGCGACGCGAGCCGTCGGGGGCGTGCCACCAGCCGAAACGGATCTCGCCGGAGAAGGCGCCGGTGTCGTGGCGCGGGCGGAACTCGCTGAAGCGCACCACCTCCAGCGCGCCATGCCGCAGATCGGCGAGTGCGGCGGTGCCGGCGGGGACGGACAGCGTGGCGCACTGGCCACGCGGTGGCCGGCCCAGCTGCTGCATCCAGCGCCCGCTGCCATGCAGTCCGCTGAGCACGCCGTCCTGGACCAGCTCCTGGCGGCAGGCGGCGTAGCCGTGCTCGTCGAAGCGGTAGGCGGAGAGGCTCGGCACGGTAGCGTCGCTGGCCAGATGCAGCGCATCGCCGCCGCTGCGCACGACCACCGGCTGGTCGAGGACGAGGCCGGCGATCTTGCGCACATGCAGCGCAGCGTCGGCGTGGGCGGCGTACCAGCCGAGCATGCCGGCGAGGTAGCTGTCGCTGATCACCACCGGCAGCCGGCCGGCCGGCGGGGCCGCGGCTCCGGCGCCGTCGCG
>JALHRW010000227.1 GCA_022841245.1 Planctomycetota bacterium
CAAACATGGCTTCCTGGGCGTGTTGATGGTGTTTTTCGCCACAACTGCACCAGAAGGAACACGGTTCAGTTAGTGAAAGAATGATCAGTGTTCGGGCGTACAAGGTACAAGCGATCTAGTTCGTCGGGGGAGGTGCAGATATTCCCAGTGTCGGTGGCCAGGTAATGTCATTCCACCATCCGTACGCTCATAATGGCCTTCCCGTATCCGCTACACCGTGTGGGTCCGCTTGCCTGCCACCCAGCCCATGGTGAAGCCCACCAGCAACCCTGCGGCATGCGCCATGTTGCCGACGTGCCCCATCAGACCTGTGCAGCAGAGCAGCAGCCATCCGATCATCATCACCAATGTTTGGCGTGAAAGTCGAATTCCCGCGGCAGGTTCAAGGCGACCCCGTATCCAGAGGTAACCCAGGAGCGCATAGACCACGCCTGACATGCCACCCGACAAGGCGTTGGCTGTACGCACCCCATTGCGAAGATCCCCATTGATTACAAATTGAGCTACGTTGGCCACCACCCCCGATATCAGCACGAGGAGGACCAGGGTACGTGTTGACCATCGACGCTCAATCAGTCCGCCAAGGTCAAGCAGCCACATCATGTTGAAAAGGATGTGGAGGATACCGAAGTGAATGAAGATCGGGGTCAGGAGGCGCCATATCTGACCGTTCTCGATCGCCGAGAGGCCACCGGGGATCGACCGGTCGGTTCCATGCAAGTCGGCTACGGTCAGCCAAGAAAGGACCTCCAGATCCGAGCCTAGGCCTGAAACAATGGCAACTACGATCGAGGCAGCTATCAGGGCGGTAGTGACCTTTGCCATCTTCATCTGGGTCCAGATCGGTATCCGGAGTTCTCTATCGGAATCAGCAGGGGCGTTTGGGTTGCTCACACCACGAGTTTCAAGTCCGGGTCACAACTGCAAACGTAAGTGGTCGTATCCATCGAGAACCTGTAACGCTGCCGTTGACTCACCCCAGGCGTCATATTCCTGATGGTGACGCAACGCTACTCGACCGCGACCCCGGTCCCGTAGCACAGCACCTCGGTGGCCCTGGATTGGGCGCCCACGTCGGATGACTCGTACCGAACCCCGACCACGGCATTGCAGCCGAGTTCATACGCGTGCTTGAGCATCAACTGGTGTGCTTCGGCTCTGGCCTGCTCGCACATCTCGGTGTAGGCCCCGATGTTGCCGCCGACGAACTGCTTGAGACCACCCATGAAGCCCTGGCTGATGGTCGGGGACCGGACGATGATGCCGCGCACCATCCCCTTCACGGTGGTGATCCGCTTGCCTGGAATCTCCGTGATGGTGACGGAATGAATGCGGCTGGAGGGCTCAATCGTCATGGCCATGGGGCTGGCTCCTGCTTGGTATCATCATCGGCGTGGCCATCTGACCAGCGGCGAGCTGCCGTTCCCGTGCATGCAGACGAAGAGGATGTTCACGACCAGTGCCTCGCCGTCGCGACCCAGCCTGCGATATGCACCGCGACGATCAGCCAGAACACCACCTGGTATCCGACCTTGGCGTTCTTGTGCCGGATCAATCGCTGGGCTAACAGTGCCCCAGGCCAGCCGCCAAGGAGTTCGAGGACATGTAGCGTAGCTTCGGGCGTCCTGAGTCGGCCGAGCCGGGCTGCGCGCTTGTCGGTGTAGTAGGCGACGAAGGTGATCAGGCTCATCAGCGCGTAGACTACCGCCGCGGTGGATGTGGCCGTCACCGTTGTTCTCTTCGTCCCTGGGTGGCGATCACGCACATGTCAGTGCCGCAAACCTACCGACGGAATACGAAGGAACGCCAATCGGACCAGGCACTCGCACCGAGTGCATTCACAGCCCGTACCCGCCAGCGACCGAGATTCGCCCCAACGTGGCCGAAGGCGGCATAGGGTTGCTCAACTGGCATCGACATCATCGGGTTCCACGCGCCCGTTCCCCCGTTCTTACTCTCAACCTCGACCTCGTAGCGCATCGGGTACTCGCCAGCACTGGGCATCCAGCGGGCATCGACAAATCGGGGGTAATGGTCGAACACGATACCTTCGGCTGGAACCAGTTGCTTCGGTACCGTTGGTGCGCCGTCGACGGATACAGCCCCGCCAAAAGGATCCTCAATCGCAGACACCACGCCATTGGTCAGGAACACCAGGAACTGGTAGTCGCCCGGCATGCTCTCGACGGGGAAGGCGAGCCGACCGTATTGCCACCAGGTGGTGTAGGTCACTCCGGGTCTCGCTGGCTGGTCAGGAGGACCGCTTTTCTGGATCGGCTGCCCGAGCAGCGCTACGACGGCATCCGAGGTCTGACCGAGCTTGAGCTGAGCCCAGGCACGGCGATCAGGCTGCTGCATCTGCGGTGTCGGCGAGTTGCTGAGCATCTCGGCCACCTGCTCGGCAGCTCCTCGTTGGCAGATGAATGCTTTCTCCGACCACGCCGCCGGACGGTTCGCGGGGTTGTCCCCAGTCTCCCATCGGAGGACTCCCTGCGCATTGATCTCATAGATGGCCTGGATCTCAGGCACGGGAATCCGCGGGTCGGTGAACTTCGAGAACGTGAGGTGATGCGGCTGCTGCCCATCATCCACCACGTAACGGCCAGTAATCTTCCACGGCGTCGGGCCGGACCCGCACCAGAGCAGGCTGCCGTCGGCGCGCAGGACCATAACCGCTTGGGGAGAGCCGTTGGACTGCCCCGATATCCACACACCGGGTAGGGCAGTTTCCGCAGCATGGGCAGACGTGGAGAACAACGCGGCAAGCAGCAGGCCAGGTAGCGTCAGCGATATACAGTGCCTCCTGCAACACGGCGGTTCGCAACATCGGCATCACCAGGGCAGTGGCTTTCCGAGGTGGAAGTACCCACCGGTTGGCCCGTCTGCGCCGAGCAGGGCAAGTGCCACAGCGGTCTTCGCCCCATCAACGACTTCCATGGGAGCAGCATCGGATCCGAGGTCGGTCTTCACCCAACCGGGGTGCGCGGAGTTCACCTTGATCTGCGTCCCAGCCAGTTCAGCAGCCAACTGGATCGTGAACATGTTCACGGCGGCCTTGCTCGCGTTGTATCCGAGTAACTGGAAGTCGCCGATCCCGCTGTTGGGGTCCGCGTTGATGGTCAGGGAACCCAGCATGCTGGAATGATTGACGATGCGGCCAGCAGGGCTCTTGCGTATGTACGGCAGCAGGGCCTGAGTCAGGGCGATGAGGCCGAAGAAGTTCGTCTCGAAGGTCGAGCGTACGAGATCCATGGGAACCACCGAAGCCTTCTTACCATGCTCGATCATGATCCCAGCGTTGTTGATCAAGATGTCGAGACGGCCATGGCGGTCGCAAATTGCCCGTGTGGCCGCGAGGTCACCCAGCTTGGCAACATCGAGCTGCACGGTTTCAGCCGAGATCCCTTCACGCTTCAGTTTGGTTACGGCCTCTGCGCCCCGCTGGGCATCGCGGGCACCAACGATGATGTGAACCCCCTTGGGGCCGAGCTGACGGGCGATCTCGAAGCCGAGGCCCTTGTTGGCGCCAGTGATGAGGGCGATGCGGTCGGTGGGCATGAGGATCTCCAGTGACGGCGACGCTACCCGCCGGTGGGCCTGGTACATCTATGGCTGGCGAAGACTGCACGCTGGTCGGCAGATGTCGCAAGACCGTTTGCCAACCACCGGCCTATCGTTCAGTGATCAGATAACGTCCTTTGATCCTCGGAACAATCCAAACCCACTAACCGATATCAGCACGACGCCGGCAATCAGCATCCATATCGACTTGTCCGTGGGCGATCCAGTGAAGAACTTTGAGAAACTGGATGCAAATGAATCCATGGCGATGATGCCGAGGATGCCGAGTACGATCCCAGCTACGAGCAGGGTCAGAGATACGGATCTATTCATGTGATCATCCAATGGTGTCAGTGAGGAGAATGAGTTGTCATATTACGAACGGTTTCCTTGTCTCACTATGGGGTGATACCCTACCGGTGAAATGTTCCCTGGGATTCCTCAAAGGAATTCTAGCCGGAATGGTCGACGGGCTACAGTTTTGCCATCGCGCTAGGGCAGACCAACCACGGTAACGATGTGCTGTTGTCTAGGAGGTTGCAGTCACCCGCGACGTTGGACCGTCCATGGGCGTCATACGCAGCATGTCGTCCAGCGACAAGGCATGAACTCGACCAAGTGTAATCACTCCGGATCCGCTGACGCTGGCATGCGTCCCATATTCGGCAGTCCACGTACATTGTGCGTAAGTTGTCAGTGATTTTCTCGATCCAGGGGTCTACGAGCGTCACGATTGGCGTTTCGCGGCCGCTCTAGATTACATTCGGTATGGTGACGTCTCCCTGGGGTTCGCCGTTGACCGATCAAGCGGCGTAGGTGATCGGGCTACTGGTGACTACCGGACCGGAGTACGCGCTCGACATGCGCTGGGGCTATGGCCACCTCGAGGCGGTGCGCGCGGTTTCGCAGGGCGCTGAACCGCCCCGGACCAGCGTGCGGCGAGGGTGGCTGCAGCGTTGCCGGGCAAGCGGTTGGACGTAGTCTGCCGACGTTGTCCCTCTCGACAGACGCAGGTCCGCCATGCACAGCCATGCCATCCTCGCTCCCGCGGCCGCACTGCTGGCCGTTGCCATGTCCTTCGCGGCTGATGACACCACGCTGCTGCCGACCAAGGACACCCGCATCCTCTTCAACGAGATGGAGCGGAGCCTGAATGGCGGCCAGGCCACCCGCCTGCAGGTGTGCGACATCGCCGGCAAGGAGCCCGAGTTCGTCCTCATCGGCTTCGATCACGCGGCGATCAAGGGCTTCCTGCGCGCCCGTGCCCGCGCCAAGGTGACCGGCACGCTGAAGCTCACGGTGCGCGACGTTAACCCCGCGGCCGCGTCGGGGAAGCTGGAGGCCTTTCCGCTCCTCTCTGGCTCGGAGTGGATCGAGGGAACCGGCAACCACGAGGCGGCCAAGGCGGGCGAGCCCTGCGCGCTGTTCGCGGCTGCGCCAGACACAAAATGGCTGAACGCCAAGGGCAAGCCCGTCGAGACGTTCCTCGATGTCATCATATCCGCCAAGGACGGGGCCAAGACCGCGATGATCAACAGCGCGTCGCTGGAGATCTCGTCGAAGCTTGCGAACCTGGAGCAAAGCCTGGTGCTCGACGCCGCATTGCTCAACGCCATGGCCAACCAGGCGAACTGCAAGGGTTTGGTCCTGTTCACCCGCAGCAAGGACTGCCGGCTCGCCATATTCAGCCGCGAGCAGACCGTCTCCCAACCCAAGCTGGTGCTCTCGGCCGATTAGGCCGAGGTTCGGCCTATCACCGCGTCTCGGATCATATGGCGGAATTGCAGCGTGAAGAGCTTGTCGCGATCCATGAGGACGGTCGTTGCGCCTGCTACGGATTCGGACTCGTGAAGGCGGACGCACGCATCGTTTGGAACGTTTGGAACGACTGAAAACATCTACCCTTATCACGTCTCGACTAATCAAGTCGAGGTCCATGCAGTCCCGTCGGAGAAACAGGCCACCTGCGATCTAGACCTTGCGGCGACGGCCTCTATACGTGCGCACTCCATGCGCCCATTCGCCATCCTTCTGATCACCGTTGCCATGTCGGCAGCGGTCGAAGCTGCCCCGCCGTACGGCGCATTGCTGCGCTCCGGCGCCGCCTACGAGGTCGAGCAACTCGTGCTCACGCCCGGCGATCCTGCCGGTCTCGCCGCCTGGTCCGAGTTGGCCGCGCGCGGTTTTCACGTCGTCGCGGTCGTGCCGCAGGACGGCAAGCAGGTGCTCTTTTGCGAACGCGCGCTCGCCCCAGCGTCGCAGGAGCCGCGCCTGCCGGCAGCGGTGGCGGCCGACGCGGCGCGCGCTGAATCGCTGCGCGCCAACCTGAAGCGCATCCTCGCCGAACGCGCATCGACCGTCATGCGCCCCATGCCCATGCCCGCACCCGCTCCGGAGCTCAAGCCGTGATTCGTCGCTTCGCCCTGCTCGCCTGCCTGCTGCTGAGTGCCGTGCTGTCCGCCGCCGATGGCGCCTGGGTGGCGCCGGTGGCGTGGAGCGATCCTGAAGGGAAGTGGGTCGATGTCCCGCTGAGTTGGGATGGCAGCACGGCCTCCTACGCCGCCGACCGGAGCAACCGAAGCGGCGACGGCCCCTGGCTCGAATTACAACTGGCTGGATGGATCCACACCGACCGCGTGCTGGTCAACGCCGACTTCGGCTTCGGCATCGTCGACGCGGTGGACCTGGAGGCGCGCAACGCCGACGGGACGTGGACGCGACTGCATCATGGCGCGGTGGCCAACTGCACCAACGACATCGTCACCTTCCCGGCCCTGACCACTGACGCCATCCGCTTCAGGTTCAGATACGTTCGAAATGGATTTTATTTCTGGCTGTACCAGATCGCCGCCTTCGCCCTGCCGGCGACGGTGGAGTTGCCGCAGGTGGCAACCGGCGCTGCGACCTCGGTGACCGCGAGCACCGCCGCGCTGCACGGCACCATCGCTTCCGACGGTGGCGAGCCCTGTGCCTACCGCTTCCGCTACCACGAACTCGGCAGCGCGACGTGGACTGAGACCCCGTGGGGCGGGGCCGCCGTCTCCGGCCAGGGCGGCAGCTCGGTGCTGCTGCCGGTGACCGGTCTACAGAGCGGCACGACCTACGCCTACCACATCCAGGCGCGCAACAGCATCGGGGTGGCGACCGGCGCCGACATCGCGTTCACCCCGCAACCGGTGGCGCTGGGCAGCGTCGAGTGGCTGGCGGCCAGCGATGTTGCCGCCGCGAGCGTCGCCGGCATGACCTGGGAGGCGTCGGTGAACGCGCTCGACGATGACGCCGGCACCGCCGCGCGCTGCTACCACCCGCTGTGGGCGACCCAGTGGGGCCCGGACCTGACCCTCGCCCTACCGGCGGTGGAGATCGACCACGTGCGGCTGAGCGCCGGCGTGAATCCGTACATCGACGCGGTCGCCGTCGAGCTGCGCGCCACCCCCGAGGCGGCGTGGACGCTGCTCTACCAGGGTGCCTTTGCCGACCGCACCTGGCTGGTGCTACCGCTGCCCGCCCGTGCGACCTACGCCCAGGCCCGGGTGCGCTTCCATGTCACCACCACCGGCGTGGGCACGAACTGGGAGCTCTACGAGTTCCAGGTGCGCATGCCGCCGCTGGTGTCGTTCGCGGCGGGTGCCGACCAGACGGCGACCCAGACGGGCAGCCTCGTCCTGCCGCTGCGGCTGCAGCCGGCGACCTCGACCCTGCCGATCACGGTCGAGCTGACAGCGGGCGGCGCCGCGGTGCTGGGCACGGACTGGCAGTTGGCCGCCACTCAGGTGGTCATCCCGGCCGG
>JALHRW010000228.1 GCA_022841245.1 Planctomycetota bacterium
AGCGGCCAGCGGCCAGCGGCCAGCAGCCAGCGGCCAGCGGCCAGCGGCCAGCAGCCAGCGGCCAGCGGCCAGCGGCCAGCGGCCAGCAGCTACGGAGCCTTGGGAGCCGGAGCCTTGGGAGCCGGAGCAGCGCCCTTCGCCTTCTCTGCATCCTTGGCCGCGGCCTCCGCCTTCGCCTTGTTCTCAGCGTCGAGCTTGGCCTGTTCGGCCGGCTCCAGCGGCAGGGTCTTGAGCACCTCGGCGGCAAGGGCCTTGGCCGGATGCTCGGAGGTCGATTCGGCGGCGGCCTGCAGCAGCAGGCGCGCGGCGGCCAGGGACTCGGCAGCGAAGGCGGCCTTGCGCTCGTCGGCGGCGGCGTCCTTGGGCATCGCCTGCACCTCGGCCCACATCAGCCGGCCGGCGTGATAGCGAGCTTCGCACTTCTGCTCCGGCGAGCCGTTGGGCAGGGCATCGAGGGAGAGCAGAGCGACGATCGCGCCCTGGCGATCGGTGTCGACCTTGCCCAGGCCGATGCCCAGACGGACACGGGCGGAGGCGGCGGGATCGCTGACGAGCGCCGGCAGCATGCGCTCGTAGATCGCCGAGGCCTCCTTGCCCTGGCCGGCGGCGCGCTGCGCATCGGCGATGAACAGGTTGAAGTGCAGCCAAGCGTCGCGCTCGTTCTCAGCGCTGAACGAGGCCTTGCTGACCATGCGGCGCAGCTCGGCGGCGTCGTTCTTGTTCAGCGCCAGGACCGCTCGGATGGCAGCGGCACGGACGCTGGCCTGCTGGCCGAGCTTGCTCTTGGAGTCCTCCTCCAGCTTCTTGGCGACCTCCTCGGCCTTGGCGTCCTTGGCCATCGCCAGCGACATGCCCAGGCGGTAGCGCGCATCGAGGGTGCGGGGATGGGCGGGGAACTTGTCGACCACTTTGGCGAACTCGGCGGCGGCCAAGGCATGCTTGCCGTCGAGCTCCCAGCTGGCGCCTGCCTCGATCGCGCCAACGACCTGCTCGGCCTCGCGCTCGCCGGCTGCGAGCTGGCCGAAGAGTTCGGCCGATTCGGCGAACTTGCCGCGCTCGCGTGCTTCCATGCCCTGGCTGTAGGCGCCGGACACGCGCTCGAAAGCGTAGAGCACCGCCTTGATGTCGCGGCGTGGCGTCTTGTTCTCCTGGCCGGGATCCGGGCTGATGCGCCAACGCACCTCGTCGATCGTCTCGGCGACGATCCAGCGGTTGGCTGGGCCCTTGTCCTTCAGGGTGATCTGATCCATCGCCACCTCGCCGGCGGCGGCGATGGCGACGAGGGTGAACAGGCAGCAGATGGGGAGCAGGCGCATGGGACTACCTCGACAGGTAACGGCGGTATTCGGCCTTCAGCTCGCCGGAGGCCAGCGCCTCGGGCAGCTTGTCGATCTTCTGGCCGAGTTGGCGGACGAGCGTACCGGCCTCGGTCGACGCCGAGCCGCCATCACGGGCGCTGAGCGCGATGACCGCGTGGTCGAAGGCCTCGAACAGGGTGGCGTCGGCCCCGGCCAGCAGTTTGGCCCAGGCGACCTGGGCGCGCGCGCGGGTCGGGCCATCGGCGGCGCCATAGGCCAGGCGGCGCAGGGTGGCGACGGCCGGCTCGGTCTGGCCAGCGGCCTGCTGGGCGGCGGCAAGGGCGACGCCGATCTGACCGAAGAGCGCGCTATCCTTGCCCGGATCGAGCTTGATGAAGGCGGCCGCGAGGGCCTTGGCCGCCTCGTCGTGCTTGGCCTCGGCGGTGAGCAGTTCGCCCTGGCCGAGAGCGCCGAGCGACAGCGATTCGACGTCCGACTTCTTGGCCAGCTCGCCGTAGGCCTTCAGCGCTCCAGCGGCGTCGCCTTTCTTGGCCAGCGCCTGACCGCGCAGGTAGGTCAGACGCGCCTGCTGCACGGTCTTGGGGTTGAAGGCCAGCAGGCCGTCGATCGCCTTGATCGCGTCGTCCGGCTTGCCCGCCAGGAGGAGGGCCTCGGCGGCGCGCAGGAAGCCGTTCTCGCGCGTGTACCAGGTGTCCTTCTTGGTGGTCGACTCGAGGAACTGCGCCGCCGCCTCGGCCCACTGGCCCTTGGCGGCGAAGGCTTCACCGCGCAGCCAGGACACCTCCTTGGGCGTGGTGTAGTCGACGCGCAGGTAGCGCTTGCGCTCCAGCGGCGAGGTCGGGCTGTCGCGCTTGTCGTCGAGGGTGGCGACGACGCCGTCGGTCGACTCCGAGACGACCCACACGTTGGCCATCACGCGATCGGCCAGCACCACGGTACCCTGGTGCGAAGGCAGGGACTCGCCCGCGATGACCGCGGCGAGCGACAGGCAGCAGACGAGCAGGGAGCGGATCACGGCTTGGCCTCCGGCGCGGGTGCAGGTGCAGGTGCGGGTGCGGGTGCAGGGACCGGCGCAGGCGCAGGCGCGGCTTCCGGCACGGCCACCGGCGCAGGCGCCGGCTCCGGTTCGGGCGGCGGATCCTTACCCTCTTCCCACAGGAAGTTCACCACCGTACCATCGTCGAGCTCGCGGCGCACGGCGACGAACTTCGGTGCGTCGACCGGCACGTAGATCAGCGTCTGCTTGCCGTCGATCTCGACCTCGGTGATGGCGAAGCTCGGCTTGGCGGTGACGCCAGCCTGCTGATTGCCGAAGATCGCCAGGTAGCGCTTGCAGAGCTCGACCGAGAGGGCGTTGCCGGCGCGGCGCACGCGCTTGTCGTCGCGACGCTCGCGCGGCCGCGCCTGGAGGTCGTCGGCTGGGGTCGACTGGTTGATGGCGTCGAACTTCAGCCGTTCGTTAACCAGCTTCAGGTCCTTCAGTGCCAGCGACAGCTCCATCACCTGGATCACTGCCGTCCAGTAGACCGGCGAGCCAGTCTGCGACGCGGTGCGCACGTTGGCCGCCTTGATGCGGGTGGCCGTCTTCACCTCATCGGTGACCGGTTCGCCGGCCTTGATCGCGTCGATGGTCAGCTCGACGGTCGCGGCGAGGTACTCCGGATTGGTCGGATCGTAGGCGATCAGCTTCTCGTACAGGGCGTTCGCCTTGACCTTCTCGCCCTGCTCGCGGAAGCCGAAAGCGACCTTGGCGATGACACTCAGCTCGCGACCGAGCTGCTGCACCTGGCCATCGAGCTTGGCCAGACCCTCGTCGATCTTGGCGAAGTCGGCGCCGAGCGACATCCTGGCCTTGGCGGCGTCGAGACGCAGAGCGCGGATCGCCTCGATGGCGCGCACGTAATCGCGCTTCTTCTCGCGCCAGTCGGCCTCTGCGAGATCCTGCTCCAGGATGCGCTTGGCGAGATCGGGGGCGTCGTAGAGCAGATCGACGACTTCCTCCCACTTGGCGCGCAGCTCGGGGCGGCCACGGATCGGGCCGTCGAGCGGGGCGAGCACCTCCTTGGGCGTGTCGCGCAGCGCGGCCAGCTCAGGATTGGCGCTGACGCTCTTGAGATAGAGCTCGAACAGGCGGCAGGCGCGGACGTGCTCGTCGAGATCCCACAGCACGTTGCCGACCTGGAGCATGAGGTCGGGCTTGCTCTCGGCGGTGATGGTCGGCTCGATCAGGTCGGCGTAGGCGCGGGCCGCCGCCTTCTGGATCTCGCCGAGCTGGGGTGGCGCGCCGGGCCGGCTGCGCATCGCCGGGATCTGGAAGTTGGCGATGACGTTGAAGACGTAGGCGATCTGCACGCCCTGCCTGGCGACCTTCTCCTCCTGGGTGTTCAGGCGACCCTTCTGCGTCTTCCACACCTCGTAGGCGACCTGCACGCGCGGCCACGAGGCGACCAGCAGGGCGGCGTCGGCGCCCTTGGCCGGATCCTTGACCTGGGCCTGGTACCACTGGCGCAGGGCCTGGCACATGTAGCCGAGCATCTGCGCCGCCTTGTCCTGGTCGCTCGGGGCACTCTGCCAGTACTCGGCGTTGAGCATGTCGAGAACGCGGATGTTGTCCTCGTTGCTCAGCGCGATCACCGCCTCCAGCGCCTGGCCGTCGCGCAGGGCCTGGTTCAGCACGCGCTTGCGCGCCGGATCCTTGGCGTTGGGCATGTCGGCCTTGGCCCGGTCGGCAACCTCCTTGGCCTCCCTGACCGCCTTCTCGGCGATCGGCTTGCGCTCCTCCGGCTTCTTCAGCTTGTTCAGCCAGGTCGAGAAGACGTACGAGCGCATCGAGGCGGTGTCGTAGTACTCCTCGGGGTACTTCTTGCCGTAGGCTTCGGTCAGTTCGAGAGCGCGTTTGAAGTCGCCCTCCTGGATGGCGATGATGACCTGGATGCGATCGAGGGCCTTGCCGCCGTCCTCGGGGCTGACCGAATTGACCAGGCTGATGCTGTCATCGTAGATCTGCGTCACCGCCGGACCCCTGCCGGCCGCCAGCAGGTTGGATGCGTAGGTCACCGAGTTCCGCGCCAGCAGGCTGACGAAGCGGCCGCTAGCGGTCCACTTGCCAGCCTTGTCGCGCCACGGCGACTTGCCCTTCAGTTCCTTGGTGCGCGCCTCGATGTGGCGCAAGCCGGCCTGGGCGACCAGGGCGGCGTGCCAGCGCATGCCCAGCTTGCTCATGCTCTCGGCGTAACGGAACCACAGCTCGGGGGCGGCTTCGTCGGCGCCGTCGGCGTAGTTCGCGCTGGCCAGGCCGAGCACGCCGTTGCGCAACGCAACCGCGGCGGTGATCAGCGACGAGCGCTGCAGCGCGGCATCGCCGCTGGCGTTGGCCTGGCGCAGCATGGCGTTGCCCATCAGCACGGCGCCGGCGGGATCCTCGGCGATCGGCTGGGCGCCCCAGGCGCTGCCGGCCGGGGGCAGTTCGCTGCCACCCTGGCGGAACGACTGCCAGGCCAGGGCGTTGCCGGCGAGCGGGTTGCTCCGCGCGGCCGAGACAGCGCTGAAGGCGGCGGCGGCCGTGGGGTCGTTCTTGGCCTGCAGCAGGCGGCCGGCCTGGAAGTAGATGCGGGCGATCTCGGCAGCGCGTTCGGTGTTGGGATGGTCGAGGCGGAAGTGGCGGTCGGACCTGGTCTTGTCCTTGAACTCCTTGAACGCCTCTAGCCCGATCTGGTACCACTTCGGCGCCACATCGCGGCCCATCTCGCGGCACCAGGCGAGGTAGTTGCCCCAGGACTTGGCCTGCAAGGTGCGGATCTCCTCGGCAACCGTCGGCTCCTTGGCGTAGTCCTTGGCGACGTCGAGTTCGAGGATCTTGCGCAAATCGGCCGAGAGGTCGTCGGCGTTGGCGCCCTTGACCTTGAAGCGCGCTCCCTGGGCGGCGAGGTCGAGCGACAGGGCGCGCAGGTACGGATGGTAGTCGCCCCAATTGTAGTCCCAGTCCTGCAACAGGGCGAAGTTCTTGCTGGCGAACTCCTTGAGGAAGGCGGTCGCCGCAACGTCGTCGATGCCGAAGTCCTTGCCGCGCTCGGCGACTTCGCGCAGCACCTTGACCGCGAAGTAGGTGGTACGCACGGCATCGAGGCGCATTTCAACCGCCGCCTGCGCCATCTTGAGGAACTTGGGGTCGCGGTCATCGAGGGCCATGCCCTCTTCCTCGGCCTTGGCGTTGGCCTTCACCGCCGCCAAGCCGGTCTCGAAGTTCGCGCTAGCCGCTGCAATCAGCGCCAAGGTGGTGGCGTTGAGCGCCGCCTTGCGCTCGGCGACCAGACCTCCGCGCTCTGGCACCTGGTCCTGGCCGACCACACGCAGCAGGTCGTTGACCAGGCGGATGACCACGCCACTGCCGGTGAGCTTGTCGGCCAGCAGCGGGGGCAGCTTCTTTGCCTGGGCGGCGGCCTTGAGTTCGGCTTCCAGCGACTTCGCCTCGGCTGCCAGGCGGGTCTGCTCGGCCTTGTCGAGGACCAGCGTGCGGAAGCGATCGGCGTGGTACCAGGTGAGGAACTTGCCGTGCCACTCGGAGTCGGGATACGCCGCCTTCTGGAAGTCGGCGATCTGGCGCTGCGCCGGCAAGCGGTACTCGCGCTCGACCAGGCTGAGCACAGCCTCGAGGTGGATGTCGCGCTCGGTGCCGCTTGTGGCGGCCCACGCCGCGGCTGGCAGCAGCCCGAGGGCGAGCAGGGTAGGGGCGATCCGGTGCAGGCTGCGGCTCATCATGGCGGCTCCACTGGGGCGGGACGCCAGTGTGATCGGGCATGCCGCACCCGCCAGCCACGAGCGAGACGCTCGTCGGCGAGTGTGACACAAAGCAACGGTCCCACCCTCGACGGGATCAACGCAGCTGAAGCGTCCGGGTTCGCGGATATTGGACTGGCTGCTGGTCGCTGGCCGCTGGCTGCTGGCTGCTGGTCGCTGGTCGCTGGCCGCTGGTCGCTGGCTGCTGGTCGCTGGCTGCTGGTCGCTGGTCGCTGGCCGCTGGCCGCTGGTCGCTGGCCGCTGGCCGCTAGCCGCTGGCTACCGGTCTCCGCCGCGGCCCCATCACCCCGGTCGGCAGCGGGACCAGCCCAGGTCCGGCAAGCACCCCATTGCGCAGATTGAACCAGCCCAGCGATCCGACCATGGCAGCGTTGTCGGCGCAATGCCGCGGCTCGGGCAGCAGCAGCTGCCAGCCGCGCTTGGCGGCCAGGGCGCCGAGGCGCTCGCGCAGGCCGCGGTTGCACGCCACCCCGCCGCCGACCGCGATCACGCCGACCCCATGCGTGCGCGCCGCCAGCTCCAGCTTGCCGGCCAGGGCATCGACCACGGCGGCCTGGAAACTGGCGCAGGCGTCGGCGACCTGGGCCGGATCCAGGCGTAGCGGATCGCGACCGAGCGGCCCGCGCGCGTGGTAGAGCAGCGCGGTTTTCAGCCCAGCGAACGACAGCCGCAGCGTGTCGTCGTGCAAAAACGAGCGCGGCAGGCTGACCGCGGTGGGATTCCCCTGCGCCGCCAGCCGGTCGATGTGCGGACCGCCGGGATACGGCAGGCCAAGGATCTGTGCCGCCTTGTCGAAGGCCTCGCCGGCCGCGTCGTCGATCGTCCCACCCAGCAGGTCGAGCTCGCCGGGCGCGCGCGCCAGATAGAGGTGGCTGTGCCCGCCGCTGGCGACCAGGCCGACGAACGGGTAGGGCACCTCGGGACGGCCGAGGTGCACCGCCGCGAGATGGGCCGCGATGTGATCGACCGCGAGCAGCGGCAGGCTGCGGCGCAGCGCGATGGCTTTGGCCGCGGTGACGCCGCTGGCCAGACTGCCGGCCAGACCGGGCCACGCCGCCACTGCCACGCCGCTGAGCGCGTCCAGGCCGACGCCGGCCTCGGCCAGCACGCGCTCGACCAGGCCGCGCAGCGCGGCGATGTGGCCACGGGCGGCGATCTCCGGCACCACCCCCCCCCATGCCGCGAGATAGTCTTCAAGCGACGCGCG
>JALHRW010000229.1 GCA_022841245.1 Planctomycetota bacterium
CGACCAGCGCCCAGCGACCAGCGCCCAGCGCCCAGCGACCAGCGACCAGCGACCAGCGCCCAGCGACCAGCGACCAGCGACCAGCGCCCAGCGACCAGCGCCCAGCGACCAGCGCCCAGCGCCCAGCGACCAGCGACCAGCGACCAGCGACCGCTGGCCACCAGCCGTCCGCTTGCGCGCGCTGGCGTCTGCGCGCGCTGACGGTACGTCTTGCCCCCCGCATGAGCTGGATTCTCAAGGCCCTCGATCTGCACAAGGCCTACGGCAGCAAGGACATCCTCAACGGTGCCGAGCTGGAGATCGACGAGCGCGATCGCATTGCCGTGATCGGCCGCAACGGCTGCGGCAAGTCGACCCTGCTGCGCGTGCTGCTCGGCCAGGAGGAGCTCGACGGCGGCAAGGTCATCATCCGCGACGGTGCACGCATCGCCTGGCTCAGGCAGGACGAGCGCTTCGAGGCTGGCGAATCGGCCCTGGCCTACCTGGAACGCGCTACCGAGCAGCCCGACTGGGCCTGCGCCCAGCTCGCCGCCGACTTCCATGTGCTCAACGACACGCTGGAGAAGCCGGCCGAGTCGCTGTCGGGCGGCTGGCAGACGCGCCTGCGGCTGTGCGCCATGCTGCTGCGCGAGCCGGATCTGCTGGTGCTCGACGAGCCGACCAACTACCTCGATCTGCGCACGCTGATGCTGCTCGAGCGCTTTCTCGCCGGTTTCCGCGGCGGCTGGGTCATCGTCTCGCACGACCGCGGCTTCCTCGAGCGCACCTGCCCGCAGACCATCGAGGTCGCCGGTGGCCGCATCAACCGCTTCCCCGGCCGCGTGCCGGCCTGGCTGACGGCCAAGGCCGAGCGCCGCGCCGCCGCCGCCGCGACCAATGCCAACCTCGCGGCCAAGAGCCGCCAGCTCGAGGACTTCGTCGCGCGCAACAAGGCCCGCGCCAGCACCGCGACGCGCGCCTCGTCCAAGGCCAAGGAGCTGGAGAAGCTGCAGGACCAGTTCCTCGACATCGAGGCCGACGACCCCGATCCGCGCATCCGCATCCCGGCCTGCGAAACGCGCCGTGGCTGGGCCCTGCAGTGCGATCAGCTGGCGGTCGGCTACGGCACGCGCACGGTCGCGACCTGCGACCACGTCGACCTCGACCGCGGCTTCCGCTGCGCCGTGCTCGGCGACAACGGCCAGGGCAAGACCACCGTGCTGCGCACCCTCGCCGGGCAGCTGGCACCGCTCGGCGGGACCTTCCGCTGGGCCATGGGTCTGCGCGTGGCGCTGTACGCCCAGGACGTCTACACCGCGTTCAAGGCCGACATGGTCGCCGACGATCACCTGTTCCGCTGCGCCCGCGAGGCGCCCGGCCAGAACCCGCCGCGCCAGGAGGTCCTCGACCTCGCCGGCGCCCTGCTCTTCGGCCCCGACGACCTGAAGAAGCGCGTCGGCGTGCTGTCCGGCGGCGAGCGCGCCCGCCTCTGCCTCGGCGGCCTGCTGCTGGGCAAGTTCGACGTGCTGCTGCTCGACGAGCCGACCAACCACCTCGACGTCGAGACGGTCGAGGCGCTGGCCGACGCGCTGGTCGCCTTCCCCGGCACCGTGCTGTTCACCAGTCACGACCGCGCCTTCACCGACAAGGTGGCGACCCGGCAGATCGAGGTCGGCAACGGCTCCTTCAGCCTGTTCCCCGGCAACTATGCCGAGTACTGCGCGCAGCTCGAAGCCGAGAGCGACGGCCAGGCCCCGCCGCCGCCGAAGGAGAAGCCGAAGACGCAGACCATCGCCAAGCCGCCGGACAAGTCGAAGCAGCGCCTGGCGGAGCGGCTGGAGAAGCGCGTCGCCGAGCTGACCGCGGAGAAGGCGCGCCTGGAAGCGGCGCTCGGCCAGAACTACGACGCCGAGCAGGGCAAACGCCTCGCCGCGCTGCTGCCCGAGCTGGAGCAGGCCGAGGCGCAGTGGCTCGAAGCCGCCGGCTGAGCGGCGCAGGACCGCGGGCTTCAGCCCGCGGTCCTCAAGCCAACGTTCCTTCCTACCGCTTCCACTCCAGGCGGAAGCCCTCCTCGTCCGGGATCGCCTCCAGCTCGGCGAGCCGATGCAGCCATTCCAGCGCGGTGCGCAGCGGGATGTCCTTGGCCGTCATCGTCACGGGCAGATCTGCGAGCGGCTCGGCCGAGGGCGCGAGGCGGAATTTCGTGCCGGTGATGCTGGAGAGCGCCGCAGCGACCTCGTCGAGCCGTTCGTCCGCGAAGTTGCAGGTCACCGGCTTGAGCAGGGCGCGGGTGCGCTCATCGAGCCAGGCCGGCGCGGCGGGCTTCTCCGCCGGCTTGGCCGGAGCCTTGGCCGCGACCCCGTCGTCGCCGAGCAGATCGAGTTCGGGCGCAGCCGCCAGGTAGCGCACGCGCAGCAGGCGCGGTTGGTCGATCTGGCTGACGCCCCAGTGCTTCACCGCCACGGCCAGCGGCAGCTCGATCTCCACCACCGGGATGCCGCCGATGGCCACGCTGGCCATGCGGCCGCGCACCATGCAGCGCACCGGCACGGCGATCGCAGACAGGTCGACGTCGAGCGTGGTCTCCACCGGCTTGGCGCCGGCGCCGCCGGGGATGGTGATCAGCTTGCCGTTCAGCCAGGTCCAGATCACCGCCGGGCCCTTGGCGCCGCTCAGCTCGATGCGCGCGCCGCCGCGCCACTGCGCGATGACTTCGACCGAGGCGCCCGGCACGAAGGCTGGCAGTTCGCCGCCGCCGCTGCCCGGCCACATCGGTGGCGGATTCTTCCCGACGGCGCGCAGCGGGTCGAGGCCAGCGAGCTCGCGGTCGAGCAGCCAGCGGTCGACCGGATTGAACCAGATGCGGCCGGCCGGCACCGGCTTGCCGATCGCGGCGTAGTAGGCCTGCACCTCGGGGGCGCGCGGCTGGTAGTAGGCGAGCAGCGGATAGACCGCGTTGCCGGCCTGTTCCGCCATCCGCTCGCTGGCGATCTTCGCCAGATCCTTGCGCAGCGCGGCCAGCTCGGCATCGAGCTTCTTCCAGAATGGTCCGGCCACGCTGCCGCGCAGGTCGACCGCCTTGGTCACCTCGTCGAAGGGCGGATAGCGCAGGTCGACGGCCTTGGACACGGTAGCGAGATCATCGCAGACCGGGGCGCGGGTGCCGACCACCGCTTTGCCCTGCTCGTCGAAGGGCGGGATCAGGCCGAGGGCGGTGTAGACCTCGCGCGCGGCACGGTGCTTGGGGTCGGCGGAGAGCAGCTGGTAGGCGATGTAGATGCGGTCGCGCGGGCCGGCCTTGGGCAGCAGGGCGGAGACTTCGCCCATCGCCGTCCGGGCACGCTTGGTCCGCCAGCTGTCGAGCTGCGCCTGCACCGGCTTGAACGCCGCGTCGACGGCTTGCTCGAACTTCTGGATCCGTGCATCGATGACGACGGCGACCGGCTCGGCGGCGCAGCACAGCGCGGTCAGGAGGGAGGCGAAGATGAGACGCATGGGGATGACCATAGGAGGTAAGGTGTTCAGCGTTTACGCCGGGCATCCTCGGTCGCCAGCTCTTCGGCGCTGGCCGGGCGCAGGACGACGTCGTCGAACCAGCTTTCGGCCGCGGGCCAATAGGCGTAGAGCATGACCTTGACCTCGGTGACGGCCGGGGTGTGGCGGGTCGGGTGGAAGGCGTACACCACCTTGGTCCAATCGGCGCTGGTGCCGACCTCGGCCTGCGCCTCGTAGACGCGCTTCAGCGCATCGCCCTTCCTGGCGTAGCCGCGCACCCAGATCTTGCCGCCGCCTGGACCGCGATGGCGCAGTTCGATGGCGTAGGCCTGGTCCTTGGCGATGGCGATGGCGTCGCTGTAGAGCGACAGGCCGTAGGTCGCGCCGACCGGGCCGGCGGAGGCGTCCGGGATGCCCCACTCGGTCGAGCCCATCGCCTTCCAGCGCGCGACCATGGCCTGCTCGGTGACGCTGGTGTCCATGCGGATGGCCTTGCCACCGCCGGGCGCGTCGCGCCAGGATACGCCGAGTCCGTCGACCTTGCCCCAGCCGAGCGGCTGGTCGGCGGCGTCGGAGCGCGGCTGCTCGAAGGAGCCGTTGAGGACCAGCGGTTCGGCCGACCAGCAGCCAGCGGCCAGCAGCCAGCAGCCAGCGGCCAGCGACCAGCGGCCAGCGACCAGCAGCCGACCGGATGACCAGACATTCTTCACGGCTTCTCCCCGGCCAACGCGCGGAAATACGCTCCGGCCATCTGCTCGTAGCCCGGCGGCACCGGCTCCTCGGCGCCAGCGGTGGCGGCGCCGCGCGCACGATCGCCGAGGCGGCTGCGCTCGCGCTGCACCGTGCTGGCGCTGGCCACATCGCGGCGCGCGGTGGCGAGGTCGTCGAGCAGGCGGGTGTGCGCCTGCTTCAGCTGCGATCCGTCGAAGCGCTGCGCCGCGGCGTTGGCCGCGTCGAGGGTCAGCACCGCGCTCTCCACCGCCGCGCTGGGCAGGCGGCGGGCGCGCAGGCCCAGGACCAGGGTCTCGGCCTGCTGGCGCAGCTCCTGCTGCTTGCCGGCCAGGCGCTGCATCGCCTGCTTGAGCTGCGGCGGCGGGGCGGGCCCGCGCAGACCCTCCTGGTCGAAGCCCGAGAGCTTGCCGCCGCCGGTGGCGCCGCCGCCGCTCTCCGTGGACGAGTCCTTGACGCTGCCCTGCTCGAAGGGGGTCTGCGATAAACGGGTCGGGGTCTCCTGGCCGCCTTTGCCCACCGCCTCGTCCTGCACCATCTGGCCGTTGCTGCGGCCATTGCGGCCCTCGCCGCTGCGTCCGCCGATCTCGCTCTGGTTGGGCAGCACGTTGCCGGTGATGCCTTTGGCGCTCATGTTCGAGATCGGGCCGTCGGCCGCGGTCCAGCCGGCGCCCTTGTCGAGCGAGTCCATCCACGAGCTGGTCGCGTCCTGCACGTCGGGCGTCATCTCCTCGGCCTTGTCGAGCAGGTCGCCGACGATGTCCTCCAGCTCGGCGGGCAGCTCGGCCACCGCGACGTCGGCCGGGGCCTGGGCATCCTCCATCTCCCACTTGAGCTTGTCGGGCGCATCGGACAGCCACTTCTCCAGGTTGTTGACCATCTTCTCGGCGTTCTCGATGCCGGACTGCTCGCGCGGCACGGCCAGCTCGATCTTCTTGCCATCGAGCGCGTCGGCGGCCAGCTTCACGTCCTGCCACACCGCGTTGGTCTCGCTCGCCAGGCTGGCGTCGCTGAAGTCCTGCGGCGGGTTCTGCGCGAAGTTGGTCAGCTTCTCTTCCAGGAACTTGGCCCACTCCTTCTCCGCCTTGGCCAGCTCGCCGGCGATCTTCTCCTCGTCGGCGGTGAGGTCGGCGCCGCCGCCGTCGGCGAGGGTGCGGCTGCGCTCGAGGATGCGCTTCTGGTCGTCGAGGAAGCGTTCGAGGTCGTTCTTCAGCTCTTCGGCTTTTGTGCGATCGGCTTCAGGGGCGCTGGCGCCGACTGGCTTCGCCGCCTGCTGCTGCCGTGCCTCGGCCGCCAGCGTGCCGAGCAGCGCGGTGAGCCGGGCGATGATGTCGTCCTGTTCGCGGATCAGCGGCGGCAGTCGCTTGTCGGCGTCGGCCTGGTCGAGCCCGGCCAGCGCGGTGCGCAACTGCGGCATCGCCGGGTCGGCGATCGGCTTCAGCACCGGCAGGACCACGCCTTCCTTGGCGGCAGCGAACGCTTCGATGGCGATGACGCACAGCGCCCGGGTCGACTCCTGCGCCTCGGCCGCCGCCTTGGCCTGGGCCGGGATGCCCTTGTGGGCGCGGATCTCGGACAGGTTGGCGAGGATGTTGGCGCTGGCGGCGCGGGCGCGGAGCTGCTCGGCGAGGGTGCGGCGCAGCGCTTCGAAGGCCTTGGCCAGGGGATCATTCGGCGACAGCGCCAGATCCTTCACCGCGCGCACGCGCAGGACCAGGGCGGGCGAGCGGCCCTCCTGCGGCTTGCGGTCGCCGGCCACCGCCTCGCACAGGTAGGTGCGGCCGGGCAGGAAGCGGGCGGGATCGAGGCGCAGCCGCAGCACCTCGTCGAGGCTGGCTGGGCCGGGCGGACCGAGCAGCTTCCATGCCTGGGCGATGACCGGAGCGGAGCCATCGACCGCCTCGCGCACCTCGACCCGCACCTCGGCCAGTCCGCGGTCATCGCGCGCCGTCACCGGCAGCTCGACGGTGGTGCCGGGATCGACGTAGCGGTTGCGCTCGGCGCTGCCGAGCGCGGCCTCCGGCGGCTGGTCGGATTCGAGACGGACCTCGCCGCGCGCCAGGGTGCTGCCGCCCGCCAGCACGACGTAGGCGCCGCCGGTGGTGATCGGTGCGACGCTGCGCCAGATCCCGTCGCTGCGTTCCAGCCGGACGCTGCCGCCCGGCACCTGCCAGGTCAGGCCATCGAGGTCACGGTCGGCGGCGACCTCGATGCGTACCTGCGCGCCGGGCAGCACCGCGAGTTGGGCCGGCGGCCCGGGCCTCACGTCGGCGGTGATGCCGGCGTAGGCCGGGCCGTCGACGACGAAGCGCGAGACGGTCAGGGCCGGTGGCGGCAGGACATCGACGCGGACCAGCGGGGTGAGCGAGCCGGCGCAGGAGATGCGGAAGGCCGAGGAGCGGTGCTGGTCGGGCAGGACTGCGGTCCACACGCTGGTCGCTGGCTGCTGGCCGCTGGTCGCTGGCTGCTGGCCGCTGGTCGCTGGCTGCTGGCCGCTGGTCGCTGGCCGCTGGCCGCTGGTCGCTGGCTGCTGGCCGCTGGTCGCTGGCTGCTGGTCGCTGGTCGCTGGCCGCAGTGCCGGCGCCTCGCGATCATCGTCAAAGTGCAGCGTTGGCGCCGGCAACTGGATCTGCCGCCCGTCAGCCGGCCGCAGCTGCACGCGCACGGTCAGCGTGCCGCCATCATCCAACATCGACCGGCCAGCTGGCTCGACCGCGATCACCGCCGCGCCTAGTGGTGGCACATCGGCCAGCGGCAGCAGCAGACGGCGCGCACCATGGACCAGATGATCCGGCCACTGCCACCATCCGGCGGCACCAGCCATCAGCGCCAGCGCCAGCGCAGCGGTGGTGCGGAAGAACGCGGGCAGGCGCAAGAGGTCTGCACTGGTGGCTCGCTCCAACGCGATTGCTGCTGCAGCCGAGGTCGGCGGGATCCACGCTGCTTCCTGCGGGCGCAGGCTCTGGGCTTCGAACTGGCAGGCATTGATGATCGCATTGTCGCGTACATCGCCGAGCTGCTCGGCACGCCGGGCGATGGCCTCGGGCGGCAGCGGGCGCAGCGCCAGCCAGCAGCGCCGGCCGAAGACGCCCGCCAGCGCGAGCAGCACGGCCAGG
>JALHRW010000230.1 GCA_022841245.1 Planctomycetota bacterium
GCGATCGCCCTCGCCCGGCTCGGCCGTCGCGACGAGGCTGTCGCCCGCCTGGCGGCCCTGCACGCCGCCGGCCACCTGCGCTGGCACCAGGCGCACCGCGATGGCCACCCCATGGAGTCGCTGGCAGATGCCGCCGAGGCGGCCGGCCTGAGCCTGGGCGACGCCGCGCCGCGGCTCACCCCGCTCGTGCCGGTACCCTGACCCGGGGCTGGCAGGCCAGCCCGGCACCCACATACTCGGCCCGTGGCCCAAGCCTTCCGTTGTCCAGCCTGCCGGAACAAGTTCGTGCCTACGACGGCACCGGCCGATGGCCGCCTGCCCTGCCCGGCCTGCGGCCAGGTGCTGCGCGTGCCGATCCGCTCGCCCGTCCCGGCCAGACCGGGCGAACGCATGCTCGGCAAGTTCTCGGTCGGGCGGAAGCTCGGCGAGGGCGCTACCGCCATCGTCTTCGAGGCTACCGCCTCCGACGGCAGCAAGGTGGCCCTGAAGGTGCTGAACGAGGAGTCGGCCCGCGACCAGGAGTTCCTCGCCCGCTTCAAACGCGAGGCCGAGCTGGCGCAGAAGGTGCAGCATCCGCACATCGTCGGGGTGCGCGGCTTCGGCTTCGACCAAGGCAAATTCTTCCTCGCCATGGAGCTGGTCGAGGGCCACAGCCTCGAAGAGGAGATCGAGCGCAAGCGCCGCATCCCCTGGCGCGACGCCGCCCGCTGGGTGCTGGAGGTCGCCGAGGCGCTGCAGGCCGCCGCTGACCGCGGCATCATCCACCGCGACATCAAGCCGGCCAACATCCTGCTCGCCAACGGCAACACCGCCAAGCTCGCCGACCTCGGCTTCGGCAAGCAGATCGAAGGCAGCGGCGCCTGGGAGCAGCTCACCCTGTCCGGTGTCGCCATGGGCTCGCCCGCCTACATGCCGCCCGAGCAGGTGCTCGACGCCAAGCAGGCCGACCACAGCAGCGACTGCTACTCGCTCGGCGCCACCTTCTACCACGCCGTCACCGGCCGCCTGCCATTCAACGGCCGCAGTTCGCAGGAGGTAATGGAGCTGGTCCTGCGCACCGATCCGCCGACGCCGCTCAGCCACGTCCCCGACCTGCCCACTGGCGTCGATGCGTGCATCCGCTGGATCATGTCGAAGGACAAGACGCGCAGGCCGCAGAGCGCCAACGAGCTGGCCCGCGAACTGCGCGCCGTGCTCGAACGCCCGGATGATGCGAACCGCTTCCGCAAGCGTCTGACGCCCGCACGCAGCACGCCTGCCTGGCTGGTGCCGGTGGTGATCCTGCTGCTGCTGCTGGCCGTGGCCGGGGCCATGGTCGCCTTGATGCGCCGTTAGTTCGTGGGGCTCTGCCCCACGTCCCCGCCGGGGTGAGCGAGGGCATCGGCGCAGCCGACGCGACTCCCCGTTGGGGAGTCGGCGCCGAGCGAAGCGAGCGGCTAGGCCGCGAGCCGGGGGCGCGAGCCCCTTCGCCCTCGGAACTCCCGCTCGACACGCTGCGCTGACGCTGGCGATTCGCCAAGCGGTGTCGTTCGTTCCAGTCTCGCTGGGCTTACGCCTGCGCTCGCTCGGCGGACGGTGTCCGGGGCAAGGAGGGAGCGTCGACGTCCACGTCGATGAGGGGCAATGGGGGCTTCAGAACACCGGCGCGGGGACGTCCGGTTCCGGTTCGGCCTGCGGCACTTTGCGTTCGCGGCGCAGCTGGCCCTGCAGCCACAATGTCGCCGGCACGGCGATGGCCGCGGCCGAGGTGACGGCGAAGGGGCCGCCGAATAGGCCGCCCGACTCGCTGCGCAGGCTGCCGTCCTCCATCAGACGGAGGTAGAGCCAGCCGCGGTCGCCAGCGGTGCGCAGGTCGATCGGCAGCGATACCGCCTGCGGCGCGCCCATGGCGGTGAACAGCGGCACGGTCAGCTGCGCCAACGCTGCCCACGATGCGCCGCCGCGGCTGGCGCCGAGCAGCACGGTACGCGACGGCGCCTGGGCCAGCACTGCAGCGACCCCAGGATGCGTGGCGAAGCCGGGCTTGGGCGTCTGCCAGACGGCCGCACCCAGCGGATCGCTGCTCAGCACCAGCCGCTTGTCGGCCGACCAGCCGATGGCGAACGGCACCAGGCCGACGAAGCCGGCCGCGCCATCGGGCGTCGCTGCCAGGTTGAGCTTCGTCGTCGCCGACGCGATCCAGCGCCGTGCCAGCGCCTCGTCCACGCTCAATGCGGCGTTGAGGGTGGGGAACGGCGCGCCCTCGGCCATCCACACCGTCGACGTCCCGCGGCAGGCCGCGACGGTCTCGCGCCAGCCAGGCAGGGCGGCCTGGGCCAGCCAGCGTTCGAGCATCTCGATCCCGGCCGCGTCCTGACCGGGTAGCGCCGCCGCCAATGCGGGGTCGGCGTGCCAGGTGGCAGCCCACAGGGTGGTGGCCGGCAACCGCTGCAATTCCTGCGGATCGGCCCAGCTGAGCGGATTGACCGCCGCCAGGCGCAACGCCTCGGTCGGCGTGGCGACGGCGGTCTCGCGCAGACCGGCGGCATCGAGCTGCAGATCGACCTGCAGCTCGCCGGTGAAGCCCGGCATGCGGCGGCCCGGCAGCAGACGTATTCCGGCGTCAGCCTGCGCCTCGGGTGCGGGTGGAGCGATGCCCGGCGCCAACGCCGTGCCATTGCTCCAGGCCACCACCGGACCGAACGCCTGCTGCCGCCCGGGCAGCCCGGCCACCGCGAGCATGGCTGACAGCTCCGCTCCACCGATGACCGCGACGGTGACCTCCCCCTCGCCCTGCAAGGCAAGGGCAGCTGAGCGCAGGCCGGTGAGCGCAGTGCCGGACCCGCGTGCGACACGCTCCAGGCGCATGTCCCATTCGGCGACCAGCATGCGGCCCCAACCCGTGGCAAGCAGGCGCGGATAGGGTGTGGCGGACCAACGCTCGCGGCTGCGCCCGAGGTCGGGCAGCTGAAGCGCCAGCTCGGCGGTGGCGGGGATGAAGACGGCCGGCGTGGGCTCGGCGGCGGCAAGGGCGGTGGCGGCGAGGCAGAGGACGAGGCGGCGCATGTCGGGATGGTACGCCCGGGAGCGCCCGGTGTTACGGACTGGCCGCGCCGGCCAGCGCCGGCATGCTGCGGCCATGCGCCTGGCGCTGCTCGCCTTCCTCTGCCTTTGCGTCAGCGCGGCCCACGCCGCCACCGTCACCGGCTTCGATGGCCGCGTAAGCACGCCGGAGCGCCTGCCGGCACTCGTCGACATCGATAGCGTGGTGCTGGGTAGCGGACCGGTGCCGCTGGCCTCCGGCACGTTCGGCGTGCAGCTGGTCGACGGGTCGTGGCTGCCGGCCGAGTCCGTGGTCGCGGGCTCCAAGCCCGACCACCTGCTGGTGCGCGGCCCGTTCGGCGCCCTCGAACTGCCGCTGGAGGCCTTGGCCGGCTGGGGCGATCCGCCACCGCCGGCTCCCGAGCGCGGCGACGCCATCCTGGTCGAAAGCGGTGTGCTCGCCGGCCGGGTCAACGGTCTGCGCAACGGCACCCTGACCTTCCTCTCCGCCCTCGACCCTGAGCCGCTGGCCCTGGCGCTGGACGAGATCCGCGGCGCCCGCCTGGGCAATCCCGTGCGACGCCCCGACGGCCTGCGTTTGCGCGCCACCACCGATCCCGGGCGGCCCGGCCTCGACCTGGTCGTCGCCGGCGACGGTTTGGCCCTGGCGGCGGTGCCCGCCGTGCGCCTCGACAGCGCGGCGCTCGGCGCCCTGGTGCTGCGCGTCGAAGGCGGCCGCCGTGTCTATCTCTCCGACCTCGCGCCGGCGAGCACCCGCGAGGACGGCATGTTCGGCGTGGTCTGGCCCTCGACCCGCGATCGCGCCCTCGACGGCGGACCGCTGCGCCTGGGCGGCGTGCTGCGCGGCAAAGGCTTGGTCGTGCACAGCGCCGCCGCCCTGAGCTGGAAGCTGGATGGCGGCTACGTGCGGCTGCGCGCCGAAGTCGGGATCAGCGACAGCGTGGCGCCGGAAGGCGACTGCGTGGCGGTGCTGCGCGGTGACGGTCGCGAACTGTGGCGGGCGCGGGTGCGCGGCGGTGAGCCGATCCGCCGGCTCGACCTCGACCTCACCGGCATCGCGCTGCTCGAATTGGCGGTCGAGACCGGCGAGCGCTTCGACATCGGCGACCATCTGGTGCTCGCCGACGCGCAACTGATCCGCAAATAGTCAGGCCAGGTCGAACAACATCACCTCGGCGGCGGCGCTGGCGGTGATCGCCAATCCCGGCTCTTCCGACACGCCGAGTCCGTCGCCCGCCTGCATGCGTTGACCGTCGACCTCGACCGTGCCGCTGGCGACATGCAGCCAGGCGTGGCGACCTGCGGCAAGGGCATACGCGAGCTGCTGGCCTGGCGCCAGCGAGGCGACCAGGACGGCGGCATCGGCGGCGATGGGCAAGGCGGCTGGACGTCCACCCCCTGCGGCGATCACCGCCCAGCGGCCGTCACGATCGGCAGCCGGGATGGCGGTCTGGCCGTAGGCCGGCTTCTCGTTGCGACGGTCGGGCATGATCCAGGTCTGCAGGAAATGCGAACGCCCGGTCTGCGAGCCGTTGAACTCGCTGTGGCGGATGCCGCTGCCGGCGGTCATCACCTGGGCGTCGCCATGACGCAGGTCTCCGCCGCCGCCGGTCGAGTCACGGTGGGTCAGCACCCCGTCCAGCACCCAGGTGATGATCTCCATGTCGCGGTGGCCATGCGTGCCGAAGCCCTGGCCGGCCTCGACCCAGTCGTCGTTGATCACGCGCAGGGCGCGAAAGCCCATCCACGCCTCGTCGTGATAGTCGGCGAAGGAGAAGGTGTGACGGCTGTCGAGCCAGCCGATCGCGGTGTGGCCGCGTTCAGCGGCGGGGCGGAGGATGCGCATAGGGCGTCCCTTTCGCGGAACATGCTAGCGATGCGCGGTTGGAAGTACGGAAAAGGGCCGCGAACTTTACACAGCGGTCCTGTCAGAATCCCCGCATCCACAGCCCCAAGCTGCCCAGGAATCCAGGGTTGCCATTGGTGAAGGCGATGCGCGCCTGCTGGCTGTAGACCTCGGCCAGGGCCGGACGATTGCTCGGCATCAGCAGCACGCGGCTATGGCCAGCAGCCAGGTTCGGCGACTGCGCCAGGCGGCCGACTCGCACCTCGTCGCGATCGAGCACCTTGGCCTCAAGACGGAGATTGCCGAGATAGACCGACGCCATCGCACCGCGCTCAGGCGGCGTGCTGCCGGGGAACTCGGCGTCGATGACCAGGGTGTTGGCATCCACCAGGGTGATGGCCGCTTCGCCCTGCATGAGCGACGCGCCAGCTTCCTTGATCGCCAGGACCATGCCGTCGCACGGGGCGATCAGCTCCTTCTCGCGCAGATCCTGGAGACGGCGCTCCTCGGCGGCAAGGTCGGCTTCGACCCCGGCAATGCGCAGCCGCAGTTCATCGAGATCGCCGCGGTACTCGACCAGGCGCACGGCGAACTCGTCGCGCAGGCGGATGCGCGGATCCGCACCGACGGCAGGGACTGCTGGGACGGACGGAACGGCAACCGGCTCGGCCAGCTCGGCGACCAGCTTGTCGTGCTCGGCCTTGGCGCGCTGCATGGCGGCCTCAGTAGCGACGACCCGGCCCTCCAGCTGCGTCTTGCTGAACAGGAGGCCCTGCTTCTTGATGTTGTCGAGGTCGGTGTTGCGCACCACGGCCAGCCGGTCGCCCTGGCGCACCCAGGCGTTGGGGCGGACCAGGATGCCCTCCAGGCGACCGGGGATGCCCGCATTGACCGTCATGGTCTCGCCGTTGACCTGCGCCCGCTCGCACACCGGCACCGCGCTGGTCGCGCCCCACCAGAGCCCGAGCACCGCCAGCAGCCCGGCAGCGGCAGCGATGACCCACGGCCCGCGGATGACGTTCGCCCGCGGGGCCGGCGCCTCGGGCTGCTGCACGACACTCGGCAACTGCACGCGTTGACGCTGGGCCGAGGACTCCTCGGGCATCGGCATCGGCACGAAGGTGCCGCTGGTGGTGCGCACGGTCGCGCCCGGGGCTGGCTCAGGAGCACCGTGCGGCGACAGGGCGGCGCCAGGCTGCCAGGCCGGCGCCGGCTGCCAGGGCTGCTGCCCGGGTCCGAAGGCGGCAGTGGCCGGCGAGGGCCACGGCACCTGCTGCTGGCCCGAGGCGGCATAGGTCGCGGTGGCCGGTGATGGCCATGGCACCTGCGCCTGCGGCTGAACCGGAGCGGCAGCAAAAGTCGCGGTGGCGGGCGACGACCACGGCACCATGGCGTTGCGATCGCGTTTGGCCTCGCGTAGCCGGGCGCGCAGCTCGCCAACGCGGCGCTTGGCACGGTCGAGCTTGCCGGTGGCCGAGTCGCGGATGGCGGCGAGATCGGCGCGGATGCGCACCGCCTCGGCTTCCAGCTCGGCAGCGTGGCTGCGGGCGGCGGCCAGCTGCTCGGCCAGGCCGTTGAGTTCGCCGAGACGGGCCTCGCCGTCCTCGAGCCGGGCGGCCAGTTCGCGCAGGCGGACCTGCAGCTGGGTGTTCTGGCGCGCCGCCTCGTAGGCCGAGCGCTCCTGCTCGCGCCGGCTCTCTTCGGCCCGTTCGAGGGCGACGCGGGCGGCCGCCAGCTCCTCCTCGGCCTGGTGAGTGCGGCGCTCGGCCTGGGCGATGCGCTCATCGGCTCCGGCGGCGCGGGCCTCGGCAGCGGTGACGCGGGTCTCGGACAGCTCGGCGGCACGGACCAGTTCGGCATTGCGCGCCGCCTCGGCCCGGGCCTGGTGCAGGTCCTTGCGCAGACGTTCGGTATCGCCGTGCTCGGCCGCGACCCGCTTGCGCTCCTCAAGCGCCTGCTGGGCGCCGCCGCGGCTCTCGGCCTGGGCCAGCAGGGCGCGCAGGCGCTCGACTTCGGCGGCGAGATTGTCATCGGCGGCGTGGTGCTTCTCGGTCGCCTTGCCGATCGTCTCGGTCGGCGGGTCCTGGCGCTGCCCGAGGCTGGAGGCGAGGGCGCGGCTGGCCTCGAGTTCGGCCTCGTGGCGGGCGCGGTCCTCGTCGAGGCGCGCCTGCAGCACGGCGACCTCGTTGTGCAGACGGGCGTGCTCGGCGCGCATGCGGCCGAGTTCGCGTTCGAGCTCGGCGGGGCGGGTGGCCAGCTCCTTGGCCGCCTCGGCGCGAGCGGCGGCGACCGCCTCGGGCGTGCGCAGGGCGCTGATCCGCGCGGTCGACAGACGCGAGGGATCGCGGCGGGTGCGCTCGAGTTCCTGATTGAGTCGCGAGGCGTCCTCGGCAGCGGCGGCAAGGCGCTCGCGCAGGCTGC
>JALHRW010000231.1 GCA_022841245.1 Planctomycetota bacterium
AGCGCGGTCAGCGACGGGATCAGGTTGTAGCTCTGGAAGACGTAGCCGATGTGCTTGCCGCGGAAGTAGGACAGCTCGGACGAGGACAGCTTGGGCAGCGAAACGCCGCCGACGGTGATTTCGCCGCGACTCGGCTTATCGAGCGCGCCGACCATGTTGAACAGAGTCGATTTGCCCGAGCCCGAGGGGCCCATGATCGCGAGATATTCGCCGCGCTCGATGCTCAGTTCGATGCCGCGCAGGGCGTAGACCTCCTCGGCCCCGCTCTTGTAGACCTTGTCCAGGCCGCTGACCGTGACGATGGGTTCGCTCATGGCTGTCAGTAGGGCAGGGCGTTGGCGGACTTGGCGAGGAAGACCAGGCCGATGCACAGCATCGAGATCAGGCCGAAACCGCAGGAGACGCCGGCCGCCAGCACCGGGACGTACTGGCCCCACTGCAGTCCGAGCTTCTTCTCGAAGTAGTAGCGGCCGAGCAGGGCGCCGACGATCTGCGGGATGATCACATGCGGCATGGTCTGGCCGAGGCCACGCACCAGGCCGTAGCACAGCGTCACCGGCGCGGCGATCGCGCTGAGCAGGCCGAACAAGCCGGTGCCGACGACCAGGCCGATCAGCACCACTCCGCCGGAGAGCGCCTCCTGGAACTGGCTGTAGCCGCCCATGGTCGAGGAGTAGACCAGGCAGGCGTTCTTGGCATCGAGCTCCCAGATCTGCTGGGCGTAGGGATAGACCGCGCTGGGGATCTCGGCGAGGCCCCAGATGAAGCTCGCGAACACCAGGGTCAGGGCCATGATCACCGGGAAGACGGTCGCCTCCGCCTTCCACAGCGAGGTGAACTTGGTGCCGGTGAGCTCGGCCTTGCGGTAGAGCACGACCTGGGTGCCGTAGTTCGCCTGCGGAATGGGGATGAACCACACCGCGATGCCCTGATAGCCGGAGACGATCAGCGACAGCTCGCGAATGAATGGGATCTCGACCACCTGCCCCGCGATGCCTTCGAGCCGGGCGGTGACGTAGCTGATCAGCGGGGTGTAGACGAAGCCGAAGAACAGCAGCACGCACATCACCCCGGGATGCCAATCGATCAGCCAGCCGGCGAGCAGGATGTAGAGCGAGGTCGCGCCCAGATAGATGATCAGCACCCAGCGATTGGGGATGTCGCCGCGCCCCTCCGGCACCGACGGCGCCCCACCGCCCTCGGCATCGAGCTGCTGCTTCTGACGCAAAGCCCGGATCATGCCCCAGATGCCGACGACCGCCACGGCCAGCGAGATGCCGATGCCGAAGGAGAGATAGAAGTCGACGTTGTTCTTGAACATCGTCTCGACCGTCGAATCGCCCGGCATCCAGCTGCGCAGCACCCCGGTGTGGTAGAGGATCGGGTTCAGCACCATGGTCACGACCAGGCCGAGGAACGAGCCGATCATGGCCCAGAACGGCAGCACCATGCCGATGACCAGCTGGCCGAGATCGAACGACAGCCCGGTCGCCACCGCCGGAAGGAAGTCGCGGGTGTACTGGGTGAAGTCGACGAAGGGGATGGGCAGGACGCTGTAGCCGTTGCCCGGTCCGAAGACGGTGGTGCTGAGCGTGGGCAGCCCGAGGTAGACCAGCCCGAAGATCAGGCCCATGGCGCCGCCGATCGAGAACACCCGCCAGCGCCAGCCGCCGGAGCTGTCCTGGCCCTCGAGATCGTCGGCCAGCGCCATCATGCCCTGGGCCCCGATCGGGGCCATGGGGAACGGCAGACGCTCGATGTCGCTGGTGATGCGGAAGAGTCCGTAGCCCATCACCGCCGCGTCGAGCCGGCTGAACAGCGTCTTGAACACCAGCAGGCCGAGCGACGGCAGCCAGGCGCTCTGCAGGAAGCTGCGCGTCTCGTAGGCGGCCGGATCGGAAGGCGCATACCATTCGGGGAACTGCCCGCTGAGTCCGAACGACAGCGCCGCCTCGCTGCGCACCAGGAACTGCGGCCACAGCGGGGTCGAATGCTGTACTGACTGCCAGGCGAAGGTCCCAGCCATGTAGAAGAGCACGAATATCTGCGCCCGGCCGATCTTGGCGTTGGCCCGCTTGGCGACCTCGAGGAAGAGGATCAGCGTGACCCACTGCGCCGCCGAGCCGACCCCCTGGCCGGCGAGCAGCTGCATGTACAGCGCACCGGGAATGAGGACCAGGGCGATCAGCATCACGCCGACGACCGAGCCGAGCGAGAAGCCTTCGCTCCAGGTGCCAGGTGGCGTCATCAGCGAGCGGTAGCGCTCCATCTCCGCATCGATCCGGCTCATGACGCGACCTCCGTCGCTTCAGCGAGGACCTTGGACGCCTCGCCCTGGTAGTGCACCACCGCCTCGGCCGGCAGCGCGCGCCAGATCAGGAATTGCTCGCGCAGATCGGCGACGAAGGCACGGTTGCCGCGCAGCCAGGTGCCTGGCGCACCGTTGAGCAGCTCGATCTCGACCACCACCTCATCGATGCCGGGAATGTCGCTCGCCCGGGTGAACATGGCGAAGCGCTGGTACACGCCGAGGTCGAACGGGGCGAGCGCGATCTCGGCGCGGATGCCCATGCGTCCGTCGGCGGAGCGGTGCAGCGAGACCTCCTTGGCGGCGAAGACATCGAGGGCGGCGTCACCGTGATTGCGGAAGTGCTCGTTGATGAAGGCGACGATGCCACCGAAGCTCGCCGCCGGAACAGTGAACGGGAAGGTGAAGGTCAGCTTGCCGCCTTCGGGTTTCGGCATCTTCCACGAACGGTTGACGCCCGGATTGGCGCTGCGCCCGGCGAGCAGCGCCGGGTAGATGGTCGAGAGCATGACCATCGCCATGACGATGCCGATGGTGACCAGCGAGGAGAGTGAGCTGAAGTTGAGGTCCGGCACGGTGACCAGGCCCTGGCCGGAAAGCAGGTTCAGCACCTTCGCCGCCAGCTGGCCGATGAGGTAGCCACCCATGCCGCCGACCACGGCGATCACCGCGCTTTCGGCGAAGAACAGCATGCCGACCTCGCGCGGACTGAGGCCCAGCGCGCTGTAGGTGAAGATCTCCTTCTGCCGATCGACGATAGAGCCGAGCAGGCTGGTGAAGATGATCAGGCCACCGAGCAGCAGAGGCACCAGCAGATCGAGGTATCCTCCGCCGGTGATCTCGTCGGTGTAGAACCACCGCCGCACGCCCTCGCCGCTGCTGGCCAGGACCGGGCCATTGAACATGCCGGCAAGGTCGTGGGCGGCCCGACCGACATCAGCGCCCTCCTTCGGATACAGGGAGAGGAAGTTGGTCCCGCCGCGCAGGGCGATGACGTCCTCGTTGGTGAGGATCGCGGTCAGCCCGGGTGAAGCAAAGATGAAGCTGGTGGCATCGAAGGTCTGCATCGAGCTGGTGAAGCTGCCGGGGCGCATGAGTATGCCGTTGGCGGCGAAGGTGGCGTCGAAGTCCGGCGGAGTGAGCCGCGTGCCGTCGACGTTCTCGATCGCGCGCATCTTGTCTTCGGAGAAGATGCCGGCGAGGACGAAGGCGGTACCGCGGATGCGAACCTCGGCCCCGGGCTTGAGCCGCCAGCGCGAGGCCACCGACTGCGACAGCCAGACCGGCCGCGCTCCGGCCGGGACCTCGCCCTCGAGCAGTGCGGCGATCCCGGGATGGCGGGCCGCTTCGCGCCGGTCGAGGCCGAGCAGCGCCTCCATGCGCAAGGCCCGGCCGCTGCCCGGATCGAGCAGGACGACGGCGTTGTCCGACTCGCTGCCCAGCGGATCGCGGATGACGGCCGAGCGGCGGAAGACCTCGAAGCGCTGGCCGTGCAGGTTGGCGATGGCCTCGACCAGGCGATCGGGGATGGGCATGAACGACGGCTGGTGCAGTTCGATGCGGTCGGCGCCGCGCGCCCGTCCGAGGTAGGACTCGACCACCGCACGGCCGCTCTGGAACGACGAGAACACCAGGATGGTGAAGGTCAGCAGCGTGACGGTCGAGATGGTGAGGAACGACTTCATCGGCCGGTTGCGCATGCCGGCGATGCCGATGACGATGGCGGCCAGGGTGGTGCTGTTGGCGTTGCCGGAGCTATGCGACTTCGCCGCCAGCCCCTGCATCGCCCGCAGTTCGTGCTTGAACTTGCCCATCACCACCGAGATGACGAAGCCGCTCAGCAGGATGATGACGAAGGCGAGGAAGATGATCATCGGCGAGTTCGCCATGGCGAAGGCCGGATGGGTGACGTAGAGCAGCGCGAAGGTGCCGAGGAAGATGCCGAGGAAGCCGAGGATCTGCCGGTAGATCGAAACCGCGCCGATGGCCAGGCGTTCGAGTGCGAAGGCGAACGGTATCGACAGCACCAGCAGCGCGACCACCGCCCGCAGCAGGTCGTTGGCGTTGTCGCGCAGCGGGCCGTGGGCGCGGTAGGCGAGCGTCGCCGCGGCGACCTCGTGGGCGGCGGCCTTGCTGATACTGCCGGCACGCCGGGCCTCCTCGGCCATCTCGAGGTTGTCGCGGCAGGCCGCGTGCAGGCGTTCGACCGGGCGGTTGATCAGGTCCTTGGCGCGCAGCACTCCGAGCCGCTGGCTGTTCAGCGCGCAGGTGTCGGCAGCGGAACGGCGCAGAGCGTCGAGGGAGAGCAGGTCGGACGGATCCGGGACGATGCCTACTCCCTGCGGCCGGGCTTCGGTCGAGCCGAGGAGGAATAGGCCGTTGCCGATCAGCTTCAGCGACCGCGCCTCGCTCGTCACCGCCATCACCCCCCCGGTGCCACTACGGCCGAAGCGCCGCTTGGTATCCGAATCGGTGCGCCCGCCGAGACGCTGCATCTGCCCTGCGACGCCATAGTCCTGCGGCAGGAACGGCGTGTAGACGACGTTGCCGTAGCCGCTGAACAGACGGATGTTGTAGGTCATCGCATCGCTTGAGGTCATGCCGTCGAAGTACGCTTCCGGAGCGCCGACGGCGTCGAAGGCGATGGCGTTGGTCTTGCTGCGCGTCCACGAATCGGACAACCCCGGGGCGAAGACGTAGCCGGCGGGATTGATGCGCGCGATCGGGATGTTGCTGCGGCCGCACGGCGGCAGAGACACGGTGCCAGGAAGCAGTTGCCGGCGGACGAACAGCAGGCCTCCGGCCGCCGGTCCATCGACCTCCTCGGAGCCGCGCGACAGGCGGTCGATGCGCAGCCCCTGCAAGTCACCGCCGGTCCGGCGCCAGACCAGCTTGGCATCGTAGTTCCCGGAGACGGGCATGCCGGTCTTGGGCGGCAGGTCGCTGCGCGACACATCGCGCAGCCACGCCTCCAGCGGGGCGGCCAGCCCGGCGAGGTCGGGGGCCGGATCGACCGGCATCTCGTCAGCATCGAGCGGATCGCCGAGCGTGGTCAGCTGGCTGGCCATCAGGCCCATGCCAAGCGGAATGACACAGGCGACCTGGCGGCGTCCCGGGCCGCTGAGCTGCTCGTACCCGTAGGTCGCGGTGGGATCCGGGGCATGCATCGGCGCCGCACCCGGCAGGTCGCGGGCCACGCGCTCCCAGCTCTGCTGATAGGCATCGAGATGCTTGCTGAAGTAGCCGGGCTGCGGCGCGACCAGCAGGGATTCGCAGTCGGCACCGGACGAGCTGGCCAGCCAGCGCCGCTCGGCGTCCGCGAAGTCCAGGCCGAAATGCGCGACCACTTGGCGTCCGGCGATGGCTTCGGCGAGCTTGGCGGCGCTGGCGAGACGCTGCCGGTCGGCAGCCAGCCAGTCGCGCAGCGCGGTGACCTCAGCGACCAGTTGCGCGCAGATCCCGGAGAAGGCCTCGGCATCGCTGACCGTGCGTTCGTGCACCTGGCGGCGCAGGCCGTTGCCGCGGTCGACCTGCACTTTGATCGCCGCGAGCTGGACATCGAAAGCAGCGACTGCGGCAGCGTCTTTGCGCTCTCCCGCTGCCTTGCGTTCGAGCTGCAGGTGGCGCGCCTCGTAGTTGCAACCGTTGACCCGGGCTGAGATCAGTCGCCGCAGCTGGTTGCGGATCCAGGCGCCCTGGGTGCCAGAGCTCGCGAGCACCTGGTCGCCGGCGAGCAGGCGCAGGCGCTCGTCGCACACCGCGGATAGCTCTTCGATCCACGCCGCGCGCTCCGACAGCGATTCCTGCTCGCCAGCCGCCATCCGCGCCTTGCGCACCGCCCAGTAGAGCATGCGAGCACCATCCTGAGCGCCGTAGTGGCTGCCGAGGAACACCACCAGGACGCTGCATCCCGGACGCCGCTGATGCAGGCGTACCGCCAATTCGGCGAGCAAGGCTGCGTTCGCCGCCTGCCGACCTCCGGGGGTGGCGTCAGGCACCACACCACTGGTGGCCAGCTCGGCGGCCAGCACGACCATCCGCGACGCGGCTTCCGGCGGGGCGTCATCGGCGGGCGGAATCAGCGTCCACAGGTTGGCGGTCTCGGCATCAGTCCAGTCGACTTCAATGCGCAGGCTGGCACGGCGAGCCTGGGCCGGATTGGCTGTGAGCCCGGCGACCGCCGCGGCAGCGCTGGGCAGCCAGGCACGCGGCGAGGCGATCGGCGCCTCGCTGAACATGCGCGCAGCCTGCCACTGCGTCGCCTGCTCGCCCACCGCGACCACGGCGCGCGCGCCCTGGGCGAAGATCTCAGGCAGGTTCGGGCTGCCGATGCGGACGAAGGCGATCGAGCCGGCGACCGGCAGGCCATCCATCTCGGCCAGGGTCCCATCGCCCAGCCACACCGCCGGCCCTTCGAGGTCGCGACCCCAGGTGGTGGGCGGGACCACGCCGTTGGGCGCCATCGGCAGGACACCGGCGATCTCCGTGCCGTCGACCGTGAGGACGCAGCGGCGGGTGCGCGGCACGACCGTGCCGTACTCCTGGCGATGGACGGCAAGGCCGGCGCCCTGCAGTGCCGCGGTGACGGCCTCGACGGCCGCGGCGTGTCCCGGCGAGCCCGGCAGGCGATTGGGATGGCTGGTAATCCCGTCGAGGACGGTGGCCTGGACGCCTTCGGCAGCCGGCAGGGCGGCGAGAACGAAAGCTGCTAGCAGCAGGATCCTACGCATGCTGGTCTCCCGCCGGCTGCTGCGGCACCTGCGCGGTCGCGCCGTTGTCCTCGACGTCGCCCAGGCTGGCCTTGACGATCTGCACGTCCTTGGTCACCGCGATGCGCTCGATCTCGCCACCGCTGATCCACACCATGCGACTCGATACCGCCAGCATCTCGTGGTCGTGGGTCGCGCAGATGATCGTCGTACCCGCTTCGTTCAGCTCGCGCAGGATGCGGTGCACCTCCTTGCCCGAGGCGAAGTCGAGGTTCGCCGTCGGCTC
>JALHRW010000232.1 GCA_022841245.1 Planctomycetota bacterium
GGCGGCGGCGGCGTTCCAGGCGTTGAAGCCGCCCGGCAGGCGCACCGGCAGGACGACCTCGGCACCGGGAGCGTCGAGCATCCAGGCAGGGCCGTTGCGGAAGGCGGTCGCGTTGTCGCAGCCCGGCAGGCGGTGGTGACCGCCGCGGCCGACACCGAGGGCGATGACGCGGGCTCCGGCGCAGAGCGCGGCGTGGGCGAAGACGTGGGCGTGCTCGTCGTCGGCGTTGATCACGCACAATCCGCGGGCGACCAGCAGGCGTGCGGCGCGCAGCTTGGCGTGGACGTAGGCGGCAGTGGTGCCGTGGTAGTCGAGGTGGTCGCGGCCGATATTGGTCACTGCCAAGCCGGCGAGACGCAGGCCGGCGAGGCGGTGCTGGTCGAGGCCGTGCGAACTGGCTTCCATCGCCACGCCCGGGCAGCCCGCCGGCAGGCCGGCGAGGAAGCGATGGAGTTCGTCCGGCGGCGGCGTGGTCTGCGGGTTGGGACGCTCGCTGGTGCCGTCATGCCAGCCGACCGTGCCGATGCGCGCTGCGCCCGGGCCGAGGGCGACCTGGGCGAAGTGCACCACCGTGCTCTTGCCCTTGGTGCCGGTGACCGCGAGCAGCGGGGCGGTCAGCGGCAGACCGTGGGCGGCGCACGAGGCGCGGGCGAAGGCCCAGCGGGAGTGGGGGGTCATTGCCCCGGTTCGTGGTTCGTGGTTCGTGGTTCGTGGTTCCGCAATCGCCGCCACGGCTCCCCCGGCGAGTGCGGCGGCGATGTGCAGGTCGCGCTCCACTCCGTCCGCCTGGGCGATGAAGACCGAACCGGGCGCTGCATTCCGGCTGTCACGCGAGACGCCGGCGAGCTCTGCGGGCAGCGGGCCGTCGATGGCCTGGTCCACGAACAGCGCATGGGTTCTCACGCGGCCCTCCCGGAACCACGAACCACGAACCACGAACGACGAACCAGGGGCAATGGATTCACCGCTTGCCCTTCTTCGGCGGTTCCGGCTTGTCGACCTTGGCTACCCGTGCCCGTTCGAGCGCGAACTGCAGCACGCGCTGGACGTAGGGGGCGGCGACCTCGGAGCCGTAGTGGCCGTTCTTGGTCGCGTCATCGACCGCGATCAGGCAGATCAGCTTGTCGGCGACGGCGGCGTCGGGCTGGGCCGGGGCCCAGCAGACGAACGAGCCGACGTGCTCGGTGTCGGAGTAGCGGCCGTTCACCAGCTTCATCGTCGTGCCGGTCTTGCCGGCAGCGATGTAGCCGTCGAGGTCGGCCTTCCTGCCGGTGCCCTCGGTCATGGTGTGGGTCATCGCCTGTTCGATCTGGGCCGCGTCGCCCGGTTCGAACACCTGGCCGGCGGTGCCGGCGTCGGGCGGCAGCGGCAGGTCCTTGGTGCCGGCCTCGGTCTCCTGCCACACGCGCTTGACCAGCCGCGGTGGCAGCCAGGTGCCGCGGTTGGCGATGGCGGCGTGGGCCACGATCAGCTGCAGCGGGGTGACGGCGATCTCGTGGCCCATCGGCACCGACATGCAGGCGCCGAGCTGGTTCCACTTGCTCTTGGCGTTGACGATGCCGGCGCCTTCGCCGGGCAGGCAGACGCCGAGCTTGTGGCCGAAGTGCAGCTTCACCACCCAGTCGTACAGCCGCTCGGGGCCGAGACGCAGGCCCAACTTGGCCATGAGGATGTTGTCTGAGAGGGCGATGCCTTCGGTGACGGTGAGGTTGCCGTGGCCGCCGTGGCCGACCGAGTGGTCGGTGATGGTGCGCGCCGACTTGCCGACGCGGTGGGTCCAGCGGCCGCGTTCGCAATAGATCAGCTCGTCGAAGCGGGTCAGGCCCTCGGCCTCAGCGGCGCCGGCGACCAGCGGCTTGAAGGTCGAACCGGGCTCGTAGACCAGCTGGACGGCACGGTTATTCAGTGCATCGGGCGAGAAGGTCGCGCGGTCGAGCGGATCGAAGCCCGGCCAACTGGCCATGGCGATGATCTCGCCGGTGGCGACGCGGACGACGATGCCGGCAGCGCCCTTGGGCGCATGCTTCTCGCCGGCCTCGGCCAGGGCCGCCTCCAGTTCGCGCTGCACCGGTACCTCGATGGTCAGCTGGACGTTGGCGCCGTGCACCGGCGGCAGCGTCTCGCCGCTGGCGTCGAGCACCGGCTTGCCCATTGCGTCGACCTGCAGGGTTTCCTTGCCCGGTGTGCCGGAGAGCCGCGCATCGAGCGTCTGCTCGATGCCGCCACCGCCCTTGCCGTCGGTGTTGACGAAGCCGATGACATGACCCGCGATTGATCCGCCCGGCCAGGCACGCAGCGATTCGCGGGTCAGGGTCAGGCCGGCGAGCTTGAGCGCGCGCACTGCGGTGGCCTGGTCGTCACTCAGGCCCTTGGCCAGCGTACGTCCGTTCTTGCCGCTCTCGAACTGCGCGCGCAGCGCCTCGCGGTCGAGACCGGGGACGATGCGCGCGATCTCGACCGTGGCGCGCAGACGATCGTCCATGAACGAGGGATCGGCGGCCAGGGTCCAGCCCGACTGGCTGACCACCACCGGGGCGCCGCTGCCGTCATAGACCGAGCCGCGGTTGGCCGGCAGGGTCCACGTGCGCACGCGCTGCTTCTCGCCGATGGCGCGCAGCTCGCCGCTCTGCTCGACCTGCAACGTATGCAGGCGGAAGCCGAGCAGGCCGAACAAGCAGACGAACACTGCCAGAAGCAGTGCCGCCCGCCAGATGCGTGGAGCAGGACCCGGGCCGTGGCTCACCTGCTGGCGACCTTCGACGGCGGCTGGAGGGGCAGGCCGAGGCGGGTGACGGCATCGTCGATCGACGGGGCCGAGGCCAGCCAGTCGATCTCGGCGCGCAGACGCTCCTGCTGCGCGCTCAGTTCGCGGCGCTCCTTGTGGTCGAGGCCGCGCTTGCGCTCCAGCGCGGTCTTCTCGCCGCTGGCCACCGCGACGGCGACCGCGATCCACACCCCGAGGCCGATCCACAGCAGGGCGAGAGCGAGGTGGAAGCGGGATTCGTTGCTGGGGATCATGCGGCTCTCCTGGCCCAGCGCAGCTTCGCGCTGTGGGCACGGGGGTTGATGGCGACCTCGTCGTCGCTGGCGATGACCGGTCGGCGGGCGATCTCGCTCCAGCGGCCGCGGGTCTGCTGTGTCTTGAAGGCGATTTTGACCAGGCGGTCTTCCAGCGAGTGGAAGCTGATGACCACGACGCAGCCGCCCGGCGCGGCCAGGCGTGGCAGCACCGCGAGCAGGCGCTCCAGCTCGGCCAGCTCGTCGTTCACCGCGATGCGCAGAGCCTGGAAGGTGCGCAGGGCGGGATGACGCGGCTGGTGGCCAGGGACGCAGCCGCGGATCGCCTCGGCCAGGCCGGCGGCGCTTTCGATGCCCTTGGCGCGGGCGCGCTTGAGCGCGCTGGCGATGCGCCGGCTGAGCCGCTCCTCGCCATAGCGGTAGATGACGTCCGCGAGATCGCTCTCGCCGAGCCGGTCGATCAGGCCGATGGCGTCGACGGCGCAGCCGTCGCCCATGCGCATGTCGGCGCGGGTCTCGTCGCGCAGCGAGAAGCCGCGGTCGCCATCATCGATCTGCATGCTGCTCAGTCCCAGGTCGGCCAGTACGCCGTCGAACGTTCCACCGGACGCAGCCAGCCCCTCGGCCGCGTCGGCGAACGTCTGATCAAGCACCTGCAGCCGGTCGGCGTGTCCGGCGAGGCGCTCCCGCGCGAGTACCCGGGCGCGCGGGTCCCGGTCGATGCCGGTGACGGCTGCACCGGCGGCGAGGAGCGCCGCGGTGTGGCCGCCGGCGCCGAGCGTGCAGTCGAGGAACCGCCTGCCCGGAGCCGGAGCGAGCAGCCCGACCGTCTCGTTCAGCAGGACGCTGACGTGAGGGGCGGGCTGCATGTCATCAGGCGCTCGCGGCGAGCGCGGCCGGAGCCGACTCGCCGGCGAAGCGGCGGAGGAAGTGGAGGTAGGGGCTCTCGTCGACGCGCACGCCGGCACGCGCCAGCTCGTCGCGGCGGCCAGCCGAGGCGTCGAGCGCCTGGGCGAGGTCGTCGCGGGCGACGATGTCGGCATCGTCGAGGGCGGAGGTCAGAGTCGCGGAGATGGGGTCGCGCATGGCTGGTCCTTCTTCACACGAGGATGAACTGGGTGAGATCAGGGGCGCCGGCCGGAGTGGCCGCACCGCTCCAACGCTGGAACTCGTCGGGGTTCCACAGGTAGATCATGTCGCCGGTAGTGACGAAGAGGGCGTCGCGTTCGAGCTTGAGGTAGTCCACGAGGTGCGCCGGGATGACGACGCGACGCTGCTCGTCGATCGCCAGCTGGGCGGCGCGCGCGTTGAGGTCCTGCACCAGCACCAGCTTGTCTTCAGGCTTCAGCTCGGGCGTGTCGATGATGCGGCGCTCGCGCTTGCGCAGATCGCCCTCGGTCATCAGCAGCACCACCGGAGAACGCTGTGCGCGCTCGGCCCGGCCCGGCATCCAGTGCGCCAACGCGCGGATGTGCGCAGGATCACCGGCCAGGGCGGCCGCGTCGCGCGGCAGCGTCACCTGGTTCTTCGGTGAGAGGCGGTTGGTGGGTGGGGCGGGAAGCACGGGATTTGCCTAGGTGCGGGTTATGCAACTTCTCACTACTAATTGCAACTGACTTCTACCGCCACATGTCATTGCCGGAGCGTGATTTATGAAGACGCCAATGGGTCAAAACAAACTCATGGGCTAAGCGCGTTGCCAACGGTCGGTACGGGCCTATAAGGCTCGCGCATGACTGACACGCCCCTCCTCGCCGACCTTCTGAAGGCTCATCTCCAAGCCACCGGCGGCAGCGCGCGTGCTCTTGCAGAGAAGCTCGATGCGAGCTACCCGAGCGTGCTGTCGTGGATGTCGAAAGGCGGCGTGCCGCGGAAACCTGAGCATCGCGAGGCCCTGCGTCGCGAATTGGCGATGGCGCCCGACGCCTTTTCGCGCGTCCTCGCGGCCAGCTCGAAGGAGCCGATCGACATCCCGCACGATGGCCCGCTCGACCTGCGCCAGCTGCTGCTCAAGCATCTCGGCGAGCGCAATCTCACCGAGCGGACCTTCGCCGATCTGTCGAACATCCCGTATGCGACGCTGATGGGCATCACCCGGCGCGGCGCGGTGCCGCGTGGCGGCACGCTCGACCAGCTGGCGCAGGCGCTCGGCGTGTCGATCGATTTCGTCCGCGAATCGGCGAGCCGCACGCGCGGCGAGGCGGAAGCGGCGGGTCATCCGGTGGAAGTCACGGCCGAGGCCGAACCAACGGCGCACGCCGTCGAAACAGCGCATGCCGCCGCCGAAGTGCACTCCGCCCTGATCGCCGAGCCGACGCCCAGCGGCGAGCTGGCGCGGGTCGCCAACGAGCGCGTCGCCGCCAGCGGGCTGAGCGCGGCAGCCTACGCGCGCACCCACGAGCTGCCGTATCTCGCGCTGTCCAAGCTCCTCGCCACCGGCATCGAGCCGGAGGATGCCGAGGTGCTCGGGCGGCTGCGCGCCGCATTCCCGGTGCAGCGGACACAGCGGCCTGCGCCGCCCGCGGCGCCAGCGGCGCCAGCGCCGGCACAGGAATCCTCGGGCGAAAGCGGCACGCGCGCACTGCACCGCACCGGCGGCGCCAGCGTTGGCGACCACCCGCTGCACGAGGCGTTGCTCAAGCTGTGCCGCGATCGCGGCTGGAGTCAGCAGAAGTTCGCCCAGGTCAGCGGCCTCGCCGTGCCGACTGCCTCCCGGTTGCTCAAGGGCGACCTGCCCGGACGTGGACCGACGCACGTCAAGCTGCGCGAGGTCTTGGGCATCGACCAGTCCGCCTACCAGGCCCTGCTGCCGCCCGAGCCGCAGAGCGCCGAGGAGCCTGATGCGCCGCGCGCCGCGAAGCCGGCTGCCAGCGAGGATGCCGAAGTGCTGAAGCTGTGCCGCGCGGTCAACGATCTCGATGCGGACCAGCGCGCTGCGGTGTGGCAGCTGGTGAAGACCTTCCGGGGTAGCCGTTAGTTCGCGGGGCTCTGCCCCGCGTCCCCGCCGGGGGCCTTCGCCCCCGGAACCCCCGCTCGACACGCCGCGCATACGCGCGTCGATTCGCCAAGCGATACGATTCGTTCCAGTCTCGCTGGGCGCGCGCCGGCCAGAGCCACACGGACAGCACGGCTCAAGCCCGGCACGCTTCGGCGCTCGCTCCACGGACGGTTGCCGCGAGCCGTGAGCCGCGACCCCTAACCGATATCGATTTCGGCTGGGTCTGGACTTGCTGGCGCGAAGGTGGGCGTAAACTATGAAAGCGCTTCCATAACCGGGCGCACAAGGAGCCGTCCATGCCGATCCGCGTCACCGTCTGGGGCGAGAACGTCCACGAGCACAAGCATCAGCTGGTGCGCGACATCTATCCTGACGGCATGCACGCCTGCATCGCCGCCGCGCTCAACCGCGATCCCGGGATCAAGGCGCGCTGCGCCACGCTGCAGGAACCCGAGCACGGCTTGACCGACGCGGTGCTCGACGAGACCGACGTGCTGACCTGGTGGGGCCACGCGGCGCATGGCCAGGTCGAGGACGCGATCGCCGAGCGCGTGCAGCAGCGCGTGCTGAAAGGGATGGGTCTGATCGTCCTCCACAGCGGCCACCACTCGAAGGTGTTCAAGCGTCTGATGGGCCACAACTGCGATCTCAGCTGGCGCGAAGCCGGCGAGAAGGAACGCGTGTGGGTCGCCTGCCCGGGACACCCGATCGCAGCCGGCATCGACCGCTTCTTCGAACTGCCGCATGAGGAGATGTACGGCGAGCCGTTCGGCGTGCCCGAGCCGCTCGAGACCGTGTTCATCAGCTGGTTCCAGGGCGGCGAGGTGTTCCGCTCGGGCCTCACCTACCGCCGCGGCGCCGGCAAGATCTTCTACTTCCGCCCCGGCCACGAGACCTATCCGACCTACCACAACCCGACCGTGCAGCAGGTGCTGCGCAACGCGGTGAAGTGGGCCGTGCCCGAGCAGCGCTTCGGCTGGGGCTGCCCGCACGTGCCGGCCGACAAGGCGCCGGAGCCGATCGGATCGACCGGCGGCTCGGTGCATTGACCTGGGAGGGTCGAGCGCTGGCTCGACCTTGGGGCAATGGTCGGGCGACGCAGCAGAGTCGCCTGCCACGACCGGAAACGCAGCAGGCTCGCGCGGGCGCTACCCTCTGGTAGCTCCGGCGCGAGCCTGCCCTTTTGGCGCATTGCCCCATGGTCGAGCTGGCGCTCGACCCTCCCAGCTATCTCCTAATCACCACCGCCGTTGGCGCGCGGC
>JALHRW010000233.1 GCA_022841245.1 Planctomycetota bacterium
CCGGGTCGATACCCGCTTTGGCGCAGGCCGCCTCGGCCGCCTCGCGGCTCTGACCGGCGTCGCGCAGCGCTCCGGGCAGGACCTTGCGGCGGTAGGCGAAGACGGCGCGGACCCAGGTGGAGAAGCCGGGCGGCAGCGGGGCGCGCGGGGTCCAAGCGACGATCGCGCTGTCGACGTTGGGCCGGGGATGGAAGGCCTCGCGACCGATGCGGCGGACCAGGCGCGGCTCGCCGGCGGCCTGGAAGACGGCGGCGCTGGCGCCCCAGGCGTCCTCGCCGGGCCGGCTGCACAGGCGGCGACCGCACTCGAACTGCACTGTGGCGGCGATGGCCAGCGGCTGGCGCGGCAGGGCGGCAGCCTCCAGCAGCACCGGGATGGCGACGTCGTAGGGCAGGTTGCTCGCCAGCATCCACGGTCCGTCGGCGGCGAAGGCCTCGATGGCGGGATTGAGTCGCGACTTGCCGGCCAAAGCGTCGCCATGCACCAGGACAAGCCCGCGCGGCACCAGACTGGTCTGCAGCCAGGCGGTGAGGCCGCGGTCGATCTCGACCGCCAGCACCTGCGCCCCGGCGTCGAGCAGCCGCGTGGTGAGGATGCCCGTGCCGGGACCGATCTCGACCACACGTGCGCCAGGCGTCAGCGGCAGGGCGGCGCAGAGGTCGGCGAGGACGCGCTCGTCGACCATGAAGTTCTGGCCGAAGCGGTGCAATGGCGAGCAGTCGGCGGCGGTGAGGTCGGCGAGGACGCGTTGCTTGAGGCTGGCTGGCTGCTGGCCGCTGGCCGCTGGCTGCTGGTCGCTGGCCGCTGGCTGCTGGCCGCTGGCCGCTGGCCGCTGGCCGCTGGCCGCTGACTGGTCTGCTCGACGCGGGCTGAAGCCCTCGGTCCTGGGAGGCCGGCCCGTCACTTGCCGGATCCGGCCGCGTACGCCGCCGGATCGAGCGTCACCTGGGCCCAGGCGTCGGCATCGAGCTGCACGCCGCCGCGCTCGGTCATCGCCGCCACGTTGCCCGGGGCGAGCACGCGGACGCGGGTGGAGATGCGCTCGCCGTCGCCGGTTTCGAGTACGATGGTGGTGCTCTCGCCGGCGGGGATGGCAGCCGGGCCGCGGGCGTCGAGGGCGGCGAGGGCGCGTAGCAGGCGGCGGGTGGCGATGGCGTCGGCCGGAGCCTCGACGCCGTCACGACGGATGGTCCAGGCAGCGCCCGAGCGGGCGAGACGGAAGCTCATGGTGCCAGACGCACCGGCGATCTCGACCGCCGCGACCAGCGACGGCGCGATCGGGAAGAGATGCGTGCTGGCGACGTCGGCGAGCAGAGCCTCGGCGTCGCTGGCGTCGATGGTGAATACCAGGCCGCCGATCGCGTCGACCATCAGCCAGGTCTGGCCGAGCGGCAGCAGGCGGTCGCTGGCCGGCTCGGGCAGCAGGCGCCAGGCGCGCTCCTGCGGCACGGTGTCCTCCAGCTCGACCTCGTCCTCGGCGCCGGTCATGTTGACCTTCACCGGCGCGATGCGCACGGCGAGTTCGGCGCTGGCCGGCAGTGCCTTCTCGGCTGGCGTGGCCAAACGCACCGACTTGGCGTTGAGACGCACCAGGCTGCGGGCCAGGCGGCCGACCGCGAGCGCGTCGGCCGGGACGGCGCCGACGGGATGGGTGCGGGCCCAGCTGCCGCCGGCGGCGCGGGCATGGACCTCGTCGCGCGCCGGCTCGCCCGGCCAGCGGCGCTGCAGCTTGACCACGCGCTCGAGTTCGACCGGCAGCGGATGCAGGTCGAAGCAGGCGTCGGGCCGCAGGTTGGCGAGGGCCTCGGGCAGCTGCGCGACGCGGCCCTCCCAGCCGTCGGCCCATACTCGCGTGCCGCTGATCATGGCGCGTAGCGGCTGGCCGTACTCCGGCGCCACCTCGATGGTGATGGCACCCGGCCACAGCGGTTCGGGCGAGGCCGCCGCGTCGCTGATGACCAGCGACAGCAGGGCGGTCTGGATGCGCTCGCCGGCATCCTTCGCTGCCGGCTCGGCGCCGCCGCTCCAGCGCACTTCCCACGGCTTCTGGCCGTCAGAACCGTGGCTGCCGCGTCGCGCCAATTGGAACAGCTCGTTTCCGCCCTGGCGGACGACGACGCTGTCGGGCGCGCCGATGCCGGGCGGATCGATCAGCCGGTCCTCGCGCAGCGTCGCCAATGCGGTGGTCAGCGCCACGGCGTCGGCGGCAGGCAGTTCTTGGGCCGGAGTGCCGGCGCGTTCAAGGAACACGCGCTCGCCCAGGCGCAGGACGCGCAGCCGCTCCTCGAGGCCGGACAGACCGGGCAGGAGCAGTTCGTGCGCCGCGACCGCTTCGGCCGGGGCGCCGACGAGGCTGGTCAGCTGGACGCTGCGCAGGCCGGCGAGCAGGCGTTCGCAGCGGCCGCTGGCGCGCGGGCGGGTGTCGCCGGGAAAGCGCCAGGCGCCGGCGATGCGGTTCAGTCGAACGCCGTCGAGCTGCAGCCAGCCGGGCGGCTCCTCGGGCTTCATCTCGAGCAGGGCGCGGGCGTCGAGGCGCGCAGCGGCGTGGCTGAGGCGGCGCACATCTTCGGGCTTGAGCAGATACACGCGGCGCTTGGCCGGATCCCATACTGCTGCTGTGCCATCGGCCTCGCCCCATTGCCGTTCGGCCTCGCCGAGGGTCAACTTGCGCGAGCCGTCGATGCCCCAGGCGCGGGCGGCCTGCGCGTCGATGCCGTCCTCGATGCGGTCGGGTGCGACCTTGAGGGTGGTCGCGAGCGTGGCGAATCCGGCGACTGCCTGGGTCTCTGACGGCCGGTCGAGACCGGCGACGCGGACCCGGCCGCCTTCGATGCGCTGTTCGCCGAGATCGCCGCTGACCGTGAATGGCTCGCTGATCTTGGGCGGGAAGACGGCGACGCCGCCGGCCCCGGTGTCCGGCCACAGGGTATAGGCCGCAAGCACGGCGATCAGCGCGGCGATGATGGCATAGCCCCACGTGGGCATGTCAGGTCGCTCCGAATTCGTGGGATTTCGGCAGGTCTTCGACCCGGGCAAGGCCGAAGCGCTGGAGGAAGGCCTCGGTGGTGCCGTACAGCAGCGGCCGGCCGAGGGCGCTGTCGTCGCGCCCGGTGACTTGTACCAGCTTGAGGTCCATCAGCTGGCGCAGCACCGGGCCGCACTGCACGCCGCGCACGTCCTCGATCGCGCCGCGCGTCACCGGCTGCTTGTAGGCGACCACGGCCAGCGTCTCCAACGCGCTGCGCGTCAGCTTGTCGGGCAGCGCGCGCTTCTCGAAGCGGCGCACCCACGGGTGGACTTCGGCGCGGGTGAGCAGCTGCCAGCCGTTGGCGATCTCGACCAAGTCCCAGCCGCGCTGTTCGCGCTTCCAGCGCGCTTGCAAGCCGAGCAGCAGGCCGCGCAGGTGGTCTTCGTCGCTGCCTGGCAGGCAGTCGAGCAGGCGGGCCATCGGGACCGGCTTGGGCGAGACGAAGAGCACCCCTTCGACCGCCATGCGCAGCTCGGCCGGGGTCAGCTCGGCGGCATCGGGAGGCGGAGCGTCGGCGGCAGGGCTGGCCGCTGGGTGCTGGTCGCTGGCGTCGTGGTCGCTGGCCGCTGGCCGCTGGTCGCCGGCTACTGGCAGTTCCTGGTCGTCATCCCCGCTCATCGCTTGCCCGCCAAGAAGTTCTTCAGCATCGCGTGACCGTGCTCGGTGAGGAAGCTCTCGGGGTGGAACTGGACACCCTCGATCGGCAGGCTGACGTGGCGCACGCCCATCAGCTCGTGCTGATCCTCGCTCCACGCCGTCGCGGTCAGGCAGGCGGGCAGGGCGTCATCGACCACCAGCGAGTGGTAGCGCGTGGCGGTGAACGGGCTGGGCAGGCCGCTGAACACGCCCTTGGTATCGTGGACGATGCGGCTGGTCTTGCCGTGCATCAGGCGTTCGGCGCGGCGCACCACGCCGCCGAAGGCGTGGCCGATCGATTGGTGGCCGAGGCACACGCCGAGCAGCGGGACCTTGGCCTCGCCGGCCAGGCGGATGACCTCCAGCGAGATGCCGGCCTCGGTCGGCGAGGCCGGACCGGGCGAGATGACGATGTGGTCAGGCCGGTCCTCGAGGACGCGCTTGGCCGAAACCTCGTCGTTGCGGTAGATCCGCACCTGGGCGCCCAGCTCCCAGAAGTACTGGACCAGGTTGAAGGTGAAGGAGTCGTAGTTGTCGATGACGGTAAGCACGCGGCGGCAGCGTAGCGGCCTGGGCGGGCAGGCCAGGGGCTAGGGCGCTGGCCGCTGGCTGCTGGCCGCTGAACCTAGGCCTCGCCCGCCAGATGCCTCCTCAGCACGATCGCCGCTGCCTGGGCGTCCAGCCAACCTGCTTCGCACGGCCATTTCCCGGCTTGGCGCAGCTCCTCCTCGGCCTCGCTGCTCGAATAGCGCTCATCGACCAGGGTGATCGGCAGCGCCGTCTGCTTGGCCAGCTGGGCCTGGAACTGCTGCACCCAACGGGCGTTGCCACCATGGCTGCCGTCGGCGTTGATCGGCAGGCCGATGACGATGCCGCCGACCCGCTCCTTGGCGGCCAGGGCGGCGACCAGGCCGGCGGCCTGCGCGTCGCTCTGGCGTTTGACGAAGCCGAGCGGCTTGGCGCTCAGGCCGAGCGCGTCCGACACGGCGATGCCGATGCGCACCCGGCCGTAGTCGACTCCGAGCAGACGCGGACGTTCCGGCATCAGGCGATGCCGCGCCGTTGCGTCGCGCTGTGCCGGGCGACCAGCGCCTGGACCCAGTCCTGGTGGTCGAGGTACCAGCGCACGGTGCGTTCCAGGCCCTGCTGGAAGTCGACGGTCGGGGCCCAGCCGAGCTCTGTCGCGATACGCCCGTCGTCGATGGCGTAGCGCAGGTCGTGGCCGGGACGGTCGGCGACGTAGGTGATCAGGCGGCGGTACGATCCGGCAGCATCGGGACGCAGCCGATCGAGCACATCGCACAGGTCATGCACGACGTCGATATTCCGCCGCTCGGCCCGCCCGCCGACGTTGTAGGTGCGGCCCGGCACCCCACGCCGCACGACCAGGTCGATGGCGGCGCAGTGGTCCTCGACGAACAGCCAGTCGCGGATGTTGAGGCCCTTGCCATAGACCGGCAGGCCCTGGCCACCGAGGGCTTTGGCGATCATCAGCGGGATGAGTTTCTCGGGGAACTGCCACGGCCCGTAGTTGTTCGAGCAGTTGGTGATCGTCACCGGCAGGCCGTAGGTGCGGTGCCAGGCACGGGCGAGATGGTCGCTGCCGGCCTTGGACGCGCTGTACGGGCTGGAGGGATCGTAGGCGGTGTCCTCGCGAAACAGCCCGGTTTCGCCCAGCGAGCCGAAGACCTCGTCGGTCGAGACGTGGTGGAAGCGCACGTCGCTGCGGCCTTTCCAGGCGTTCCTGGCCGTGTGCAGCAGGGTGGCGGTGCCGACCACGTTGGTACGGACGAAGGCGAGGGGGTGCTCGATCGAGCGGTCGACGTGGCTCTCGGCCGCCAGGTGCATGACCGTGTCGATGCGCTCGTCGGCGAGCAGTCCGGCGACCAGCGGCCCATCGCAGATATCGCCCTCGACCAGCCGGCAGCGCGCGTCGAGTCCGGCGAGATTGGCGCGGTTGCCGGCGTAGGTCAGCAGGTCGAGGACGACGACGCGCTCGACCTCCGGCCGGTTCGCGAGCAGGAAACGCACCAACCCGGTGCCGATGAAGCCGGCGCCTCCGGTGACGAGGATGCGGCGGGGGGTGTGGAGATCGGTCATGTCAGCGCTGTCTCAGAACTGGTACGCGGGGGGTGATGCGACCGGCAAGATCAGGTTGGCGCATCGGTCCGGTGGTTGAACGGCTTGGCGAAGGCTCCACGGGCTTCGCGTTCACGCCGCTGCCGTAGGTAAAGGCTGGACAGCCCAGCGCCGACGCGCAGGCGTTCCTCCGGGGTCATCTGCGCAAAACGGCACAGTTGGAGACGTCGGGCTTCGTCCATGGCTCCACAATACCCGGGACGTTGCAGCGGGGAAGCGCCCTTGCCGCCCGTCATCCGTCCCCGACCGTTCAGCCATGCCGGTGCGCTCGTGGTTGCTGCGGCGCTGGTGGCTGGTCCTCGGCCTGCTGCTGCTCGGCATCGTGCCGCGACTGGTCTGGCTCGACCAGCTGTGGGGCGCGGACTTCGACCTCGGCATCTACCACAACCTGGTGTGGAATCTCAGCGAAGGCCGCGGCTTCTGGAGCGACGTGCTGGCGCGCAACCACCTCGGCGAGCACGCCAGCCCGCTGGTCGCGCTGTTCGTGCCGCTGTACTGGCTGACGCCCAGCGCTGCCTGGCTGGTCGCCGCCCAGGGCGTGGCGGCGGCGGTCGTCGCCGTTGCTGCGTTGTGGTTCGCGGAGGGCAAGGGGATCGTCGGCTGGCGCTGGTGGGTGATGCTTGGTCTGACCATCGGCTACGCCCCGCTGTGGGGGGCGTGGTGGTTCGATCCGCAGCCGATGCTGTACGGTGCCGCAGGTCTGGCCGTCGCCCTGGTCGCACTGGAGCGGCAGCGCTGGTGGGCGGTGTGGCTCGGTCTGGCCGTGCTGCTGGCCAGTCGCGAGAGCGCCCCGCTCGCCGGTCTCGGTTTGGCGTGGTGGGCCTGGCGCAAGGTGGCCAGCCCGCGCGCCGCCATCGCTATCGTCTGCCTCTCGCTGGTGTGGATGGCTATCGCCATGCTGTGGCTGATGCCGCTGATGCGCGCCGGCGAGGCCTGGGCGCACACCGACCGACTGGCCCCGCTGGCCGAGCCGGGCTGGAAAGCGCTGTACCTGGCGCGGCTGTTCGGGCAGCTCGCCCTGCTGCCGCTGCTCGACCCGGTCGCCGCCCTGGCCGCGCTTCCCGGCATGCTGCTCAACCTGTCGACCGGCTACTGGCCGCAGTTGTCCTCGGCCTACCACTACGATGCGCAGATCGCCCCGTTCCTGCTGTTTGCCACCGCTGGCGGGCTGGCATCTGGCCGCTGGCTGCTGGTCGCTGGCCGCTGGCCGCTGGCCGCTGGCCGCTGGTTGCCGGTGGCGCTGGTGG
>JALHRW010000234.1 GCA_022841245.1 Planctomycetota bacterium
GCCCGCCGCGTTCGCGCTCGGCCAGGCGCGCGATGGTCGCCACCTCGCGCAGCGGATCGCCGCCGGGCAGCGCCAGCCCGCCACGGCAGCAGGCCGCATCGAGATCGCCGACCATGACCCCGAGGTCGACGGTGCGCAGCCAGCGCCGCGGGTGGCGCGGCAGATCCTGGACGTGATGGCGCTGCGGCGGCCACGGCCCGGCGAGCAGCCGCATCGCCGCCGGATCGCTCGCCGCGACCGCGGCCAGCAGCCGTTCGCCGTCCCACGGCGACAGCTCGCCCGGCGACACCGTATGCACGGTCAGGTCGGGATCGTCGAGCAGCTGTGCAGTGACCGCCCACGGTAGCAGGCGCGTGGTTCCCGCGGCGTGGACAGCGCAGCCATGCGCGGCGGGCAGGATGGCGGCGACGGACGGCACGGCGAACAGCGTGGGCGACGGCGCGGCACGCCAAGGTGCGCGAAGGTTCCTTGGCCCGGCCGTGCGGATTGCGCGCTGGTGGTGCCGGCACAGACTGCCGCGTCGGAGGCCGCCATGTCCCTGCCACGTCCGCTGGTGCTGCTCGCCTGCGTCGCCGTCCTGTGCGCCGCCGAGCAGGGTCTGAGCATCGCCGCTACCAAGCCCTCCGCTCTGTACGAGCCGAAGGAGGCCATCACCTGGAGCGTGAAGGCCACCGGCGAGGGTGCCGTGGCGATGGACAAGGTGGCCTGGCAGGCGAAGCGCGGCGGCGCTCAGCTGATCGGCTCGGGCAGCCTCGATCTCAGCGCCGGGCCGGGGACGATCAGCGTGACGCTGGACGAGCCGGGCACCATCCTGGTCGAAGTGACGGCGAAGGCTGCGGTGGCCGGGCAGAAGGACATGAAGGCGCTGGGCGGAGCGGCCGTCGCGCCGCGCGGGATCACGCCTTCGCTGCCGCCGCCCGACGACTTCGACGCCTTCTGGAAGGCCAAGCTGGAGGAGTTGGCGGCGGTGCCGGCCAACCCGGTGCTGGAAGCGAAGCCGAGCGAGCGCAGTGGCGTCGCGTACTGGCAGATCACCATGGACAACATCCGTGGCAGCAAGATCCGCGGCCAGCTGGCGCGGCCGGAGAAGGACGGGCGCTTCCCGGCCCTGCTGGTGGTGCAGTGGGCCGGGGTCTATGGCCTGCCCAAGGCCTTCGTCACCGGCGATGCGGCCGGTGGCTGGCTGGTGCTGAACCTCAACGCCCACGACCTGCCGATCGACCAGCCGGCCGAGTTCTACAAGCAGCAGGGCGACGGCCCGCTGAAGGGCTACACCGCGATCGGCAACGACGACCGCGAGCAGAGCTACATGCTGCGCATGTACCTGTCCTGCGCCCGCGCCGTCGACTACCTCGCCTCGCGTCCCGACTGGGACGGCAGGACCATCGTCGTCACCGGCAACAGCCAGGGGGGTCTGCAGTCGCTGGTCACCGCCGGCCTGCGTCCGGAGCGCATCACCGCCCTGCTGGTCAACGTCCCGGCCGGTTGCGACAACACCGCTGCCGACGCCGGCCGCGCCGCCGGCTGGCCGAACTGGATCCACGCCGGTTCCGGCAAGGACGCCGCCAAGGTGCACGCCACAGCGCGCTACTTCGACGGCATGAACTTCGCCGCGCGCGTCACCTGCCCGGCCCTGGTCGGCATGGGGCTGATCGACACCACCTCGCGCCCGGACGGCGTTTTCGCCGCGATCAACGCCATCAAAGGCAAGGTCGAGACGGTGGTGATGCCGGCATACGGCCATCAGGGCCGGCATGAGGCCTACTACGCGCGCTTCGGCGCCTGGAAGGCGGAGCTGCTGGCGGGCAGGCCGGCGCCGGTGAGATAGGCGGAAGCATGAGGCCTGCGGCGGGAACGTGTTGACTCGCCCTGATATAGGTCTACGGACTTCGCCACCTCGCTAGGAGCGTCACATGGGACTGCCTGAAGACATCGCCAAGCTGCTCAAGTCGGAGGGCTACCGGCTCAACGAGACCATCCGGGATGGGATCAACGACTTCATCGAGATCGTTACCGAAGAGAACGAAGAGATGGAAGACGACGTCGAGGACGACGGCGACGAGGAGACCGAAGGTCCCGAAGGCCTCAAAGCCGACCTGTGAGCCCGGCCGGCGCCCAGGCGCCAGGCTCTCACCTCGTCAGGCGGGCCATCCGCTGATCCAGCCGGGCGAGCATCGCACGTAGTTCCCGCGGCAGTGGCGCGCGCTGTGTCGCGTGGCGCTGGGCGGTCGCGACCGCTGCGGCGATCGTCGCCTGCCGCTCGCGAGCGGCGCTGGCGGCCAGATCGGTCTGCATCACGCGTAGATCCTCGTCGCGGGTGGTGAGCTGCTCGCGCAGATGCGCGTTGAGTGCCAGATCCGCATCCATGCGCCGCTGCGCTTCGCGCAACTCGTCTTGCAACCGATCGCGGGCGGCCGAGGCCAGGCCCAGGGCGTCGCGGGCCTGGTTTCCGGCGGCGGCCAGGGTGGCGCATTCGCGTTCGAGCTGGGCGAGGCGTGCACTGAGTTCGCGCTCACGGATCGACCACTGCTCGGCTGAGGCGCGCTGCGCCGCGGCCAGGGCCTGCACGCTGGCGGTCTGGGCATCCATGCGTTCCTGCGCCGCAGCGGCGCGCTGAACCGCCTCCTGACGCTGTTCGTCGGCCGCGGCGGCGCGGGCCTGGGCTTCGTCGAGTTCGGCCAGCAGATCCCGTTCACGCTCGGCCGCGGCGCGCAGCCGTTCGGCCTGGGCCTGCAATTCGACCGTGAGGTCCTGGCGGGCCGCGGCGCTGGCCGCCTGCCAAACCGCCGGAGCCAATTGCTGCAGCTGGGCGACGACCTGGTCGGGCGGTCCGGCTGGCGCGGCCGGTTGGCCCTGCGTGCCGTCTGCGACGTCGGCCAGGTATCGAGCGACGGTGCTGAACGAGGGTCGTTTGCCCGTGCGCTCGACGATGGCCCGCCACACCGGTCGCATGCCGGGCCGCCGGCCAGCGGCCTCGCAGTCGGCGATGCCCTGACGGACGTCGGCGATGGTGATTCCTGGTGCGGTGTCGGTCATGCTGTAATGATACGAATGATATTAGATATGCAACTGTGATATCATGCCTCGGAAACAGGTTATAACTTGTTACAATACAGATAGATAGGAATCATCGATAGTCGTATCACCAGCACACCTGATTCCGCATTGAAATATTTCAGAAATCTGTCACCATCGCCCATCGGCACGTTCACATAGGACCGAGGCAACCATGCTCCTGAAGCGACACCTGCTGACAGCCGTGCTGATCCTGGCCACGACCGGCTGCGGTGACGATCCGGTGTCCGTGCCGCGCCCACCGGCAGCAACCCCGGAGCAGGTGCCTCCGGCTCCGCCGGTTGCTCCGCCAACAGCCGCACCAGCGCCCAAGCCGCGCGAGACCATCGGCGTCGGCGAGCTCGCCGCGCCCGCCGTCGGTGCCGCGCCGGCACCCGCGCTTGGCGGCGATGGCTTCGTGCTGGTCAAGAACTGGGACTTCGGCACCGGACCCGGCAGCACGGTCACCTCGATCGGCGAACTGACCGAGCACTTCCAGTACCACGACCAGTTCGGCACCATCTCCAACCAGTACGGCGCACTGATCGTGGCGCCGAACGACACGGTGGCGCTGAAAGGGAAGAAGCAGCCGGTCGAGGGCCCCGCCACCGGTGGCAAGCCGGTGCGCGCCTTCACTGCCGAGTCGCTCCAGACCTTCCTCGTGCCGCTCAACGGAGCCAAGGAGTGCCAGGCGAGCAAGCGCAACGTCGGCTGCGGCTCGTTCCAGGCCAAGTGGAAGCTACCCAAGGGCGGCTCGCGGCTCGGCCAGGATGTCCTGTGGCAGACCCGGGTGCGCTACAAGACGCCGCCCTACTTCTGGTTCGCCATCTGGACCTGCGGCAACAAGTGGAGCAAAGGCGCCGAGATCGATGTGGTCGAGAGCTTCGGCTACGACAATGGCGGCGGCCGCACCAATTACGACGGCCGCTTCTGGCACGTCGGCATCGTCGGCGGCCGCGAAGAGGACCACTACGGCAACTGGCAGGCGAGCATGAAGAAATGGGGCGTCGCCAGCTTCGATGCCACCGCCTGGCACACCTGGACCATGCTCTACAAGGCCGACGACACGATCACCATCTGGATGGACGACATCATCGTGCAGAGGGGCTTCAGCCACTGGACGCTGAAGACCGATCCCGACGGCGAGGCGGTCGACATGAGCTTCATCTTCGACGGCAGCTGGGGCCACACCGGCATCGCCAGCGTCAACAAGCCGCTGCCCGCATCCGCCTTCGAGGGCACCTACTACGAATGGGACTACAGCCGCATCTACCTGCGTCCGGCGATGAAGTGAGGACGACGGTCGTGCCGGTCATGGCCGCGCCTGCGGCGCAGTCCGAGGACGCACAGGCCGGCCAGGATCAGCCCAGCGGTTCCGCCCGCGCCGCACGAGCCTCCGCCTGAGCCGCTAGCGGTGGGCGTGCCGCCGCCCGGTGCGATGATGGTCACGACCGCAGTCCTGTTCAGCGCCCCGAAGGTGGCACGCACCTGATCGGTCCAAACGGTCGGCGCGGCCGGCGCGGTGTAGGTGCCATCCACAGCGATGCTGCCGCCGGCGCCGCCCGGCAGCACCGTCCACACCGCTGTGCCGGCGCTGATCGCGTCCGCGAACTGGTCGCGTAGCGACGCGTGGAGGACGAGCGATCCGCCGGCCGCGACCGTCAGTGCGGTCTCAGCGATGGTCACCGCGGTCGGGGTCTGGGCGACGACCATCGTGCCGGTCGTGCTGTTCACGGTGTTGCCGCCGCTGTCGCGCACCGTCACCGTGCAGGTGTACGAACCGGCGTGGTGGAAGGTCATCGTCGTGTTGGCCGCCGCGTTGGTGCCGTTGGGCGAGAAGGTCGCGCCACTGGCGCCGCCGCCCGACCACGAGGCCACCGTCCAGGTGTAGGTCAGCAAGGTCGTGCTCAGGTTGTCGCTCGCCACGACGCTGAGCGCGGCCGTGGTTCCGGCGACCGCGCCTGGTCCGCTGGCTGGCGTGGTGATGGTCGGAGCGACGGCGTCAGGAGTGCCGGCGTTGACCGTGACCACCACCGCGTCGTAGGCCGGGGTGTGCACGCCGTCGCTCGCCTTCAGCATCAGGGTGTAGGTGCCCGGGGCGCTGAAGCTGGCAGTGGTGGTGAGGGCGTTGGGTGTGCCGAAGGTCACCGTGCCTGGCTGGGCGGCGAAATTGTAGGCATACCACTGCGTGGTCAGGCCGCTACCGGTGGCGCTGCCGACCAGCGTCGCGCCGGAGACCACGTAGGTCGTCTGGTCAGCGCCGGCATGGGCGGTGGGCGGATTGGGCGAGCGTGGGCCCTCATTCGGTCCGGTGGTCTGCACCACCTCGAAATTGGAGATGTCGAGGAAGTCGCTGGCGGCGCCGGTGGTGAAGTGGCTCCAGGTCCCGGGCGCCCAGCGGTCGTCGGGGCAGATCGACATGGAGAAGAAGCCGCCGTTGTCGGCCATGATCGCGCCGTACTTCTTCAGTGCGACGCCGACCGCGCGTTCCGCCGCCGACCACGAGGCGGGGATGACGAAGGACGACTTCAGGCGCAGGCGCTCGCCCATCGCCGGCACGTTGGGATCGGTGGTCCTGGGCACGCTGGCGTCGTGGGTCGCGGGGTAGATGTGGTGGTCGCGGGTCCGTCCGACGATCAGGCGCAGGGCGTGCTCGACCACGCCGCGCTGGATCTCGTCGTAGCGGACCAGGGCCGGGAACATCGGCAGACCGGCGGCATCGCCCGAGCCGATCCCATCCGGCGTGCGGATGGCGTTGCTGGCGAGGTTGAAGACCGCGCCGTTGGACGCCTCCCAAGCCGGGGTGTTGGAGGTCAGCGTCGCCAGCCAGGTCTCGAAGTAGCGCCCAACGCCGGGCTGCACGGTGATGGAGTGGCGGTCGCCGCCGGTCATGCGCTGGTAGGCGTAGAGCTCCTCGCCGTTGGCCGGCCAGGCTTCGACCGGCTGGTTGGTCGGGATGGGATAGCGGCCGATCGGCGAGGTGCCGCCGTTGAAGTCGGCGTCCTCGTAATAGAGGGTGAAGTTGATGTCGACCAGCGGCTGGGCGTCGGGCACCAGGACGTAGTTCATCTCCTCGAACAGCACCGCGCGCTGGCGGCTGGCGGAGAACTGCGCCCGGATGACGTCCATCATCGCTGCCGAGTTGGCCAGCAGCGGCCGGGTCGAGATGTCCTCGTTCCACGGATTGTCGCGCGGCATGATCTGCATCGCCGCGACCACCGCGTCGGCGGCCGGCGTATTGAACAGGGTTGGCGTCGTGACGGCGGGCAGGGTGCCGAGGATGCGCCCCTCGTGGTTGATGCGTTCAGCGGCGCACGCCGCAGTCGCTGCGAGCAGGCAGGCGATGAGATGGTGGCGCATGGACCCTCCGACCATCCATAGGCCGGGGTATGGCGAATCTCACAAGGTATTTCCGGTCCGGCAGCCGCTCAGCGCACGCGGACCCGGCCGCGCCAGAGCCGGCCGCCGTGCTCGACCACGGCGCCGGCCGGTACACGCATCGACAGACCGCCGTCGGCGCGCGCCTCGACTTCCAGATCGCCCTGCGGCGTCGGCACGGTGGCGGCGACCCAGTCCAGCCCGGACAGCTGCGGTTCGACCGCGATGCGTGTCCAACCGGGCGCGAGCGGTCGGACGCCGAGCAGCACCTCGGGCAACAGCGCCGCCGGGCCGGAGCCCCAGGCGTGGCAGAGGCTCTTGCCGAACGGCCGACCGTAATACGCGAGGTGCTGGTCGCCCTGCTGCGTGGGATCGAAGGCCTCCCAGAAAGCGGTCGCACCGAGGTCGAGCATCCCGCCCCAAGCGCTGCGGATCTGCGCCAGTGCGGACGCCGCGCCACCAAGGCGGCCGAGGGCGGCGGCCTGCAGCGCGCCCATGAATGGCGTGCCCA
>JALHRW010000235.1 GCA_022841245.1 Planctomycetota bacterium
CAACCATCCGAACGGCGACCCCGCGCCCTCGCCCGCCGACCGCGCCGTGACCCGTCGCCTGGCCGAGGCGGGCCGGGCGGTCGATGTGCCGCTGCGCGACCACCTCATCATCGGGTCGAATGGGCGTTTTTCCTCGATGTTTCGCGAGGATCCCGGGCTGTTCAGGTAGCAGGAGCGCCGGCGCCCTCGCCGGCATCAGGGGTCGGGCGCGCGCCGGCGTGGGCGCCGGCGCTCCCCTTGACCCCTCCGTTCGCGACCTAGCCTCGCGCGAGTTTGCCCGGGGAGCATGCGCGGAGGCGAGGGGACGGACACGCCGTACCCCAGGGCCCGAGCCAGACCCCGGACGAGGCCGCACATGCCCAAGCGCACTGATCTGAAATCCATCCTCATCATCGGTTCGGGACCGATCATCATCGGCCAGGCCTGCGAGTTCGACTATTCCGGCACCCAGGCGTGCAAGGTGCTGCGGCAGGAAGGGTTCCGCACCGTCCTGGTGAACTCGAATCCGGCCACGATCATGACCGATCCGGAGATGGCTGACGCCACCTACATCGAACCGATCACCCCGGCGACGGTGCGGAAGATCATCGCCCGCGAGCGGCCCGACGCGATCCTGCCGACCCTCGGCGGGCAGACCGCGCTGAACACCGCCATGGCGCTGTGGGAGGACGGCACGCTCACCGAGTTCAAGTGCGAGATGATTGGCGCCACCGCCGAGGTCATCCGCCGGGCCGAGAGCCGCGAGGAGTTCGCCGGCATCATCCGCAAGCTCGGCCTGGGCATGGCCCGCGCCGAACTGGCGACCACCTGGGAGGCGGCGCTTGATGTGAAGAAGCGCATCGGCCTGCCGTGCATGATCCGCCCGTCGTTCACCATGGGCGGCTCGGGCGGCGGCCTGGTGCGCACCGACGCCGAGTTCGAGACCATCTGCAAGCGTGGCCTGAGCCTGTCGCGCACCTCGGAGATCTCGATCGAGGAGTCGCTGGCGGGGTGGAAGGAGTTCGAACTCGAGGTGATGCGCGACAAGAAGGACAACGTCGTCATCGTCTGCTCGATCGAGAACTTCGACCCGATGGGCGTGCACACCGGCGACTCGATCACGGTGGCGCCGATCCAGACCCTGTCGGACCGCGAGTACCAGCGCATGCGCGACGCCGCCCTGGCGATCATCCGCATGGTCGGGGTCGAGTGCGGCGGTTCGAACATCCAGTTCGCCACCGACCCGGAGACCGGGCGGATGGTGGTCATCGAGATGAATCCGCGCGTGTCGCGCTCGTCGGCGCTGGCTTCCAAGGCGACCGGCTTCCCGATCGCCAAGTTCGCCGCCATGCTGGCCATCGGCTACACCCTCGACGAGATCCGCAACGACATCACCCGCGAGACGCCGGCCTGCTTCGAGCCGACCATCGACTACGTGGTGACCAAGATCCCGCGCTTCGCCTTCGAGAAGTTCGGCGAGGCCGACGATACCCTGGGCTACCAGATGAAGTCGGTCGGCGAGGTCATGGCGATCGGCCGCACCTTCCGCGAGAGCTTCCAGAAGGCCCTGCGCGGCCTCGAGATCGGCGCCCCCGGCTTCGGCCCGCGCCGCGCCGGCGACGAGGGCGAAGTCGCGCGCAAGATGGAGTACCTGCAGCAGATCGAGCGGCCCACCGCCGCGCGCCTGTTCCAGCTGCGCAACGCCTTCCAGGCCGGCGCCACCATCGCCGAGGTGCAGGACCACACCGCGATCGACCCGTGGTTCCTCGGCCACCTGCACGGCCTGGTCCGCCACGAGAACGAGCTGCGCAAGAACAGCCTGCACGCGATCGACCTGGCCACGCTCAAGCGGGCCAAGCGCGATGGTTTCAGCGACCGCCACCTCGGCATGATGTGGAACGCCAAGGAGGAGGACGTGCGGGCCAGGCGCCACGCCCTGGGACTCCGCCCGGTGTACAAGCTGGTCGACACCTGCGCCGCCGAGTTCGCCGCGGTCACGCCGTACTACTACTCGACCTACGAGGACGAGTGCGAGGCGCCGCGGACCACGACCAAGAAGATCATGATCCTCGGCGGCGGGCCGAACCGCATCGGCCAGGGCATCGAGTTCGACTACTGCTGCTGCCATGCCGCCTTCGCCCTGCGCGACGCCGGGTACGAAGTGATCATGGTCAACTCCAACCCGGAGACGGTGTCGACCGACTACGACACCTCGAACCACCTGTTCTTCGAGCCGCTGACCGCCGAGGACGTGCTCGAGATCAACCACGCGATGAAGCCGATCGGCACCATCGTGCAGTTCGGCGGCCAGACCCCGCTCAACCTCGCCTTCGCGCTCGAAGCCGGCGGCGTGCCGATCATCGGCACCAGCCCGACCGACATTCACCGCGCCAACGACCGCGAGCAGTTCAAGGCGGTGATCGAGAAGACCCACCTCAAGCAGCCGGTCAACGGCATCGCCCGCACCTTCGAGGAGGCGGTGATCGAGGCCGACCGCATCGGCTATCCCGTGGTCGTCCGCCCGAGCTTCGTGCTCGGCGGCCGGGCGATGGAGATCGTGCCGAACAAGAGCTTCCTCAAGGGCTTCATCCAGGCGGCGATGGACGTCCATCCCGGCTCGCCGGTGCTGATCGACAAGTACCTCGAGAACGCCATCGAGGTCGACGTCGACGCGGTGTGCGATGGCCACCGCACGGTGATCGGCGGCCTGCTGGAGCACATCGAGGAGGCCGGCGTGCACTCGGGCGACGCCGCCTGCGTCATCCCGCCGTGGTCGCTGTCCGACCGCCTGACCGCGCGCATGTGCGAGATCACCGGCGAACTGGCCAAGGCGCTCAACGTGCGCGGCCTGATGAACGTGCAGTTCGCCATCCGCCACGAGGAGGTCTACCTCATCGAGGTCAATCCGCGCGGCAGCCGTACGGTGCCGTTCGTCAGCAAGGCCACCGGCATCCCGCTGGCCAAGATCGCCGCCCTGGTGCAGGCCGGCTCGACCCTCGAACAGCTCGGCGTGCTGTCGGTGCCCGAGCCGACCTGGTTCTGCGTCAAGGAATCGGTGTTGCCGTTCAACAAGTTCCCCGGCGTCGACACCGTGCTCGGCCCCGAAATGAAGAGCACCGGCGAGGTCATGGGCGTGGCGCCGACCTTCGGCGAGGCCTACTACAAGGCCGAGCTGGGCGCCGGCACCAACGTGCCGCTCTCCGGCCAGGTCTTCATCAGCGTGCGCGACAACGACAAGCGCATCGCCATGACCCTGGCCCAGCAGCTCGAGGACATGGGCTACGAGATCCTGTCCACCCGCGGTACGGCCAAGAGCCTGCAGCGTGGCGGCGTGGCGGTGACCGTGCTCAACAAGGTCAAGGACGGCGGCGACACCGTGCTCAGCCGGCTCAAGCAGATCGCCTTCGTGGTCAACACCCCGTCGAACAAGGGCGCTAAGCACGACGAGGCCAAGATCCGCAGCGCATGCGCGGTCGCCGGCAAGCCCTACTTCACCACCCTGAGCAGCGCCACCGCCCTGATCGGCGCCCTGCGCCAGCTGAAGAAGCAGGACTACGGGGTCGCTCCGCTGCAGGAGATCCTGCCGGCGCGCGGCGTGTGGCGGGCGGCCTCGACCGGCCGCTGATGTCCGACTGGTTGCCGCGTCCGCTGTCCTGGGGCTGCGGCCTGACCGCGCGCGGCGGCAGCCTGCTCGGGCATGTGCATGAGGGGCATGACGAGATCTGCCTGGTCGCCGACCAGCCGACCGAGATCCGGCATGGCGGGGTCTGGCGGCAGGCGCGTCCTGGTGACGCGTTCCTCTTCCGCCGCGGCGAATTGCATGGTTTCCGCAACGCCAGCGACCAGGAGCCGCACCTGTGGCTGGTGCACTTCGAAGCCGACGAGGCGCTCTATCGCGACTGCCCGCGTCTCGCCGACCCCGACCCCGAGCGCCGGGCGTGGCATCTCGACGCCGAGCAGCTGAGTGGCTACCAGGCGCTGTTCACCAGGCTGATGTCCGAATCGATGCACCCGGGCCGTCCGGGGCATCTGGCCGCGCTGTCCGGCTGGCTGCGCCTCATCCTCGTCGCTGCCGCGCGCTGGGACGAGCCGGTGGCGCATGATCCACCCGCCGTCGCCGCCGATCCCGAGATCGCCAATCTGTGGGAGATCATCAACGAGCATCTCGAGTCGCCGGACGCCGACCTGACCGCCGCGCTGGCCCGCCGGGTGCCGAACTACGACTCGCTGCGCCACCGCTTCAAGCGCCTCTACGGCCGCGCTCCACGCGATCTCATGGCGCACATGCGCATCGAGCGGGCCAAGCACCTGCTGCTCGAAACCGAACTGCCGGTCGGCGGCATCGCCGAACAGCTCGGCTATGGCCGGCTGGCGGAGTTCACCCGCGCTTTCACCCGCCAAGTGGGGCGCAGCCCGCGGGCCTTCCGCGCGAATCCGGGGTAGCCAGCGCCTTTGGGGCGGTTGACGCCCGGCCGAAACCCGCGCCTCACCTCCATTCCCGGCCGGGCATATCCATGGTAGGACCACCTACCGGCCATGTCGACCAGCCCTGATGATGATGGCGCCCTGCTAGCGGCCTGGAGCGCCGCTCGCGACGAGGCCGCATTCCGTTGCCTGTGCGACCGCCATGCCGCCATGGTGGCGGCGGCCTGCCGTCGCCAGGGTTCGCCGGATGCGGACGAGGCAGCGCAGGCGGTGTTCCTGATCCTCGCGCGGCGGACCGGCTCGGTGAGCGGTTCCGGCCTGGTCGGTTGGCTGCATGGTACGGCCCGGCGCGTCGTGGCCCACCAGCGGCGTGCTGCCGCCCGCCGCCATCGTCACGAGCAGGAGGCCGCCGTGGAGTTCGACCGCCAGCAGTCCGTCGCAGGACCGGAGCCGTTATGGAGCGAAGCCCGTCAGCACCTCGACGAGGCCCTGGCGAGCCTGAGCGCGGGCCGGCGCGAAGCGCTGCTGCGTTTCTATCTGCAGGGGAAGCCGCAGGCCGAGGTGGCGAGCGAACTGGGCTGCTCGGTCGATGCGGTGAAGACCCGCGTGCATGAGGGGCTCGAGCGGCTGCGCATCTTCTTCGCCCGTCGCGGTGTTGCGCTCGGGGCGACCGTCATGGCCGCCGGCCTCGCGTCCGAATGCGCCGCCGCCGCACCAGCCCTGTCCGCCACCTGCGCCCAAACCGTCCTTGTCCCGGCGAGTGCGCCGGGAGCCGCCGCCCTAGCCACCGGAGTCACCACGGCCATGCTCATCAAGACCACCGCCTTCGCTGCCGCCGGAGTGATCCTGGTGGGTTCCTGCCTGACCGCCGCTGCGCTGGTGTCGGTAGAACCGCCGCCCGCACCTGTGCCGCCGGTTACCGTCGTCGCTGCGCCGCTTGATCCGTCGGCCAACGCCGCGCTCGATTGGTGGCGGGCGATGAGCCTCATGCCCAAGGAGGACGAAGCGATCTGGAAACTGGCCGATATGTCGGACAGCACGTTGCCCGATCCGGTTGCTGATGAGGTGTTCAACCGTTCGTGCCGGTCGCTCGATCTGCTGGCGCTTGGTGCGGCAAATAAATACTGCGCCTGGGGCGCCGATGTCGCTGAGGAGGGCGTGAGAGTAGTCTTGCCATACCACGAAAAGATGCGTTCCCTGGTCCGTTTGGCCATCCTGCGCGCCCGCTGGCATGCCCAGCGAGGGGACAAGGCCGCGGCGGCCGACGACCTGCTGACTGCATTGCGTACTGCCCGTCTCCTGCCCGGTCGCCAACCGCTGGTCGTGGACTTCCTAAGCGGCATGGGATTCGAGCGGTTGGCGATCGATGCCGCCGGTCGGATCGCTTCGCAATTGGACGCTACGCAGCGGCAGCGACTGCTCGCCGCCCTGCCCGGACTGCCTGCCGCGACAACCGCCGCCGATACCATGGATGCGGAATTCGGCATGGTGCGGTGCGAGATCGGACGACTTCTGGCCATGCCGGAGGAGCGTCGCGCTCAGATGCTGGCGCAGTTTACCGAGTTGGAAACGATCCCCCTCATATCCCTGACTCCCGACGATGCCCTGAGATCCTGTTTGGCGCTCTATCACGTCGAGGTGGCCCGTTGGCAGGCCCTGCTTCGCCGGCAGCCCGGCGAGCGTCTGCTCAAAGAGCCGAGGTTCACCACTGGCGAGCGGGCGCCCCATCCGCTGATCGACTTGCTTGCTCCATCCTTTGACAAGATAGCGCCCACCGAGATCCGGGCGATGCTCCTGCGCGAGCAGTTGCGGGCAGCGCTGGACTATCTCGACCGCGGCGAGCCCGCCCTCGCCGATCATCTGGACATTCTCACCGCCAAGCCGTTCCGGTTCGAGAAGACCGCTGGCGGCTTCCATCTGCTCGCCGATATCCCCGGCACCACCCAGGGAGCCACCCTCATGGTTGGCGAGCTTCCTTCCGCTTCGCCCGCCCCTTCTCCTTCTCCCTCTGACTTCTGAGCGTGCATACGTACGCCGTCGGCGACATCGTGCCCGAGGTGTCCGAATCCCCACGCGGGAGCCGGAGCAAGAAGCACTAGACCTTTTCAGAAACTTGCTAGTGTTCCGCCTCGTCGGTCGCGCGTTGCGTCCGCATCACCCCGGCCCGCGCGGCCGTTCTCAGAGCTACACGCTCAGTTATCCTCGAGGAATCCCTTGGAACTCTACGTCGGCAATCTCCCCTGGGCCATCGATGATGCCCAGCTCACCAGCATGTTCGCAGCCCACGGCACCGTCGTGCGCGCCAAGGTCGTCACCGACCGCGACACCGGCCGTAGCCGCGGCTTCGGCTTCGTCACGATGGGTGACGAGGCGTCCGCCACCAAGGCCATCACGGCCCTGAACGGCACCGACGCTGGCGGCCGTGCCCTGACCGTGCGCAAGTCCGAGCCCCGCCCTGCTGGCGGCGCTGGCGGCGGCGGCGGTCGTCGGGGCGGCTTCGGCCGTCGTGAAGGCGGCGG
>JALHRW010000236.1 GCA_022841245.1 Planctomycetota bacterium
GCGAATCGCTGCCGGTGCTGGCGCGGCGCCTCCGCCTGTCGCCCTCGCGCGCCAGCCGGGTGGTGACCGCACTGTGCGGCCGGCCCTGGCGTCGCGTGCTGCTCGACGAGCGGCTGCGCCAGGCGCGTGTCCTGCTCAGCACCACCGCCCTGTCCTGCGCCGCCATCGCGGCCCGCCTCGGCTACGCCACCCCGGGCCACTTCCACCGCACCTTCCGTGCCGCCGAAGGTCTCGCGCCGGGCGCCTGGCGGCGTCGGGCCCAGGCGTGAAACCCTGACACCGGAGCAAGACGGTCGCCAGGAAACCCTGACGCATCTCCAAGAGCGCACTGAGTCATCATTACGCAGGCTCCAGCAACAGGTTACGAGAAATCTTCCGATTGTGTCATGGTTTTCCCGGGAGCGCCGCACTCCGTGCGGCTGTCTTGGGTGCGCCATGCTTCCGCTGCGCATCGCACGCAGGAGCGGCGCCTCCAGCGGCTGTTTGCACCTAGCCACGACAAACCCAACGTATTTCCCCACTCTTTCCCCGATCTTCCGATTGTGTCAGGGTTTATCTGACGACGTCTTGCCGTAGCGTCACGGTTTCCCGGTTCATCGCCATATCGGCCGTGGCCGGCACACGGCCCAGCGTGTGCCAGGCCGACGGCCCGGTTTCAGATCATGTCTTAGAAGCCCTTTCAGCACGACATCTTTGCAAACCAACTCAGCATACCTCTTAGATCTGTGCATAACTCTTTTAAGGCAAAAAAGATACAGGCCGCGCTTCGGCTTTGGGCTCAGGGTTGCTGGCCTCCAGTCAGGTTTCTGGCGTAGGCGTCAGGGTTCCGCGATAGGCGACAGGGTTTCCTGCCCAAGGTCTGGCTCGTCCGGAAAACAGTCAGCCTATCTTGGAATTCTGTCAGGGTTTGGAGCGCGGGCCCGTGCTCCGAACCCCGCCCTAATCCCCCAACCCTGACCTCTATCAAATAACCCTGACACAATCGGAATATCCGGACGCTGAAACAGCACACAGCGGTTGCCTAGCCCGCAGCCCGTGGGTATGGCACGGCATGAAGCCCGTGTCCGCCAAGCCGACCGAGCCCGAACAGCAGATCATCGCCGTGCCCGAGATCGAAGCGCTGCTGGCGCGGGCCGACGAGGGCGAGGATCCGATCTACGAACGGCTCATGCCGACCGAGCGCTGGACCCGCGACCCGGTCTTCCTGCTCGACGTGCCGGTGGCCTGCGACGACTCGGTCAGCGACATCACCATCGAGACGGTCAACGAGCACGGCGAGCGGGTCAACGAGCAGCGCAAGGGCAAGGTGGTGACGCGCCGCGCGCCGCACCCCGAGTTCGTGCGCCAGGGCAAGCACCTCGTCCACCGCCTCGCCGCCGAGCCCCAGGGTCTGGCGCAGACCCCGGTGATGTGCGACCTGACCACGGTCATCAAGTACAACAACGGCGTGGTGCAGCAGATCCACCTCGACGTGCTGCACGCCATCCTGCACCTGCTGCACGACCGCTTCGTCCGCACCGGCGTGGCGCATCCGCGCATCCGCACCACCTACCACGACATCGCCGGCGTGCTCGACCGGCCGATGAACGGCCGCATCATCAACGACATCAACAACGCCGGCGAAACGCTCAGCGGCCTGCACGTCAGCAAGTACTACGGCTGGATGCGTCAGGACCAGACGGTCGAACCGGCGGCGGCCGAGCACTGGGGCTCGATCATCTCGTACTTCTCGCCCAACGCCGGCCCCGAGGAGCGGCGCGGCAAGGGCAGCCGCGGCCCGCGCCGGCAAAGCGTCATCTTCGAGGTGCACGCCGCACTGATGCGCGCGCTGACCGGCCAGGGCGCCGACCGCCTCTACATCACCCGCCCGCTCAACCTGACCAAGAACCTCGGCTACCGGCTGCGTTGGAAGAAGCACCTGCACCGCATCCTCGAAAGCCGCTTCGACGCCACCGGCCAGTTCTACATGCCGCTGGCCGAGCTGTGGATCTCCTGCTTCGGCAACCAGGCGGCGGACATCACCGTGCCGAAGAAGCTCTACCAGGTGCGCCACGACCTGAAGACCTTCCTCACCGAGATGACCGAGGTCGGCTTCCTCGCGGTCGGCGAGCTGGTCATGGGCCGCAGCGAGGGCGTCACGCTGACCCGCGCCATCACCCTCGACCAGCAGGCCAAGCGGCTCAACCTCGATGGCCGCGAGATCGCCGAGGTGGTCAACTGCCAGGACTGGATCCGCGCCACGCCGGGGCCGACCTACTGGGCGCAGAAGAAGCCCGGCCGCCGCGACTTCGCCTGCGACATCCTCGGCGCCGTGCTGAGCGAGGCGCAGACCGCGCGCGTGCTCAAGGACAACGAGCCCGGCCTGATCATCGAGGTCGGCTATCAGCGCCTCAAGACCCTGCTCAGCGCCTTCGGCGACCGCGTCTCACGCCTGCCGATCGACGCCTGGTTCGCCGCCGCCTACCCGCGCGAGCCCGAGGAGCTGACCATCCGCCGGCTGATCATCGATCGCGCCCGCCACACCCCGCGCGACGGCGACGCCGAGGGCCTCTACCACCAGCGCAGCGACATGGCCGGGCGGTGGATCCGCAAGGTGCTCAAGCTGCACGACCTCGACGAGATCATCGCCGAGTTCCTGCGCCGGGCGGCGCTCGCAGCGCAGGAGCCGGGCGACGCGCCCGCCGTCGCGCCCGATGCCGACGAGGGCAACACCCAGGACCGTCTGCACCGCTACATGGGCATGGCCCTGCGCATCCTCGTGCGCACCCTCAACCTCGACCCGGTGCTGGCCCAGCCGGCGGCCTGGGCCGGCGAGAACGCGGCGGCCGACGTGCCGACCGCGCGGCTGCAGGCCGAATTCCGCAAGTACGCGCGCATCGTCGCCGACGCCGCGGTGCGCGGCATCGGCCTGGTCGGCTGGTACGGCCACATGGGCCGCTTCATCGCCGGCGAGCTCGGCGAGGACGGTGCCGCGGTGCCGGCCCCGCTGTGGAACCGCGTCCGCGCCCGCCACCCCGAGATCGGCGAGATGATCGCCGAGATGCTCGACGCCAGGCGTCCGGAATGGGAGAAGGCCCTGGCCTACCGCCTGCAGCGCCGCGCCACCGAAGCCCACCTCGAACTCCAGCGCATCGCGCACTACGTCGAGCGCATCCAGCTGGAGTGAACAGCCTCACCCGACCGGCTGCAGCGCCTCCAGCGTCGCAGCGAATCGCCTGCGTTTCAGTGGCGTCGCCTGCACCATCGCCATGGCATGCTCGATCCCGTATCGTCCGGCCGCGCTGACCAGCGCCGAGCGCCGTAGCGCCCGCGAAGCCGCCCGCTGCGGCGTTCGCCCGCGCCTCCGCTTGCCCACCGCGGGGGCCGTCCCCAGCACATGATCGATGGTCCGCCGCACCAGCAGGCGCAGCGACAGGGTCGACAGCGGCCGGCCGGTGACCGTGGTGCGGTCGTGCCCGAAGGCCGGGAAGAGGGGGCTGTCGCTGCCCGCGCGCGGCAGCCGCCGCAGGTAGCGGTCGAGCAGCTGCTGCGCCTGGCGGTCGAGCCGCACCACCGCATCGGCTTCGCGGTGCCCGCGCGGCTGATGTCGCAGCAGGCCGCGTCGCAGCTGCAGATCGCCGCGCCGCGCGCGGTGCAGCGAGATGGGCTCGAGCGCCCCGGCATAGAGCACCGCGACGATCGCCCGGTCGCGATACGCCTGCAGTGTCCGGCCGGCGATGGCGCGGATGCACGCCGTCACCAGCCCAGCGCTCAGCCCGGGGGCGATGGCCGGTAGCGGATTGGGCTGGCAGCGGATCGTCGCGGTGATGTTCGCCGCGCGTCCGCCCTGCGCCGCCCAGGTGTAGAGCGAGCGCAGCGTCGCCCGGTAGGCGTGCACGGTATGGTCGCGCCAGCCCTGCTTCGCGCCCCAGGCGAGGAAGCGCCGCGCGTGCCGTGCGGTCGGCGCCGCGCAGCCCTGGGCGATCAGCCAGCCGGCCCAGCGATGGGCGAGCCGGCGGTACTGCTGCAATGTCGTAGCCGCGCGCTCGCCACGTACGGTCCGTCGTGCGAGGTCGCTCAGCCACGCCGTGATCAGCCCGGCGTATACCGCCCATTCCCGGCGGAACTCCTCCGGCATCCCGTCGAGGTCGGGATGCGCCTCGGCCGCGGGGATGACCCGCCCGTCCCCGGGATTGTTGCCCCAGCGGAGGTCGGTGGCCGAGGTCCTGGTCGGCGGCATCTTCCCACCCTCGTTTGCTCAAGATACAGAGCAAGCAATCTATCCAGAATATACATTAGCGTTGGTGTGTTTCAGGACCGTGGGCTTCTGCCCGCGTCGAAGGCTAGCGACCAGCAGCCCAATGGCGTTCACATACAAACCAGACCTTTGAACACGGAGGGCATGGAGATGCGTCAGAGGCCCTCCCTGCCCTCCGTGTTTTCCAGCCGCTCTTCAACCGAGCAGGAATTCCGCGAACGTGTCGATCGACCCCAGCAGCCCCTCGTGGCCGTAGTCGGGATAGATCAGCAGATCTTTCGGGCAGGTCATCTTGTTGTAGGCCGCGAACTGCGTGCTCGGCGGGCAGATGTTGTCCATCAGGCCGACGCCCATCAGCACCTTGGCGCGGATGCGCGGGGCGAGGAACTGGCAGTCGATGTAGCCCAGGCGGGTGAAGATCTCGTTTTCGCGCTTGTGCTGCGGATCGAAGCGGCGGAACCACTCGCGCAGCTCGCCGTAGGCGTCCTTGGCCAGATCCATCTCCCACACCCGGCGGTAGTCGCAGAGGAACGGGTAGACCGGCGCGGCGCGGGACACCCGCGGCTCCAGCGCGGCGCATGCCAGGGTCAGCGCTCCGCCCTGGCTGCCGCCGTGCGCGACCACCCGGGCGGCGTCGATCTCGGGCAGGCTCAGCGCGATGCGCGCCATCTGCGCGCAGTCGAGGAAGACCGAGCGGAACAGCAGGCGCTCGGGCTTGTCGCCCAGGCCGCGCACGATGTGGCCCTGCAGCGTCCAGCCGTCGACCGCCTGGTTGTCCTGGCTCTCGCCGGCCTGGCCGCGCACGTCGAGGGCGATGACGGTGGCGCCCATCGCCACCCAGTTGCACAGGTTGCCCCAGTCGCCGGCGAAGCCGGAATAGCCGTGGAACAGCAGCACGCAGGGGGTCTTGCCGCTGGCGTGGGCCGGGCGCAGGTAGCGCGCGTGCACCCGTGCGCCCCCGACGCCGGCGAACCACAGGTCGCGGCAGATGACGTTGGGGATGCGCACCTTGGCCTCGCTGAAGCGCGCCGCCGGCGGCGTGGCGTCCAGCTCGGCCAGGGCCGCGGCCCAGTAGGCGTCGTGGTCGGCGGGGCGGGGATTGCGGCCTTCGTAGGTGCGCAGTTTGTCGAGGGGCATGTCGAGCTGAGGCATGGCGTCTCCGGGAGTGCGGCGGACGGTAGCGCCGTCTCCGCCCATGGAAGTCGATGGCCGGTATGGCTGAGGGCTGCACAGCAGTCGCCTGTCGCGGTGGACGCGCCGATCCAGGGCGACATGATTCCGGCCGAGGAAATCCCATGCCCGCCAAGACCAAGACCGCCGCCAAGTCCAAGACCGTCAAGAAGGCCCCCAAGGCCAAGAAGACGATGTCGTCCTGCCGCAAAGGCTGCGGCAGCCGCTGTAAATAGTCTGTCTCCCGTAGCGCCGACTTCAGCCGGCCGTGAGGCAATGGGTCGTCCGCTCCGGGCTGTCCTGGTCTATCGTACCCTGTGGTGCCCACCCCCGGGTGGTCGTGGCAATAGCGGGAAAAGGCACGATGATGCTCCCCGCGGAGGACTCATGGCCATCGTTGGATCAAAGACCCGGACCCCGGAAGAGACGGCAGCGATCGTCTCAGCCACGGCCATCGCCCGCGGGCTGGACATCTCCAAGACCGCCATCGTCGGCATCCTTGGGCGCGGCAAGCCGTTCACCCGCGTCCATGTCGGGCTCACCGACATCGACCTCGGCAAGACCCCGCAAGAGCGCGGCGGCTGCACGGTCACGGCGATCTACTCGGCGAGCAGCCAGCACACCGTTGCGGCGGTCGGCAAAGCAGTCGGCGAGTGGCTCCAGGCGTGCCACGGCAAGCGTTTCGACGCCGCCCCGGCCAAGCAGGTGCTGAAGCCTGGCACCAAGACGCTGTATCTCGCCGTCGTCTTCAGCTGAACGCGCTTACCCGGCGCGATGCTGGCGCCGCCACGACCCCGGCGTTGCGCCCGTAACCGCGCGGAACACCACCCCGAGGCGGTCGGCGCCCGAGATGCCGACCCGCTGCGCGATCTGCTCCAGCGGCAGGTCGCTGTGCGCCAGCAGCTCCTGCGCGCGTAGCACCCGCTGACGGCGGATCTCGTCGAGCGGCGAGCGTCCCAGCGCGGCGCGGAACAGCCGTTCGATGCTGCGCCGCGACAGTCCGGCGGCGCGTGCCAGCGCGACCACATCGAGCGGGCGGTGCAGGTGCGCGCGCAGGTGGGCGAGAGCGGCGGCGAGATGCGGATCCTCGCCCGCGCCGTCGTCCGAGCTGGCCCGTGTCACCACCCCGGCCGGCGCCACCAGGCTGCGACCGGGCGAGGCTTGGGCGGCGAACGCGTACGCGGCGCGGGCGATGCGTTCGGGATCGAAGCGCAGCCGCGACAGCCCGGGAGCGCGCGGCACCGGCAACGCACCGTCCTCGATGCCGAGCAGCAGCACATCGCGCGGCACCGCCAGACCGGCGGCCGCCAGCTGCACGATGGCCGCGGTCTCCGCCGCCGCACCGTCGGCGAACACGCCCAGGAGTCCGTCAGTCGTTATCGCGCTCAACCGAGCGACGTTGCAGCCGAGCGCCCCGGCAGCGATGGCGAAGCCGCGCAGGCGCAAACCGTCGCTCGCCGGTCCGGCGTAGCGCAGCTCCCGTGCGCCCAGCGCCGCGAGGTGCCGCG
>JALHRW010000237.1 GCA_022841245.1 Planctomycetota bacterium
TGCCGGCCGCGTCCGCCAGGTGGCACGCGCCCGCCAGGCGGCGCTGCTGCTCGGCCGCCGCCTCACTGGCCACGGCCTGGTCGCCCTCGGCGGCATGGTCGGCGGCCGCGACCACTCGACCGTGCTGTACGGCATCAGGCAGGCCGAGGAGCGTGCAGCCGAAGACGCTGACTTCGCGCGCGAATTGGCTGAGATCACCCGCGAGGTCAGCGGTTAATTCCGGAACTGCCCCGGCGTCCCGCCGAAGTGCCGTCTGAACATGCGGCACAACCGCGAAGCCGAGCCCAGGCCGCAGGCGCGGGCGATGGCGTCGAGCGGCACGTCGGAGGTGCGCAGGCGGCGGCGCGCCTCGTCCAGGCGTACGCCGGCGATATAGGCTGCCGGGGTGAAGCCGGTCGCAGCGCGGAAGCGGTTGGCGAAATGCACGCGGTGCCAGCCGAGCTGAGCGGCGATGCCGGCGGTGCCGAGGTCGCGCGCCAGGTCGGCGAGGACGATGCCGCGCACGCGCTCGAGCAGATCATGCTTGGGCTCGGGCGGACGGGCGAGGCGGTCGGCCTGGCGGTCGAGTTCGTGCAGGAAATCCCACAGGCCGGCTTCGACCGCGACGTCGTCGAGGAAGCTGTCGCGGAACAGTCCTGCGACCAGTTCGGCGTGGCGGTTGGCCAGCGCCGAGCCACTGGCGCAGGCGAAGACCCCGGCGTGAGTTTTCAGCCGTTCGAGCAGCTGACGGTGCGCCACCGCGAACCAGGCGAAGGTCCACGGCGGTCCCGGCGGCAGCCAATAGCGGTGCGCTGACGGGACGATGGCGATGAAGCCCTGGCCCACGCCGACGGTGCGCTCGCCGCGGGCGTCGGCGTAGCGGCCCTCGCCGGCGAGGGTGACCTGGACGATGGCGTGCTCGGCCCCGGTCGGGCACTTGGTGTCCCAGCTGCGGTCGAGCCCATCCCACTGGTAGCGCCGCGGGTCGTCCTGGCGCTCGACCCCGGCCGACACCGCCAGCGGCAGCGGCAGCACGCTCGGCCGGCGGCGGTAGGCGGTGTCGCCGAGGAAGGGCAGGAGGCGCGGTGCGGACACGGCCTCAGGATCGCCATACAAAACGTCAATCAAGCCTGCATATTGCGGATATCGCCGATCAATTGGCTATATACCATGGCCTACGAAACAGCATTCCGGAGCCCCCCATGCCCCGCGCCCTCCCGCCCCTCGAGATCTGGTTCGTCGTCGGCAGCCAGCACCTCTACGGCAAGACCGCGCTCGACCAGGTGGCGGACAACGCCCGGCGCATGGTCGCCGGGCTGAACGCCTCGGGCAAGCTGCCGGTCACGCTGGTGCTCAAGCCGGTGATGACCACCAGCGACGACATCCGTGCGCTGTGTCTCGCCGCGAATGGCGACACCACGTGCGGCGGCCTGGTGCTGTGGATGCACACCTTCTCGCCGGCCAAGATGTGGATCGGCGGATTGTCGCAGCTCAAGAAGCCCTTCGTCCATTTCCACACCCAGTTCAACCGCGATCTGCCCTGGGGTACGATCGACATGGACTTCATGAACCTCAACCAGGCGGCGCACGGCGACCGCGAGGGCGGGTTCATGCACACGCGCATGCGCATCGAGCGCAAGGTCGTGGTCGGCCATTGGCAGGATGCCGAGGCGGTCGACCGTCTGGCGGCGTGGATGCGCGCGGCACGCGGCTGGGCCGCCCTGCAGGGCGCGAAGTTCGTGCGCTTCGCCGACAACATGCGCAACGTCGCGGTGACCGACGGCGACAAGGTCGCGGCCGAGATGCGTTTCGGCTACAGCGTATTGGCGCATGGCGTGGGCGAGCTGGCCACCGCCATGGCCGAGGTGTCGGACAAGGCGATCGACGTGCTGTGCCGGGAATACGCCGAGACCTACAGCATGACCGCCGACCTGAAGCAGGGCGGCGCCCGCTACCGCTTCGTCTGCGAGCAGGCGCGGGCCGAGATCGCCCTGCGCGGCTTCCTCGAAGCCGGCGGCTTCTCCGGCTACACCGACAACTTCGAAGACCTCACCGGGCTCAAGCAGCTGCCCGGCCTGGCGACGCAGCGGCTGATGGCGGAAGGCTACGGCTTCGGTGCCGAGGGCGACTGGAAGACCTGCGCCCTGGTCCGCGCGATGAAGGTGATGGGCGGCGGCCTCGACGGCGGCACCTCGTTCATGGAGGACTACACCTACCACCTCGATCCGAGGAACCCGCTGGTGCTCGGCGCGCACATGCTCGAGGTCTGCCCGTCGATCGCGGCCGGCAAGCCCAGCCTGGAAGTGCATCCGCTCGGCATCGGCGGCAAGGATGATCCCGCTCGTCTGGTCTTCACCGCCGCGACCGGCCCGGCGCTCAACGCCAGCATGATCGACATGGGCAACCGCTTCCGCCTGGTGGTCAACGAGGTCGAGGTGGTCAAGCCGCCGGGCAAGCTGCCCAAACTGCCGGTGGCACGCGCGGTGTGGTCACCGAAGCCCGACTTCAAGACCGCTTGCGCCGGCTGGATCCACGCCGGCGGTGCGCACCACTCCGCGTTCAGCCAGGCGGTGACGACGGAGATGCTGCGCGACTTCGCCACCATCGCTGGCATCGAACTGGTCACGCTGGATGCGGGAACGCGCATCGAGCAACTGCGCCAGGACCTGCGCATGGGCGAGGTGTATTGGGCGCTGAGCCAGGGGTTCGGGAAGGTCTAGCCCGTCCGCATCATGGTCAGGATCCAGCGGCTGGGCTTCACCGCCCGCACGCCATGCGGCAGGCCGTCCGGCAGCAGTTGCACCTGACCGCCCACCACCGCGTGCTCCGTCGTCCCGACCGTCACCGCCAGTTCCCCATCCAGCACCTGCACCAGGGCCGGGAAGCGCACGGTGTGGGCGCTGATCGCCTGGCCGGCGTCCATGGCGAAGAGCACCACCTTGCAGCCGTTGGCCTCGTGCAGCGGACGGGAGACGTTGGCGCCCGGCACGATCGGGGCGGCGGCGAGCAGGTCGAGGGGGGCAGTGGCGTCCATGGTTGGCTCCTGAACGGAGCGTAGCAGATCGGGAACCGCGCGCCTTGACCGGGATCAAGGCCTGCCTGCCCCGGCCATTGCCCGTCTCGACATGGCGCCCATCGTACTACGCCCATGCCCGCTGGCCTGCAGCCCTGGCCCGACTGGTTCGATCGCGCCACCCTGGCGCGGGCGGCAGCCTATGCCGATGACGGCAGCATCGAGCGGGTCCAGCGCGATGGCGAGGCCATCATCGCCACGGTGCAGGGCCACAAGTCGTACCAGGTGCGACTGCACCTGACCGGGCTGATGCTCGATGACGAGCGGGGCATCCTCGGCCTGGATCTCGACAGTTCGTGCACCTGCCCAGTCGCCTGGGGTTGCAAGCACGCCGCTGCGGCGCTGATCGCTCTGGCGCGCAAGCTTGGCCTGCCTGACGGTCTCGGCGATGACGGCACGCCGTCCGAGCAGCTGCCTGTTCCGCAGCCGCTGCGCCAGGTCCCCGTCGCGGCGCCCAGCCTGCCGGTGGCTCAGCCGGTGCGCGAGGAGTCGGCCCGTCAGGTCGGACAGTGGCTGCGGCAGATCGGCGGCAGTGGTAACGGCAGCAGTGGCGAGATGCATCTCACCTGGCACCTCAACCCGCCGAAGGCCGGCAGCGACCTGCGCTGGCGGCTCAGCCCGGTGCTGGCCAAGCGGGTGAAGTCCGGCTCCTGGGGCGTGGGTAAGCGCTTCGGCAGCGTGCGTCAGGCGGTCGAGCAGCTCGCCGCCACGCTGGGGCACGCGCAGCTCACGCTACTGCGCCGCGTCGCCGCGTTGCGCCATCCGCACCACAGCTGGGAGGACGGCTGGCTCGACAGCGCCTGCGGTGCGACCGGCGAACTGCTTGCCTTGCTCATCGCCAGCGGTGACTGCTACCTCGGCGGTTTCGCCGGCGGTCTGCTACGCCAGGGGGCCATGCGGCAGGCGGGCCTGGTGTGGGCCGGTGATGAGGCCTCCGGCTGGCGCCTCGAACTGCGGGGCGGCAGCGCCATGGTCATCCCCTGCGACCCGCCGTGGTGGATCGACGGCAACGAGGCGGGTCCGCTGGAGACCGGACTCGATGCCGCGGCCTTCGACGCGGTGCGCACCATGCCGCCGGTGCCGACCGCCCTGCTGCCGACCGCGCTGCCGGTGCTGGCGCGCCTGGTGCCTGGCCTGCCGGATGCGCCGGTGGCGCCGAGCGCGGTGCCGCCGACCGGCTTCCTGCTGCGTTCGCGCGTGCGCTTCGGCGCGCAGAACGCGTACCTGCATGCCGGCTTCGACGCCGATGCGGTGGCGGTGTGGCTGCGCTATGGCGCCGTGCTGGTCGAGCCCGATGGCATGGCCGCGGCGCGTGCTCCGAACGGCCGCATCGTGGTGCGCGACCTGCCCGGCGAGCGCAGCCTGCTCGCCCAGCTGGCCGGCTTCGGCCTGATCACCGACAGCGAGGCCAAGCTGGTGCGCGGGCCCGGCGCGCCGCGCGCCGCCGTGCCGCTCGCGCTGCACCGCGCCAGCCTCGAAGACGCTCGCCGTCTCGGTCGTGCCCGCGTCGAACTGCCGTCCGCCATCCTCACTGCCGCCCGCGCCGCCGGCTGGACGGTGGAGGGGGACGACGACTCGGCCGCGCCGGACCTTGCTGCAGAGACCGTCGAAGTGGTGGTCGGCGAGCCCGGCGGCACCGACTGGTTCGAGCTGCACCTCGGCGTGCAGGTCGGCGACGAGCGCATCGACCTGACCCCGGTGGTCGCCCGGCTGGTCGCCGGCGGCCCGGCGGCGCGGGCGGAACTGCCGCGCATCGAACTCGACGGGCGTGGCTGGCTGCTGATGCCGCTGCCTGACGGCCGGCTCGTGCGCCTGCCCGAGACCGACATCCTGCGCATCGTGACCCAGATCGAGGCGCTGTTCGATGGTCAGCCGCCGGTCGGGCGCGGCTGGAAGGTCGACCCGGCGTTGGCGCTGCAGCTCGACAGCCTGGGCGTGCGGGCGCTGACCGGCGAGCGTCTGCGCAGCATGGTCGAGGCCCTGCGCCGCCTCGCCGTGCCGGTCGAGGCCGAGCCACCTCCCGGACTGACCGCTCAGCTGCGTCCGTATCAGCGCGTCGGCCTCGGCTGGATGCAACGTCTGCGCGAGGCCGGCATGGGCGGCGTGCTGGCCGACGACATGGGTCTGGGCAAGACGGTGCAGGCGATCGCCTTCCTCTGCGCCGAGCACGCCGCAAACCGCCTCGACCGCCCGGCCCTGGTGGTCTGCCCGGCCAGCGTGGTCGGCACCTGGGTGCGCGAGCTGGAGCGCTTCGCCCCGGCGCTGTCGGTCGGCGTGCTGCATGGCTCGGACCGCGCCCGCGATGCTGCCGCACTAGCCGGGCAGCACGTCGTCATCACCACCTACGGCACGTTGCTGCGCGACCAGGACATGCTCGAGACGGTCGAGTTGCACCTGCTGATCTGCGACGAGGCGCAGACGATCAAGAATGCCGCCGCCAAGGCTGGCGCGGCGGTGCGGCGGATGCACGCCCGCCACCGCCTCGCCCTGTCCGGCACGCCGCTCGAGAACCACCTTGGCGAGCTGCACACGCTGATGCACTGGCTGGTGCCGGGGCTGCTCGGCGACCGACCGCGCTTCGACCGCATCTTCCGCAAGCCGATCGAGCAGGGCGGCGACACCACGCGCACCGCGCTGCTGCGGCAGCGCATCGCCCCGTTCGTGCTGCGCCGGACCAAGGCCCAGGTCGCGCCCGAACTGCCGCCGCGCTCCGAGGCGCTGGTGCCGCTCGAACTGACCGAGACGCAGCGCACGCTCTACGAAAGCGTGCGCCTGGCGATGGACGACCGCATCCGCAAGGCGCTCGCCGAAAAGGGTCTGGCGCGCAGCCACATCGACATCCTCGACGCCCTGCTGAAGCTCCGCCAGGTGTGCTGCGATCCGCGCCTGGTGCGCGGCGGTGGCGTCACCGTCGCGGCCTCGGCCAAGCTCGACTGGCTCGCCGACACGCTGCCCGGCCTGGTCGAGGACGGCCGCCGCATCCTGCTGTTCTCGCAGTTCACCAGCCTGCTTGACCTGGTCGAAGCCGACGTGCTGAAGCCGGCGCATCTCAGCTGGCTGCGCCTCGACGGCGCGACGCGCAACCGCCAGGACCTGGTCGAGGCCTTCCAGCGCGGCGAGGCGCCGATCTTCCTGCTCTCGCTCAAGGCTGGCGGCACCGGTCTGACCCTCACCGCCGCCGACACCGTCATCCTGCTCGACCCGTGGTGGAACCCCGCCGCTGAGGCCCAGGCCGCCGACCGCGCCCACCGCATCGGCCAGGACAAGCCGGTGATGATCTACCGCCCGGTGTGCAGCGGCACGGTCGAGGAGCGCATCCAGGCGATGCAGGCGCGCAAACGCGGCCTGGTCGAGGCGCTGTGGGACGGCACCGGCCAGGCTGGCAGCGAATTGACGGAAGCAGACCTGCAGGCGCTGCTGGCACCGCTGCCGGGCTAGCCGACGGGTCCGGCCATCGGCGGCATGATGATACCTGGGTGTACGTAGTACTTGCAAAACACCCGAAAGCACCTATTCAATCGTGGCGTCATGCCCCATGCACCACCGGCTCTGGAGTGCGATGTGCCCATCGCCGACGAAAACCTCAGGACATCGCGACATCCGCTCGTATTGGCCATCGTCCTCGTGCTCGGTGCCTGCAGCCACGTTCCCGGAGTCGAGCCATGAACCGCATCCGTTCCGTTCGCGCCTCGTGGGCTGCCGTGCTGTTGTGCACCACGGCGGCCTTGCCTGGCGAAGAGGCGACGCCGCCTCCGGCGGATCCGCCGGTCCTCTCGGTCTCCTATCTGCAGAACCTGATCCC
>JALHRW010000238.1 GCA_022841245.1 Planctomycetota bacterium
GCGATCAGCGCGGCCACGGACCTGGCCAGGCGCGACCGGTCATCTGCCGTCCCCAGGGCCTCCTCAGCCAGGGTCGCGGTGTCGCGCAGGCCCTCGACCATCGCCAGCAGCGGCAGCGGCCGACCCGCCAGTTCGAGCAGGCCGCGGCGCAGGACCAGCACGTGGCCGACGAGATTGCCGCTGTCGACGGTGGAGACATAGCGCGGCGCCATCACGCTGAGGTCGCGGGTGTCGTACCAGTTGAAGAAATGGCCGCGGTGGCGGTCGAGCCGCTCCATCGTCGCGATGGTGGCCTCGAGCCGTCCAAGCATGCCGGCCGGCGTCGACCAGCCGAAGTCGGCGGCGGCCAGATCGGCGAGCAGCGACAGCCCCATGTTGGTCGGCGAGGTGCGATGGGCGACCGCGTCCTCGCTGCGCTCCTGGGAGTTGTCGGGGGGCAGGTGGTGGTCGAGGGCAACGACATGATCCTGGAACCACGACCAGGTCCGTCGTCCCATCAGGCGGAGCCAGCGGCCCTGGTCGGCGGTGAGCACGGGGCCGTTCCGGCCACGGGGCCGTCCAGCCAGCCAGGCGGCAAGCGGTGCGAGCAGCCAGGGCAGGCAGACAGCGATCCACCCCCAGCCGCTGCCCAGGACGATGGCGGGCGATGCGACGGCCAGGCCCAGGAACCAGCCGGGCCAGGTCGCCGCGAGCAGGCCGGCAGGATCGCTGCGTGCAGCGCGCTCGGCATCGGCCGCGGTCATCCATTCCAGCTGATGGCGGTGGCTGAACAGCAGGCGCCAGCCTGCCCGCATGGCGGAATCGACGCTCCACACCGCCTCAAACGGCATGGTGGCGAAGGCGAACAGCCATTCAGCAAGACTGCGCGTCGCCACCCGGGCGATCTGCCGCAGCCAGGCGACGGCTCCAGCCCGTCCGGGCGGGGCCAGCAGCGCCCCGAGGACGGGCAGGACATGCGGCAGGAGCTGGAGTGCGAACAGGACGGCCAGCACCGGCCAACCGATGCCGCCGATGGCGGCGACGCCGAACAGCACCGTCCAGGCCAGGGGCGCCAGGCCGCGACGCAGGTTGTCGGCCAGCTTCCAGCGCGAGAGGGCCGACAGCGGGTTGGGCACCGTGCCTGCGCCGCCGGGCGGTCGCGGCAGGATCCAGCGCGCCACCTGCCAGTCGCCGCGCGTCCAGCGCTGACGCCGCGCCACATCGGCCAGATAGCCGGCCGGGACGTCCTCGAACAGCAGCGTCTCGCTGTCGAAGGCCGCGCGCAGGTAGCAGCCCTCGATCAGATCATGCGACAGGATGCGGTTGTCGGGCATGCGCCCGGCGAAGACGGCCTCGAAGGCGGCGACGTCGTAGATGCCCTTGCCGACGAACGAGCCTTCGTCGAAGAGATCCTGGTAGAGGTTCGAGACCGCCCGCGCATAGGGATCGATGCCGGCGTCGCCGGCCCCGAGCCAGGCGTACCACGAACATCCGGCGCTGGTCAAGGTCGCCGTGACACGCGGCTGGATCAGACCATGCCCGGCGACCACCAGGCCGCGGCGCGCATCGATGACCGGCCGGTTGAGCGGATGGGCCATGGCCCCGACCAGCTCGGCGGCGGCGCCGCCAGGCAGCTGGGTGTCGGCATCGAGGACCAGCACGTAGCTTGCACTGTGGAGGCCGGCAGCATCGCCCTCGACCGACGCGAAGCCGCCGCGGTCTCCGCTCAGGATCAGGCGGTTCAGCTCCGCCAGCTTGCCCCGCTTGCGCTCCGCCCCCATCCAGCATCCGGCCTGCGCATTCCACGTCCGGTCACGGTGCAGCAGGACGAAGTGCGCGCCGTGCTCGGCATTGGCCGCCTGCATGCCAGCGCACGCGTGTGCCACCAGCGCCGCGTCTCCTGGCAGCGTCCGGCTGGCGGCATCGCGCAGGTCGGAGAGCAGGACGAAGGTCAGCGACGCATCGCGGTTGGCCAGCCAGCGCACCTCGAGCTGCTCGATCAGCCGGTCGATCCCTGCGGCGCTGCCGAGCAGGCAGGGCACCGCCACCACGGTGCGATGCTGCGGCGGTATGCCTTCGCTGAAATCGAGCCGCGGCACCGGCCAGGGCGGCACGGCGTCGGCGAACAGGCGGTTGGCGAAGGCGAGCGCCGGGCCGCTGGCCGCGAGGGCGGACAGCGCGCCCAGGACCAGACTCGGCCACCAGGCGAGGCCGGTGGCGGCCGAACCGAGCAGGACGACCGCGGCGATGGTGAACAGCAGCGCCAGGCCGAGATAGGCGGTCAGCGGCGCCGCACGCAGCAGGTCGCGCAGCAGCCGTCGCCACGGGCGGCGCGCGCCGGCCGCCCGCTCAAGCAGGTGCAGGCCGGATGGATCGACCAGCCAGGCCCCGACATGGCTGCGCCGGAGCTCACCTGCCGTCTGGGCGGTACGCGCCAGCCCGATGGCCAGCAACGCCACCTCGACCTCGCTGCGCGGCGAACGCCGCGCGATGTCCTCGACCGCATGGCGGTAGCGGTCGCGGCTGGCAAAAGCCATGCCGGCATAGGCCGCGACGGGATCACCGCGCAGCACACGCTCGACCGCGCTCTGATCCTCGACGAAATCGTCCCAGTCGATCGCGTCGAGCTGGCGCAGGCTGCCGATGGCGTGGGCGATGGAGATCTGGTCCGAGGCCTGCTGCGAGCTTTCGCGCAGGACCACGGCTTCGGTGGTCAGGCCGCGCGACACCAGGCTGCTCTCGATCCACGACAGGGCCGGGGTCACGGCCGGAGTCTGGCCCTGCAGCCGGCGCAGCAGTTCGGCGACGAACGGGCTGCTCAGCTCGTGCCCGGAGCGGGCGAGGTCGGCGACGACGAGGATGACCTCGTGCGGTGCGCGTTCAGCCTCGCCGATCAGACGCTCGGACCAGGCGCCGGCGGCGGCATGATCGGTGACGAAGCGGAGCAGCCGTGCGGCGACCCGGCGCATGCTCTCCAGCAGCGCGAGACGCAGCATGATGGGCAGGCCCCACAGCTCGCCAAGGGACAGTGGACGCCGTTCCTGGTAGGTGGCGAGGAAGGCCCGCAGCATGCCGCTGTCGATGCAGCCATCGACGTGGGTGATGAACTCCAGGGCGATGACGTAGATCCGCGGCAGTCCGACCCCGGCCCCCCTGGTCAGCAGCGGCAGTTCGCGGCTGTACGAGCGTGGCAGGTGGTGGCGGGCGATGCGCACCTGCTCCTCGACCAGATGGTGGTTGTCGAGCAGCCATTCCCCGGCCGGCGGCACCCGGCCGCCGGAAGCGGCGAGCAGCGAGAGCGCCTCGTGCGCACCGGCGATGAAGCGCGCGTTGTCCGCCAGGCGCGGCAGCAGGCGGTTCCGTCCGCCACTGCGCACCTCGCCCTGGGCCAGACCGAGATCGCGGGCATGGAGCTCGAGCTGTTCGCGTCCGAACAGCTCGTGGACCAACGGAGGCAGTTCCTCGGCCGGACGCAGCAGCGCCGCAGCTGGTCGCAGCCAATCGAACAGCTCATGACCGGATAGCTGCACGCCTCGACCTTCCTCGCGGCGCATCCGCTGGTTCGCCCTGAGATGCCGCCCATCGTCAAGCGATGGGTGGCCGTCGGGATGGGTGAAGAGCCTGGCGGCAACGCTCCGCAGCGGCCATGGGGTGAACACCCCATGGCCATCGGGTGGTGGGGCCTTCACCCCATGGCGATGGGCTCCAGCCGCCACGATCCTGCCGGTATGGACCCCACACCTGAACCCGGCCAGCCGAGCCGCGCACCCCGTCATGCGGAGGTGGCCAACGCAGCCTACGCCATCTTCACCAGGCATGGCTCGCACGACGGCGACGATGTCCGGAACTGGCTGGACGCTGAACGACGCGTCCAGGCCCAGCATGCGACCACCGTGCATGGACGGCCCACCAGCGCGCTGGGATCATGCCATGTCTCTCCCTGACCGCAGCCACCAGACCATCCGGAGTCTTCCATGAAGCCGTTATCCATGTTCCTCGCCGCCCTGAGCGTCGTCGCCGTCGGCGCGCTCATCTTCGTCATCGTACGCAAGCCCGCGGTCCAGGCCGAAGTCCGTGACACCGGCAAGGACATCCAGCGTGGCGCCCGCGATGCCTACAACGGCACCAAGGACGCCGCCGAAGACGCCACGGACGCGATCAAGGATGCGGCGAAGTAGCCTGAGACGCGGGACGACGGAGGCACTCCGACCGCAGCGCCGGTTCGGCTCCGTCGTTTCGACACCTCCGCGCGATCAGGGTTTCCCCCTGTAGTCGGAACGCCGGCGCAACAGGATCGCCCCCAGCGCAAGGATGATGGATATGAAGGCGATGTAGAGGCCGAGATGCCTTGAGTCGTGGTCGGATCCGCCGAAGGCGAACAGTGTCGCAGCCACGGCGATGATGAGGAAGATGATGCTCCAACGGAACATGTCGCTTTTCCTGGTGGAAGAGGGAGGGTCAGCCCGGCACGTGCGCGTGCGCTTCGACGAACCACACCCACTTGTCCAGGCTGCGCGACATCCCGATGAACAGGTCGGCGGTTTCGACGTCGTCCAGCTCCTCGGCCTCGTCGACGGTATTGCGCACCTCATGCCGGAAGGTGGCCAGGGCCTTGCCGACCGCCTCGACATGCGCCAGACCTGCCGAGATGACCAGGGGATAGTCGGCCAGCTTCGACCGAGCGGCGGAGACGCGTACGGTGCCTTCGGCCACGCCACCCAGCTGCACGATGCGCTCGGCGATCTGGTCGACATACGCCGCCACCGCCTCGGCGATACTGTCGAAAAGCTGGTGCAGGCCCATGAAATTGGCGCCCTTCACATTCCAATGCGCCTGCTTCATCTTCATCTGCAGATCGACGGCTTCGGCGAGACGCTGGTTGAGCAGGGTGAGCAGGCCGTCTTGTTTATCGCGTTCAGGCGAAGCCGAGGGTGCGTGCTTGGTCATGGTATGCCTCTGTTGCCGGTGTGGTGTCGTTACAGGCTGTATGCTGGACGGTTTCCCATCGACGGCCGCTCAGCGAGCAGTTGCGCCTCGGCCTCCAGCCAATCGCGGACGTCGTGGCCATGCGTCGAGCCTTGTCGCACATAGCTGCGGTAGGCCCGGGTGGCGATCGACTCGGACTCGCGATCCGCGTCATGGCCTGGTGTCGCCGCATCGTGACTTCCAGTGGGGTCCATCACGACGGTCCGTGAACCGGCTTCGGCTTGGCCTTGGTCCACGGACGGACGTGGCGGACGCCTTCGTGCAACTGCCCGTGCTCTCTGCTGAAGCCGGACTTGACCTGGTCCCAGGTCGCCTCGGTGGCGCTCTGCGAGGCGGCCAGCTGGTTGCGCAGGTTCACCACGTGGGTGCGCAGCGTCAGCAGCTTGGCATCCAGATCATCGAGGACGTGCGAGCTGTCGTCGAGCTGCTCGTTCATCTGCTGGTTGAAGGCGGCGCGATGGGCGAACGGCAGATCCATGAGGTTGCCGGAGGCGGTGCCGGCCCGGCCTGATTCCTCGTCCGGCCGCAGGTGCGAACCCAGGCCGGTGATGGCGGAGCGGACGGTGCGGAACAGGTTCATCGTAGCCTCCTTGGTCGTGTGGTCGCTACGGTGGCAGCATCCGCCCCGGGGCGACCCGCGGTCATGGGGTGTTGACCCCTGCCGGGCTGCGGCCGCGGCGCAGGCGCTTGATCGTCTCGAACCAGCCGACGCACAGCACGCCGGCGCCGACGCTCAGCAGCAGGTCGGAGACGTGCACCGGGGCGAAGTGGAACAGTTCCCGTGCCATCGGCAGCAGCAGGATCAGGGCGAGCAGGCCGACCGTGCCGAGCACCACCCACCATTGGGCGGAATTCGGCGTGCGCAGGATGGTCAGCAGGTTGCGCGACCACGAGCGGTTGGTGACGATGATGGCGATGAACGAGGCGACCAGGGCGACGAAGGTCAGGGTGCGCGCGGCATCGACGCCATGCGCCTCCTTGGCGTAGAGGAACAGGGCGACGCAGACCACCAGCGAGCTGGCGCCCTGCAGCAGGCTCAGACCGATGCTCGACCACGAGAAGAGGCGCTCGTCGGGATTGCGCGGCGGCCGCTGCATGATGTCGCCCTCGGCCTCCTCGGCCTCGAAGATCAGGGTGCAGGACGGGTCGATCACCAGTTCGAGGAAGACGATGTGCACCGGCAACAGCAGCAGCGGCCAGCCCGGGATGAACACCGGCAGGATCGACAGGCCGGCGATCGGCACATGCACCGCGAAGGTGAAGGCGATGGCCTTCTTGATGTTGTCGAAGATGCGGCGGCCCATCCGCACCGCGGCGACGATCGAGGCGAAATCATCGTCAAGCAGCACCAGGGCCGCCGCTTCGCGTGCGACGTCGGTGCCGCGGCCGCCCATGGCGATGCCGATGTGCGCCGCCTTGAGCGCCGGTGCGTCGTTGACCCCGTCGCCGGTCATCGCCACCACCTCATGGTTGGCCTTCAGCGCCCGCACGATGCGCAGCTTCTGCTCCGGCAGCACGCGGGCGAAGATGCAGACCGTGCCGATGCGCCGGGCCAGCTCGGCCTCCGGCATGTTCTCCAGTTCGGGGCCGGTGATGACCTCGCGGTTGCCGTCGATGCCCGCCTTGTCGGCGATGCTCTGCGCCGTCGCGGGATAGTCGCCGGTGATCATCACCACGCGGATGCCGGCGCTGCGGCATTCGGCGACGGCGGCGGGGACGTCCGGACGCAGGGGATCCTCCAGGCCGATGAGCCCGAGGTATTCCAGGTCGACGTCCTGGTGGCTGTCGGGCAGCCGGTCGGCCGGCATCCGCGCGGTGGCCACGGCGAGCACGCGCAGGCCCTCGCTGGCCA